>JBEIVB010000037.1:0-22409 GCA_040374085.1 Flavobacteriales bacterium | reverse complement strand
TTAATGCCGCCCTTTTGCGCAAAAATCTCAACGATGCTCGAATGGTGTTTGCCACCAGCAAGCATTTGGCCGAGGCAACCCGCAAGCATACGCGCAACCAAGTAACGGTTGTTCCCTTCGGTGTTCCCGATCCGCTGCCCATCGTGCGCGAGCCAAGGGTTGGCGAGGCATTTGTTTTTGGTTATGTTAAAGGCATGGCTGAGGTTTACGGAACCGATTGGGTGCTGGATGCCTTTGTAGCCACACACCGTTTGCATCCGTTGGTTCGCCTGCTCATGGTGGGCGATGGTCCCATGCTCGAGACGCTGAAAGCCAAGGCTGCCGCAAGCGAGGCAGCAACCGCCATTACTTGGGTTGGCCGTGTACCGCATGATCGGGTGGGGGCATATTATCAGAAAATGGATGTCTTGTTAAATCCATCTCGTTTCGAAAGCTTTGGTGTTTCCATCTTAGAGGCTGCTGCGCATGGAGTACCCGCAATTGCTACCCGCGTGGGCGGCATACCCGAGGTGGTAGACGCACCTGCCGGTGCCTGGCTCATAGCCTCTTCATTAGACGAGCTGCAAGCAGCCATGCGTGAAGCCATAGAGCATCCTAACCTGTGCAGGGAGAAAGGAAAAGCAGCACGCGCATTTGTAGAAGCGCATTACCGCTTTTCTGAAAACGTTGCCCAACAAATACAAGCTTATAGAACGGTGTTGACATGAAAATCGTAATCCTCAGCCAATACTTCCCTCCCGAGGTGGGAGCACCCCAAAACCGTCTTTATGAATTGGCACAGCGTCTTCATGCGCGTGGACATGACATAACCGTGTTCACCGCCATGCCCAATTACCCGGCCATGAAGGTGCACCCTGAATACCGCGGCAAGCGGTTCTGCTCCGAAACCATGAACAACCTTCACGTTTACCGAAGCTGGATCTGGGTTTCATCAAGCAAACGCATTCTTTCTCGCTTGCTCAACTACTTCTCCTTTGTGTTTACGGCAGCCATCTGGGCAACCTTAAAAATGAAGCGCTCCGATGTACTCATCTGCGAATCGCCTCCGTTGTTTTTGGGTCTTACTGCCCGATGGCTTGCATTTGTGAAGCGCACGCCTTTACTTTTTAACGTATCCGACTTATGGCCCGAAAGTGCCGAGAAGCTGGGCTTGGTAACAAATAAGCGCATTCTGGCCCTCACCACGCGGCTCGAGGAAAGCACCTACCGGGCAGCACGGCTCATTACCGGACAAACCCAAGGCATCGTGCACGACATTCAACGACGTATGCCCAACAAAAACGTTTTTTGGCTGCCCAACGGAGTGGATGGTGGTTTTTACGATCCACAAGCCTTCGATCGCCGCTGGCGGAGCAATCAAGGTTTTGCCGAAGAAGATGTGCTCTTGCTGTATGCCGGCATCATTGGGCATGCTCAAGGGTTGGATGTTATCCTGGATGCTGCGGCAAAACTCGGATCAGGCGCCCAAACGCGTTGGTTGCTTTTAGGTGCCGGCCCGGAGAAGGAGAGGCTCATGGACCGTGTGGTTTCGGAACGCATACCGCATGTGCATTTCTACGATGTAGTAGGCAAATCGGAAATGCCTTGGATCATTGCCTCCAGCGATGCGGCGGTGGTACCCCTGCGAAAGCTCGATTTGTTTCTAGGGGCCATTCCCTCTAAAATCTTCGAGAACCTTGCCATGGAAAAGCCTCTTTTGTTGGGTGTGGACGGGGAATCGAGGAGCTTGTTCATCGACCAAGCCCAAGCCGGGTTGTTTTTTGAACCCGAGAACAGCGATGCCTTGGCAAAGGCGGCCTCTCAGCTAGCCGGTAATGCTACCCAACGGCAGGAGATGGGCCGAAGTGGCCGTAGTTATATACAAGCCAACTTCTCACGCGATTTGATTGCAGCGCGATTTGAGGCCTTTCTCGAAGAACATCTGGGTAAGGGCAAATTATAAATCATAGGTTTTTTTATTATATGAAGGCTCCTCTAACTTTACCCATGCCCAAAGGTTTATCGGAATGGTTTTGGGTAGGGTCTGTGTTCCTTCTTCCTGTAGCTACGCCCTTTGTGCCTCTTCTGCTTTTCTGCTTGGTGGCTTCGGGTATTTGGGAATGTGGGCGTCCACAAAGCTTTCGGGTTACGATTTCGGTGTTGCTTTCAGGGCCCTTGTTTTGGCTGATGTGCGCGCTCGGTTTGCTTTGGGCCGGTAGCGGTGCACAGCCTGCCGATCCGGAAACTAAGCTCAGCTTGCTGGTGCTGCCTGTTGCCGGTTGGTGGATGCACCGAACGGGACAGGGTTCATTGGCTTTGTTCTTTCGCTTCTTGCGTTTGGGTTGCTGGCTCGCGTTTGGGGTTCTCATTACTCAAGCATTATATCGATACCATCTTTCGCATAACCCTTTAGAGTTTGCCTACCAGCAGTTCAGTCCTCGCCTGCACCCCTCTTACCTCAGCCTGTATGTGTTGGTGGTGCTGGGCATGGATGCTTGGCTGAACCCTTTGGCGCAGTCGGTTCGGGTTCGTTTGTTTCACGCGTTCTCGCTTACCCTGTTTTTGTTTTTCCTTTCCTCCAAAGCTGCCCTGGCAACTTGGATGCTCATGGTTTTGTTGTTTGGCATTTCTACGTTGCTTCGGGGTAGAAACCAGCCGCGGTGGTGGATTGGTTTTTTTGTGCTCTTAATTGCCTCTGCGCAGGTGCTGATGCACATACCCGGTATCAAAGAGCGGTTTCAGGAGTTTTCGGAAAGCACAGCGTGGAAGGGCGATTTCTCGCCGGGTTCCACCGGAATGCGCATTGCTATTTGGAAGGAAGGCTGGCAATTGGCCAAGGATGCGCCTTTGTGGGGTTATGGAACCGGCGCAGGTAAGGCCATGCTGGTGCAGCGCTACGGCGAAAAAGGTTGGGTAGAAATGGCAGATCGAAAGCTCAATGCCCACAATCAGTTTTTACAAGTTTTCTTAAATACCGGATACCCGGGTTTGCTCCTGTTTCTCATCATGCTGGGCAACTTAGGCCGCAGGCATTTTGCGTTAAACCGCATCTGGGGCACGGTGCTCGTGCTTGTGTTGGTGTTGAATCTGATGGTGGAGTGTATGCTGGAAACCCAAGCAGGAACCATGTTCTTTGGCCTTCTGCTCAGCCTTTTCCCGGTGGAGAAACAAGCCCCTCAAACCCCGATCGACCCAAAAACAGTTTGATGAGGGGCCCACTGGTGAGGCTCGTTACCAAAGCCATAATCACCAAGCTTACAAACAAGGTTTCCTGAATCAAACCCGCCTGAAGAGCCAAGGTTCCTAAGATGATTTCCATGGCTCCTCTTGCATTCATGCCGGCTCCAACAGCCAGTGCCTCGTTCCATTTAAATCCGCCGATGCGCGCTCCCAGCGTGGCTCCCGACATTTTGCCCACATAAGCAATAAGCAATACCCAGCCGGTTACCGATGCGCTGAAATTGTCCACAAAGTTTACTTTGAGTCCAATGCTCACAAAGAACAAGGGCGCGAAGATGTTGGTCACAAATTGGTGGATGATTTCCCGCGCGCGCTCGTTCAGTTTCACAGAGTCGCCCACGGCAATGCCGGCAATGAAGGCACCCAAAACAGCATGTATACCTAAGCTTTCGGTAAAGGCCGCGCTGTAGAAGCAGGCCACCAAGGAAAGCGAGAGAATGCCCCCTGGCCAGGCAAATTTTTTCTGGATCCAAGGCAGGGATTTGTCGATGAGTTTTTTGCCAATAGACAACATGAAGATTCCATAACCCAAAATGATGGAAATCTCCAGCCAGATGATGTTGGGGTCTTTCCCTTTCCCCATGATGGAGATGATGAGGGAGAATATAAGCCAACCGATGAGGTCGTCAAACATGGCCGAGGCTAAAATGATCATGCCCAAGCGCGAGCGAAAAAGATTCAAATCCATCAGCGTTCGCGCAATCACAGGCAGCGCAGAAATGGCCATGGCCGTGCCCATGAACAGAGAGAATAGGAGTTTATCGTGGTACGATGCCGCAAATTTTTCAGGGAAGAACCATGCTAGGTACGCACCTACGGCAAACGGAAACACAATGCCCAACAGACTGGTGGAGAAGGCAGCTTTGCGCTGTTTTAAAACCAGTTGCATTTGCACCTCCATGCCCGAGACAAACAGCAGCAGCACGGCCGATATTTTGGTTATGCCGTCGAGGGCAATGCCCACCGAACCGTATAAAGGAAAAAGGTTGGCAAAGGTTTGGGGATAGGCCAAACCCAAAACAGAAGGGCCTAAGAGAATGCCGATGAGGATCTCGCCGGTTACCACCGGCATGCGCAGCAAACGCGCCAACTCCGCCGCCAAGCGAGCACCCAGCAACATGGTGCCCATGGCAATTAAGAGGGAAATGAATTCGGGGTGGGTGAGTTTGCCCATAGGTGCTTATACGCGGCTGTGAACGATGAGCAGGTTGCAGGGCAAGTCGGCGAGGATATACTCTATGTCGTGGGTGAAGATTCGGTCGAAGAGTCCGAGGTGGGTGTCCGGAGAATTTAAAACCAAAAGGTCATAGCCCTTGGTTCGGGCAAAGTTGGCGATGGCATAACCGGGTTTTCCGCTCACAGTTTTAACCACAATTTCCATATCCTCACTTTTTACTTGTTCCACCATCTGCATGAGTTTAGCCGATTCTTCCTCCAGCATCTCGCGCTTTATTTTGTTTGCTTCCGAATTGTTGGTGTCGGCCATGGTCATGGCAAAGGTGGGCATGTCGATCTCTTGCACCAAGGTAAGATCCTTCAGTTTTTCGCATCGTGCAAAGTAGGCTGCGGTGCGCAGGGTATGCAACGTTTTCGGATTGTCTACTCCGTTTATGACAATCTTTTTAAAACGTTTTACTTGTATCTGAGGATGGGTAATCAGCAACACGGAACATTTGGCTCTGCGGCTTATGTTGCGGGCCACGCTGCCCACATAGTATTTGTATAGGTTCTCTTTCTCCAATGCACCGAGGATAAGCAGATCCACCACGTTGAGTTTGCACAGGCTCAGGATGGTGTCGGTGGGGTCGCCCTCCATCCAGATCACGCGCGTTCGGGTTTTCGGAAAGCCAATGTTGGTGATGAGTACGTCGAGCATCTCCTCTTTGCGCGGATCTTTCTCGCCAACGTGCATAAGCACAATCTGGCTTTTGAACGCATCGGCATAATGCTTGGCTTCTTGGAGCATAGCCTCTAAACGCGGTGAGAAGGCAACCGCTACCCCAATGGTTTCAAAAGGGTAGGAGGGGCGGTTTTTTAGTTTACTGAGATCCATGATGTGTATCGGGCAATGACCCAAAGGTAAAAAACCACCGAAGGTGAGCGCCGATAAATAAAAAAACCCGCCGAAGCGGGTTTCATTGTTTAGGATTCGGTTGAGGCTTCCGAGGTTTCGGCCGCCGCTTCATTTTGTGGAGGCGCGTCTGCAGGCACTTCGGGAGCAGGTTTGCCCTCGTTGTTGCGCATGCCGTCGATGAGCTTCTGCTGATCCTTCAAGCGGTTGATTTCTTGACGAGCAGCTTCAATCTTGCCCCGCACTTCTTTTAAGATGGTATCCGCACCTTTCGATTTGGCAAAGAAGCCCATGTTGTTTTCCAACTGAGCAATCTCCTGATGCAGACGCTTGATCTTGTCGCCCAATCGTCCGCGCTCTTCCTGAAGCTTGCCTTTCTGCCGCCCCATCTCTTCATAGCGAACCGAAACAACAGCTCGGTGATGCTCGCCCACGCGGCCGCGCACCGCATCAAACTGCTTGTCTATGGCCGCGCGGTAACGGTTGTTGAGCGATTCTTTCTGCTTAAAAGGAACGTGGCCAATGCCCATCCACTCGGCCTGGAATGCTTTCAAGGCCTGTATGGTGTCTTGATTGTTCTCCAGAAGTTGAAAGGCCTCTATGCGTGCAATCAATTCCTGCTTGGCCTCAAGATTGCGCTGCTGCTCAGCATCGGAGTCGGCAAAGTGCAGCTTTTTCGATTCAAAGAAAGCATCGCAGGCTTTCCGGAACCGACCCCATACTTTGTCGGCATGTTTGCGCGGAACCGGACCAACGGTTTTCCACTCATCCTGAATCTTGCGAATTACGTTGGTGGTGTTGCGCCAGTCGGTGCTGGTGCTGAGCTTCTCCACCTGATCGCACATGTCTTGCTTTAGCTTCAGGTTGTGGCTGAGGGTGGCACGCAACTCATTATAATAACTTTCTTTTGATTTAAAGAATTGGTCGCGGAGTTCGCGGAAGGTTTTCCAGAGGGCTTCGTTGATCTCGCGGCTGGCAAATCCAATTTGCTTCCAACGCTCCATCAATTGCTCCGACTCCTGAGAACGTTCCATCCATTCTTTGTGCCCTTGAGCCGGCTTATTCAGCAATTCCTGCATGGCTTCAATAAGCGCTTCTTTAGCGGCTTTTGCTGCTTCCTGCTGCGATTTGCGGCTCTCCATGAATTCACGCTGGCGCGCAAAGATTTTATCGCAAGCCGAGCTGAAACGTTGCCAAATGGTTTCGTTTACATCCCGCGCAACCGGACCTGTTTCTTTCCAGCGGATTTGTAAGGCACGTATGCCTTCCATGGCTTTGCCTATGCCCGGCTCCACGAGGAGCTCTTCGGCTTTATCGCAGATTTCGGTTTTGGCAGCCAGGTTTTTCTTGTGGTCGAGCTCCCGCAGTTCGTTGTTGATCTTCAGCTTTTCATAAAACTTATCGGTGTGGAACCGATAGGTTTTCCAGATGTTGTCGGAGTCGGCTTGAGGAACCATGCCGGTTTCGCGCCATTTTTCTTGAAGCTCGTGCAGGCGATCGAAGGTCTGCTTGGTGATCTCGCTTGAGTCCACCAAAGCGCGAATGTCTTCAATGATGAGTTTTTTGAGGCGTAGGTTTTCCTGCAGTTGCTTGTCGCGCTTGCGGGCCTGTTCGGCCAAAGCGGCGCGGAAATGCCCGTCGAGCTGATGGAACTCTTCGCCCAGCGCATCGGCCGGTGCTTCATATTCTTCGCGCACTCCACCGTCCTCAAGGTAGCGCTCCAAGTTGCGTTGCTGCTCTTCGCGGGATAATATGGTAAAGGCTTCGCGTATGCTTTGAATGAGGTTGCGCCTGCTCGCAGGATCGTCTTTTGCGGCCTCCTGACGCATGCGGTCTAGGAGCTCTTTCCGGCTAAGGTGTTGAACGGATTCCTCATGGTGCTCTTCCGCGTGTGCCTCTTCTCCCATGGCCATTTCTTCGGCAACGGCCTCAAGGGTAGGCTCGCTGCTTTCCATGGTCGGTTGGGGAACGGCCTCGGCAGGCGCATTCTCTTCTTCCATCACAGGGCTGTGACCGGTTTCAGAAGCAACCTCGGCTTGGGCCATCACCTCCGGCTCTGCTGATTCCGTCTGGGCAATCGCTGCGGGCTCCGAATCAGATTCGGGTGTTGCTTCTACCGAGGAGGCAGAAGGGTGGATCTCCAAATCGGCTTCAGGAGCAGGCTCCGTCTGTTCGCTGCCAATGGGTTCCGGTGATGATGCTGCTGCCTCTTGGGCAGCACCCGTAGAAAGTTCCGAACCGGTTTCCGGATCCAACGGTGCTTGGTTTTCGTTCAACGACATGGGTAAAAGAGTCAAAAGGTCTGCAAAGTTAGCAGGATGCATCGTTCGACCAAATGCCCTTTCGGTATGCTTAGGCTACCCTCTTTTTTCTGGCCATCAACCACCATGCGAACGCCACCAAAAGAGCCACGGCACCAACCCCCCAAAGGATGTTTTTTTTACGCCGATTCGATTTCAGGAGAGCGTGTTCCTTTAGGTTTTTTTTATAGCTTTCAGTTAATGTTAGAATCTCCTCCTTTTTGCCGGATAGCAAGATGTTCAGACGCACCAATTTGCCCTGAAGCGAGTCCGTAATGTCCTCTTGCCGAAGTTGTTCATAGCGCTTGAGATGTTCTTGGGCTGCCCCTTGTTTTCCCAAGGCTGTGTACACGCGCCATGCCCAAGCTGCCTGGGCTTTGCGGTTTTCGCGGTTGGGCTCTTGGGAGGTGGCTTTTTCGGCCTGCACCAGGTAGACCAAGGCCTGTTGGGTTTTGCCCATCGCCAGGGCACAGGCCGAGCAGCCTCGGGCCGCTCTGGCTTCCCCACTGGCATAAGGGAAAGCTGATTTTATGTTCAGGGCGGCAGAGAAAGCTTCTTCCGCCTCTTTCACTTTTCCCTGTGCCAATCGCAGCTCGCCCAAGAGGGTAAGCTCGTCGCCCGATTGCACCTCCAAACGAAGCTGTTGCTTGATGGCCAGCCCCCTTAGGCAAAGCTCTTCGGCTTCCTGCAGCCGATTGAGGTGCAGCAAGGCTTCCGCAAGGGCTTCCATAGCCACAAGTCGCTCTGTGGCTTTCAATTGATTTCTGGATAGAATGAGGGCTTTCCGATACCACACCTCTGCGTTGCTCCATTCCCCCATACGCTGAAAAAGCAACCCGGTCTGCAAGAGGGCTTTCCAAAGATCCCTTGGCTGGACCGTGGAGGGCGGCAGGTTTATTATTTTATAATTATAAAAATAGGCTTTTTCCAGGTTCTTGGCACCCAAGGCAGCTTCTGCCGACCAGAGCCACCACCGTGGCTCCGGCTTATTTTTCTTGAGGGCAAGTGCCTCTTCAAAACAGGACAGGGCCTGGGCATACCTGCGACGGTCCAGAAAGGACCTGCCGGCATCGGTCCAAACCACAGCTTTTGCCTCAGCGTCTGGGGCCACTTCCAATGCCGCGGTAAGGGTATCCTGCTCCTGTGCCCGCGCAGCAAGAAAGGCCATCACCCAAAGGATCGTCAACAAAAATCGCCGCATGCCGCAAAGATACCCGCTCAGCCATTTGCATAGGCAGGGGCATTGCGTACTTTTGGAGGCCCAAAATCAAATCCATCATGCAAGCACAACGCACGTATATCGATGCCAACCGCCAGCGATTCTTAGATGAACTGCTCGATCTCCTCCGCATACCCTCCGTTAGCGCCGACCCTTCCTACAAAGCCGATGTGCTGCGCACGGCCGAAGGGGTTGCTGCTTATCTGAAAGCCGCCGGAGCCGATGCAGTAGAGCTTATGCCCACTGGCGGTTATCCCATTGTGTATGGAGAGAAAATGGTGGATCCCGCAAAACCAACGGTGCTCGTTTACGGGCATTACGATGTGCAACCGCCCGATCCGCTCGATCTCTGGAACAGTCCGCCTTTTGAGCCGGTAATCCGCACCACACCCATCCATCCCGAAGGTGCCATTTTCGCCCGCGGTTCCTGCGACGATAAAGGGCAGATGTTTATGCACATCAAAGCCCTCGAGGTTATGCTCAAAACGAATACCCTTGCCTGCAACGTTAAGTTTATGATTGAGGGTGAGGAAGAAGTTGGCTCCTCGAATCTGGGACCCTTCGTAAGCGCCAACAAAGAGCGACTTAAAGCCGATGTTATATTAATATCCGACACCTCCATCTTGGCCAACGATCTGCCCAGCATCGATGTGGGGTTGCGCGGACTCAGCTACGTAGAGGTAGAGGTTACCGGACCGAACCGCGATTTGCACAGCGGTGTATACGGTGGTGCGGTCGCCAACCCGGTTCAGGTGTTGTGCGAGATGATCGCCAGCATGAAAGATGCGAACAACCACATCACCATTCCCGGCTTTTACGATGGCGTGGTAGAGCTTTCGCCAGCAGACCGCCAGGAAATGGCCCGCACGCCTTTTGATGAAGAGGCATATAAGGTTGACCTGGGTGTTGGCGCGCTTCGGGGCGAAGCCGGATACAGCACCTTGGAGCGCACCGGAATTCGTCCTACCCTGGAAGTAAACGGCATGTGGGGCGGATACATTGGCGAAGGCGCCAAAACCGTGTTGCCTTCAAAAGCCTATGCCAAGATTTCCATGCGTTTGGTACCCAATCAGAAGAGCGAAGAAATTACCCGCTTGTTTTCCGAGCATTTCCAGCGCATAGCCCCACCATACGTAAAGGTGGAGGTCCGTCCTCACCACGGTGGCGAGGCCTATGTAACCGATACCCAGGGTAAGGCCTACCAGGCGGCTGCCGCGGCTATGGAAACTACTTTTGGAAAGCGTCCCATTCCAACCCGGGGCGGAGGCAGCATTCCCATTGTGGCCTTGTTTGAGAAGGAGCTGGGGCTGAAATCGGTGCTCATGGGCTTTGGTCTCGACAGCGATGCCCTGCATTCGCCCAACGAGCATTATGGAGTGTTCAATTACTTTAAAGGTATTGAAACCATTCCTCAGTTCTTTCACCACTTCTCTTTATAAAAGCCAAGAACCGACCGGGTACCTGAAACCGGATGATTGCGTTTCGGCTGGTTCCGTTCTGTGCATAAAATAAAACAATAAGGTTATGGATGGAACGATGATGTTGGGGCTCAGGCTGGTTGGCCTTGCTGCCGTAGTTTGGTGGGCTTGGCGTTCCAAAAAGCTTACGTGGTGGATAGTGGTGGCCATGTGGGCGGGTGCCGAGGTGGGCTATGCTTTCCCCGAGGTTGCCCCTGCAGCCGATGCCATAAGCCATGCGTTTTTGCGGTTGGTGAAAACCATTGTTTCTCCCTTGCTTTTTGGAACGTTGGTGGTGGGCATTGCCGGCCATTCCAACATCCGTCAGGTGGGTCGCATGGGTTGGAAAGCCTTGTTGTATTTCGAGGTGGTAACAACCTTAGCGCTGTTTGTTGGATTGGCCGCCATCAACCTCTCTCAGGCCGGCTCCGGAATTGCTGTTCCTGCCGGATTGCAGGGTCCAACCGCTCCGAAGGCTCAGTCTGCCGGAGAGATCTTCCTCCACCTTTTTCCGGAGAACATTGCCAAATCGGTTGCGGAGGGGCAGGTTTTGCAGGTGGTGGTGTTCAGCGTGCTGTTTGGTATTGCGCTTGCTTTGGTGCGGGAGGAGAAACGAAAGCCCATGCTGGCCTTTGCCGAATCGCTCACCGAAACGATGTTTAAGTTTACCGCGGTGGTAATGTACATGGCCCCGATTGGCGTTGGAGCGGCCATTGCCTATACCGTGTCGAGTCTCGGGGTGGGTGTGTTGGGCAACCTCTTGCAGCTTCTGCTCACCCTGTATGGCGCCTTAATTTGTTTTATTGTATTGGTGTTGTTGCCCATTGCCTGGTTCACACGGGTTCCCATTCGGGGCTTTGTGCAGGCGGTTTCTTCTCCGGTAGCGCTCGCGTTTGCTACCGCAAGCAGCGAGGCGGCTTTGCCTACGGCCATGGAATCTATGGAGCGCTTTGGTGTGCCGCGCAAGGTGGTGGCGTTTGTGATGCCTACGGGCTACAGTTTCAACCTCGACGGAACCACGCTGTATCTGAGTCTTGCTGCGGTGTTTGTGGCTCAGGCTGCCGGCATTCACCTTCCGTTTTCTACTCAGGTGGTGATGGTGTTCACGCTCATGCTTACGAGCAAGGGTGTGGCAGGGGTGCCGCGCGCTTCTCTGGTTATTCTGCTCGGAACGGTGGCCTCGTTTCAACTCCCGGCCTGGCCGGTGTTCGCCATTCTGGGCATAGACGCCCTCATGGATATGGCCCGAACCGCCGTAAATGTGCTGGGCAATTGCTTAGCTTCTGTGGTAGTAGCCAAGTGGGAAGGCGAGTTTGAACCTCAACCGGCGCCACAATCCTAAGCCCAAAAAAAAGCCACCCGTTCAGGTGGCTTTTTCGTTTTTTATCGTACAGAGGTTATGCGTCGATCTTCGCGTATTTCGCATTGCGCTCAATGAAATCGCGGCGTGGAGGAACGTCGTCGCCCATCAGCATAGAGAAGATGTGATCCGCTTCGGCGGCACTGTCGATGGTAACCTGACGCAAGGTGCGGTTCTCCGGATTCATGGTGGTTTCCCAAAGTTGCTCAGCGTTCATCTCTCCCAAGCCCTTGTAGCGTTGTATGTTCACCGATGATTCTTTGTCGCCTGCAAGGTCCTTCACCGCTTGTAAGCGCTGCTCCTCGTTCCAAGCATAACGCTGCTCGCGCCCTTTCTTAACGAGGTACAGAGGTGGCGTTGCGATGTACACATAGCCGCGCTCTATAAGCCCTTTCATATAGCGGAAGAAGAAGGTAAGAATGAGGGTGGTGATGTGACTGCCGTCGACGTCGGCATCGGTCATAATTACAATCTTATGGTAGCGAAGCTTCTCCATATTGAGTTCCTTGCTGTCTTCGGCGGTGCCAATAGACACACCCAGCGCAGTGAACATGTTCTTGATCTCCTCGTTTTCGAAGATCTTGTACATCATGGCCTTCTCTACGTTCAGGATTTTTCCGCGCAGGGGCAGGATGGCCTGAAAGTTTCGGTTGCGCCCTTGCTTGGCGGTTCCGCCTGCAGAGTCGCCCTCCACAAGGTAGATTTCACATTTGGATGGATCGGTTTCGGAACAGTCGGAGAGTTTACCCGGAAGGCCGGACCCGGTGAGGACGTTCTTGCGCTGCACCATCTCACGTGCCTTACGCGCTGCGTGGCGCGCAGTGGCCGCAAGAATTACTTTGTCTACAATGAGTTTGGCTTGCTTCGGATGCTCTTCAAGGTAGTTGTTCAACATCTCGCTTACAGCAGTATCCACAGCCCCCATCACCTCGTTGTTGCCCAGCTTTGTTTTGGTCTGTCCCTCAAACTGAGGTTCGGCCACTTTCACGGAAATCACAGACGTGAGGCCTTCTCGGAAGTCGTCGCCGGCAATCTCAAACTTCACGTTTTTCAGCATGCCCGATTTTTCGGCATAGCTTTTCAGCGTGCGCGTCAGACCTCGGCGGAAACCGGCCAAATGCGTACCGCCTTCGTGGGTGTTGATGTTGTTGACGTAGGAGTGGATGTTTTCGGTATAACTCGAATTGTATAACATGGCCACTTCAACGGGTATTCCGCCTTTGTTGGATTCCATGTAGATGGGCTCATCGATGAGGGTTTCCCGAGTGGAGTCGAGGTAGGCAACAAACTCACGCAAGCCCCCTTGGCTGAAGAAAACTTGGGTGAGGAATGAACCATCGGTCTGTACTTCGCGCTCATCCATGAGGGTGAGGTGTATGCCTTTGTTGAGATAGGCCAACTCGCGCATGCGGGAAGCAAGGGTGTCGAAGTTGTACTCACCCACGTTGAAGATGGTCAGATCCGGCTCAAAATACTGATGCGTGCCGGTTTTGTCGGAGGTGCCAATGACCTCCACCTCGCTGATGGGCTTCCCACAACTAAACGATTGTCGCCAAATTTTTCCTTCCCGCTCAACGGTGGTACGCATGAGGGTACTCAAGGCATTCACGCAGGAAACCCCTACACCGTGCAAGCCACCCGAAACTTTGTAGCTGTCTTTGTCGAATTTGCCGCCCGCATGCAGCACCGTCATAACCACTTCCAACGCCGATTTGCCTTCTTTGGGGTGCATCCCGGTGGGAATGCCCCGTCCATCGTCTTGAACGGAAATGGCGTTGTTGGGGTGAATGGTTACCGTAATAAAACGGCAATGCCCTGCCAGGGCTTCGTCAATGGAGTTGTCCAGCACCTCATACACCAAGTGATGCAAGCCCTTAAAGCCTACGTCGCCAATGTACATAGCCGGACGTTTCCGCACGGCTTCCAAACCTTCCAGTACCTGTATGCTATCGGCATCGTATTGGTTGGAAACAGCGGAATTTGAATTGTCGCTCATGAAAGAAAAAATGAAGGTTAAAAAGTGTTCTCAAAGATAGGAAAATACAGGGCTTCCGGCGCATTTATCAGGCTGGGTTTCGGGCAGTTTATTAACAAATTTTTCACGAGCACAGGGGTGGTTCTCGGACCTTTTTTCGTTGGTTTGTTCCAATGCCATTTCCGGTGCCTCAACGCCCTACCATTTTCCGCCTCTTTTTCACGCTTTTTTGGGTGTGTCTTTGGGGGCTTTCCTCCCACGCAGCAGACTCCGACTCAACGGTTTGGTATCGCGTAAGGGGCACGGTGCAAGACGAAGACCGCGGACTGGTGCCCATTCCACAGGTGGTGGTACAAAACCTCACCCGCAGAACCTCTACCCGTACCGACAGCACCGGGGCTTTTGAATTGAACGTGGGTGAAGGCGACACGCTCCGATTCCGGAAGTTTACTTACGGCACGCGTTTCTTTTTCTTTAGGAGCAAACTGGGGGTGAGCAACTATTCCATACAGGTGTTGATGCACACCGATACGCTTCGGGTGAGAACGTATGTGGTGCGCGCCTTGAGCAAACGGCGCTCCATACAAAACCAGTTCATGAATTCTTATCTGCGCGACAGCCTGCGCATGATTCGCTATTTAGAGGCCATGCGCGCCAAAGAGAACCGGTCGTTTATTGAGAAAGCCGCCGATGCTTATACCAGCCCATTCAGCTTTCTGTACGACAATTTCGGACGAAAGGCTCGCCAACGAAACCGCATCGATCGGTATCGTGCCATTCTCGAAGAGTCGCGCAAGAAAGAAGAAGAGGACGATTACGCCCGATGATTTTCTTTGTTTTTAAGAATGTCGGTTAAAGAGCCGATTATCTTTGTTCCGTAAAAACCCAAATAACGTACTCACCATGAAAAAAATTCTGTTGTGGGCTGTGCTCCTAATGTTTGGAGTGGCCCTGCAAAGCACGCAAGCTCAATCAAAAGGCCAAAAAGACGCAAAGAAATCCGAGAAGGCAGAAGCCTCAAAGGATGCAAAGGACGGTACCAAGCTTAAGAAAGATGGTACACCCGATATGCGCTACAAAGAGAATAAGGAAACCGCAAAGCCAAGCGGACCGCTTAAAAAAGACGGCACGCCCGATAAACGTTTCAAAGCCAACAAGCCAGAAGGCAGCCCGGCCGGCAAAAAGCCCCTGCCTGTGCAGAAGAAGTAATGGCGAAATCATCAAATGCAAAGGCCCGAAGAGATTCGGGCCTTTTTTATTGTTTTGTTTTATAAAATAAGATCCGGATCGCCTTTTCCGGTCCGAATGAGGGTCATGTCTCCGTTGCTGCAGTCGATTACCGTAGACGGGACGTTCCCACCGAAACCGCCATCGATTACCAGATCTACCCGGTTGCCGTAGCGTTCATGAATGAGCTCGGGGTCGGTGGTATATTCCAACACCTCATCGTTGTCGTGCACCGAGGTAGAAACGATGGGGTGGCCCAGCATGCGCACAATTTCTCTGCAAATGAGGTTATCCGGCACGCGAATGCCCACGGTTTTTTTTCGGCTCAGAAACAACTTTGGCACCTCTTTGCCTGCCTCTAAAATGAAGGTGAATGGACCCGGCAGCACTTTCTTCATGGCCTTGTACACCGGCGTTTCAATATGTCGGGTGAAGTAAGAAATTTGGCTCAGATCGCAGCACACAAGGGAAAAGTTTGCCTTGTGTGGGTCAACTCCTTTTAACTTATAAATCTTTTCTACGCTGCGGGTTTTAAAGATGTCGCACCCAATTCCGTAGATGGTATCCGTAGGGTACACCACTATGCCTCCATCCTGCAGGCATTCCACAACGGTGCGTAAGTTTCGCTCGTCGGGATTATCGGGGTGTATCCGCAGCAGCACGATTTGGCGTTCGATGTTGTTTCCAATAGGCCTCTTGCAACTCCCGCGAGGTTTGGGAGGAGCCGTCGTGGCTCCAGCCGGGCGGCATAAACAGGTACTTCAACCGCGTCTTCAAAGGCAAGGGCCTGCGCACATCGCGCCAAATGGATTTCCATTCGTGTGCTACTATGTTTACCGGGTGGTGGGGCTTGTCGAGGGGTTTGGTAAGCCCAAACCGCATTTCTTCCCGGCTGTTGTCTTCGGGTTCGAAGGTGCCAAAGAGCTTATCCCAAATGATGAACACCATACCCATGTTTTTATCGAGGTAAGGGGTGTTGCTGGCGTGGTGTACCCTGTGGTGAGAAGGAGTAGCCATAAACCCCTCCAAAAAACCCAGTTTGTTTATGTATTGTGTATGAATGAGAATGCCGTAGATCTGGGTAGCCGAATACATGAACAGAATGTCCCAGGGCTGGAAACCGAGAAGGGGTAGGGGAATGAAGTAAATGAAACGATAGAGGGGCTGAAAAACCGAAGATCGGAAACCGGTGGTGAGGTTGAACTTGTCGCTGCTGTGGTGCGTAACGTGAACGGCCCAAAACAAACGCACCGTATGGTCGAAGCGGTGCTCCCAATAAAAAGCGAAATCCTCCAAGATGAGCAACAGAATCCAATACAACCAAGGATTGGAAATAGGAGCCATGCCAAAGGAAGACAACCAGAACATAAACCACCCGAAAAAGCCTTTCATGGCCAAATCAAGGAGGAAATTAAGGCTGCTGAGGTAAACGTTGGTGAAGGTGTCTTTGGTGGTGTAGTAGTGGCGGTTGTGCACGTAGCTCATCACCATCTCAAGCCCAATGATCAGGGCGTAGGCGGGAATAACACCTTGCACCATGGCAAGGATGTCTTGTTGGGTCATTACCAATTAGTTGTAAACTTTAACTAGAAACACAAAGTCGCGCAAGCGCTTTACCTGCTGCGCTCGGGTTAACCCTGCCATGCCGGAGGATTTAGGAAGGGCAATAGTTTGTCCGGCAGTATCGGCTTTTGCCTCTTCGATGGCCTTCAGAATGAGGTCCGATTTGATGGCAAAAGCTGCGCCTTCGGTTTCGGTTTCTTTTCCGCTGATGAGTCCTACCACATTGCCTTTATCGTCGAGTACAGGTCCACCGCTGTTTCCGGGGTTTACGGGAATGGAAACCTGATAAGCAGCAGTATCTCCGTTGAAACCGGTTTGCGAGGCTATGCTGCCTTCTCCATACACAATGTCTTCGCGCGGGAATCCTAGGGTGTAGATGCGTTCGCCCAAATCGGCGCTGCGCTTGCGGAAGCTCAGGGGAAGGTTTTTCCAACCGGTGAAGGAAGGATCGATGATTTTCAATACGGCAAGGTCGTAGGCAGCGTGGTTTAACACGACTTTAGCCTTATAGCGTTGTCCGTTTATGTTTTCTACATACACGGAATCACCGCCTTTCACCACATGGTAGCTGGTTAGGAGATAGCCGTTGGGACTGAGGGCAAAGCCTGTTCCGCCATACACACCGGGCGTACCTTCCGGTTTGGCCGGCACGTTGAGGTCTTCGATCATGCGGGTTTGACTGCGCTTGATTTTATCTACCTCTCTACGAAGAGCTCTGAAGTTGGCAGAGGTTTTGTTTAGAGAATAGAAATTTTGCCAGGCCAATACACCGCCAAGAGAAACCAACACCGCAACGGATGCTGCCACCATTGCCACACGCCACGTGAAATGGAAGCGGTGAGCAGGAATGGGGTTGGTTGCTTCGAGGGGTTCTGATGATGCGGCAGCCGTTTCCGAAAAATGCGCGCGGTGAACCTCATCGAGCAGGGTGCGTATCTTTGATTGACGACCGAATGCGGAGAGTCCCTCCATTACTTCTGCGTGTTGCTCGGTAAAGGCAAGCAAACTGGGACGGCGGCTCAACTCCTCTTCAAACTGTATGGCTTCCTCGGGCGACATATTGCCGGTGAGGTAGCGTTCTATGGTTTCCAATAACAGTTCTTTCTCCATGTGTTCCGTTCTTCTTCTTTTACAACGCGGATCCTCTTCCTTGCCCATCGAAAAACAGGCGCCTCAAGCGCATGAGGCATTTGTACTTTTGGTTCTTGGCGGTATCGCTGCCGCTGTAACCGAACCGGTCTGCCAGCACATCCATAGAGGCTTCTTCGATGTAGAAGGCTTCTATGAGCGATTTGCAAGGCTCGCCCAGTTGGTTGAGGGCATGTGCCATATTCTTGAAAAGGGTTTCTTGTTCTACCCCGGCCTCAACATCTGCGGTTACATCGGCCAAGCTGTGGAGGCTGTCGGCCACCATGGGTGCGCGGTTTCGCTCACGCAGCTGTTTCAGCCAAAGGTTCCGCACCACCGAGTATAGGAAGGTGCTGATGGAGCAATTCAGAGGTGCAGCATCGCGCCGTACTTTTTCGTACAGCACCATGATGGCCTCTTGGTAGAGGTCGCGCGCCTCCTGCTCAGAGCCGTTGTTGAGGATCAAGAAATGGCGTATGGCCGGAAAGAACGATTTGTACACCTGTTCCAGTGACCTGCTTTCGCCTGCGCGAACGCCCTCTAAAAGGGCAGTTTCATCGAGAGGAAGCCGAGCCGCCGGTTGAGTTTCCATACGTTAATACCGTTAACGCTTCAAAGGTAACCCAATCCATCGGGAAAAAAACGCGCCATCCCAGCCAATCGGGTAGCAGACCCGGTTTAAACACCGCTGAAGAGGAGGCGTGAAAATTATTGTGTTGATTTTCAATTACTTATGTCTTTTTTTTAAGGGTGGTGGGTTACCTTGCACGCCTCCTGGGTATTAACCCTTGAATCAAAACAAACACAAAAAAACACCATGAAAAATCTGTTTAAGTTTTTCTTCGTTGCTGCTGCGGTAGTAACCTTGTCAACTGCTTGTGGTAACAAAGAAGAGAAGGCTGAAGGTTCTGCCGACACTGCTGCTGTTGTTACTGAGCCAGCTGCTGCTCCAGTTGATTCAGCTGCTATGGCTGCTCCTGCTGACAGCGCTGCTGCAACTGCTGAGCCTGCTAAAGAAGAAGCGAAGTAATTCGGATTTTTCCGAGAACAAGAGCCCCGGGTTTTCCTGGGGCTTTTTGTTTTGTGCGGGTCGGTTGAAAACTCGTTGATAAACTGGCGGGCCAGTGCCTTCCGCTTTGCTTATTTTTGGAACATTATATGGTTACGTATTACGCAGCAGATATGAGCCCTGCCAAATGGCAGGGTTTTTTAACCGGTGCCATTGGGCCCCGGCCCATCGCCTTTGCCAGCACGGTAAATGCAGACGGTGTGCCCAATCTCAGCCCCTTCAGTTTCTTCAACGTTTTCAGCAGCAATCCTCCTGTTTTGGTGTTCAGTCCTGCCCGCCGGGTACGCGACAATACCACCAAGCATACTTTAGAGAATGTGTTGGTTGTGCCCGAAGTGGTGGTGAACATAGTCAACTACGATATGGTGCAGCAAGCCTCTCTGGCCAGCACAGAATATCCCGAAGGAGTGAATGAATTTGTGAAGGCCGGATTCACTGAGTTGGCCTCCGAGAAGATTAAACCACCACGTGTAAAAGAATCACCGGTACAGTTTGAATGCCGGGTTACCGATACCATTCCCTTAGGCAACGAAGGCGGAGCGGGTGTTTTGGTGCTGTGCGAGGTGCTGGCGATGCACATACACGAATCGGTGCTCCACGAAGGCCGTATCGATCAGCACAAGATTAAGCTGGTAGGCCGATTGGGGGCTAACTGGTATGCAAAAGGCTTTGGCGATGCGCTTTTTGAAGTAGCTAAGCCTCTAACCACCTTGGGCATCGGAATCGATCGGCTCCCCGAGTCTGTTCGCCTCAGCAAGGTGCTCACCGGAAACCACTTGGGTCAGCTCGGAAACATAGAACACCTGCCCGAAGCGGAATCAACCGTTCATTATGCCCAAGAAATACGGCTCGAAGATGCCCTTCGCGGCATGAGCGCATCTGAAAAACAAACCATGCAACACAAGATGGCCGCCCACCTGCTCGACAGCGGGAAGGTGGAGGAGGCCTGGAAGTTGCTCCTTTTTCCATCCGAAACAACCTAAACTCTCGTTATATGTTTCAAATCACCGGTACCATCCGGGCCAAGATGCCCGAAGTGAAGGTAAGCGACACCTTCCGGAAGCGCGAATTCGTGATCACCGAAAACAGCTCGCAATATCCACAACACCTCTCGTTTCAGTTGGTGCAAGATAAATGCTCCCTGTTGGACCCCTACCAGGAAGGTGAAACGGTAAAAGTATCGTTCAACCTGCGCGGGCGCGAGTGGAAAAGCCCACAAGGAGAAATGCGTTATTTCAATACACTGGACGCATGGCGCATTGAGCGCGTAGCCGAGCAGGCACCTGCTGCCAGTGCTCCCCCGGCCGGAGGCGGCTATGCTTCTGCTTCTGTAGGCGCTCCACCTCCATCACCCGTTGGTGCAGAGTCTTACCTAAACGGGCAAGAAGACGACCTGCCGTTTTAATCAACAGAAAACATGATCGGCACTTCCTGCCAAGGCAGGAGTTCGCCGATGCACACCAGGCAGTTGGGAGAAACCCCGGCTGCCTGTGCTGTTTTTATAAGGGTCTCTTCATCCTCCGGAGAAACGGAAATCAACAACCCACCGTTGGTTTGCGGATCGCATGCCCACAAAAAATCCAAATCGCCCCAACCCGAAACATAGGATTGTTGGGCTTGGTAATTGCGCGTGGTACTGTCGGGATACACCCACTGTGCAAGCAGATCGTGTAGCCCGGGCATCAGCGGAATGCGCGAGGTTTGCAAACGAGCCGCTGTTTGCGAAGCCCGGCAGATTTCGAGCAAATGCCCCACCAAACCGAATCCGGTGACATCGGTAACCGCTCCAACCCCAGGTATTTTTCCGAGTTCAGAGCCTACCCGGTTTAAGGTTTCCATGTGCCGCCAAACAGGCTCCATAGCTGCCTCGCTCAGCATGCCGCGTTTGTAGGCAGCACTGAAGATGCCCACTCCAATGGGTTTTGTTATAAAAAGGCGATGACCCGGTTTGCCCATGGCGTTGGTGCGCAGGTTTTCCTGCTTCACCCAGCCGTTTGCAGCCAAGCCATAAAAGGGCTCTATGCTGGAAATGGAGTGTCCGCCGGCCAAAGGAATACCGGCCTCTGCGCAACAGGCCTCTGCACCCTGCATCACACGCGCCGCCATCTCGGTACCGAGCTGCTCTACCGGCCAACCCAAAATGCCTAAGGCCAGAATCGGATTGCCCCCCATGGCATATACGTCGCTCAGGGCGTTGGCAGCGGCAATGCGACCAAAGCGAAACGGATCGTCCACCATAGGAGTGAAGAAGTCGGTGGTGGCAATCAGACACCCCTCCGACCCCATGTCCATAACCGCCGCATCATCAGAGGTGGTGCGGCCAACCAATAGGTTGTGAAATTCCGAAGCCGCCGAGCCATTGCCCAGGATCTGCCCCAAATCGCGCGGAGAAATTTTGCACCCGCAACCCGAGGCGCGCGTCAAAGAGGTTAATCGAATAGGGCCATCCATGTATTATAACTCGGCTTCCAAGGCGTTGAGGTATGCTTCCAAATCCTTAAAATCAACGGGTTTTATGAGCCAGCGCGCGCCAGGTAGAGACCGAATGCGATCCAGAGACTGCCCGTCGGAGTTGCCCGTGAGGAAGACAAACGGCCCATCCCAAAATTCACGAATCCGGGTGGCGGCTTCAACCCCGTCGTAACTCCCGGCCAGGTTCAAATCCATTAATATAATTCCAGGTTTATACTCTCTGGCCAGACGAACAGCATCATCCCCTTTTTTGGCAACAAATGCACATACTCTTCCCATCTTCTCAATGTACTTGGTCATGACAAAAGACAGGATGGAATCGTCTTCAACCAATCCTATTGACAAGGGCTTCATCATGTTTCAAAGGTAAAGGTATATCGAACGCCGTTGACCCCGGAAAAGCCAATCGATGCATTGAGCTGACTCGAAAGGGCTTCGATGAGCTCCATGCCGATGGAATGGGTTTGCTGGCTGCGATGGGGATTGAACCCCATTCCGTTGTCGAGGTAACGGAAGGTGCAGCGACCCTCTGTGCTCGAAAAGGAAACGCCAATCATGCCCTCTCTTCGGCCCACAAAGGCATACTTAAGGCTGTTGGTCATAAGTTCATTCAACAGAAGTCCGCAGTTCATGGCGGTGTTCATGTTCAAAACGGAATCGTCGGACTCAAGCTCCAGGGTAATCTTTATACCGGGCGGATTACCGGTTTGGATCACCGCTTGTGCCAGGTTATGAAAGTACTCCTTTACCTGAATTCCGTCCAGCGAATCAAATTTATATAGCTTTTCATGAATAAGGGCCATGGACTTTATTCGGCCAACGCTCTCGTTAAACATTTGCTTAACCTGCTCATCTTCCACGCTCTCCGCCTGAAGGAAAAGCAAACCCGAAACTACTGCAAGGTTGTTTTTTACCCGGTGATGAATTTCAGAAATCAGTACTTCTTTTTCCTTAAGCGAACTTTCGATGCGCTTTTGATTTAGGGTTGCCTCAGTCACATCCTGAACAAGCGAACTAACGCCAATAACTTTTCCATTGCTGTTTACCAGAGGCGTATTGTACCATTCGCAAAAGATGGAAGTTCCGCCCTTTCGTACGTTGCTGTTGGAAGAGCGCACTCCCCCTTTACGATCTATGAGATCTCTCCAAAGCTGCTCTATGATTTCCGGCTGGATGGAAGTGGGAATAATGAATTCTGCATGTTTCCCCAAGGCCTCTGCTTTACTGTAACCAAAACAGACAGGTTCAATTTGTCTAAGACCTCTACCACCTGGCTCATCACCATCGTAGTAGATAACCACTTTATTTTTTTTCTTTATCGCGTCAACAATTGAGTCAATTGATGCGAC
>JBEIVB010000033.1:0-24255 GCA_040374085.1 Flavobacteriales bacterium | reverse complement strand
CCCACTCCCCAAAGAGCAAGTAAGAGACATCATTATGAACGCCGTTGAGATTGAGAAGGAATTTGTAACCGATGCTCTACCGGTTCGACTCATTGGTATGAACGCCGAAATGATGCGTCAATACATCGAGTTTGTTGCCGATCGATTGTTGGTTAGCCTGGGCTGCGATAAGGTGTACCAGGTGAACAATCCCTTCGATTTTATGGAGCTGATTTCACTTCAAGGCAAGACGAACTTTTTTGAGAAGCGGGTTGCTGAATATCAAAAAGCCGGTGTCATGGCCGATAAGGAGAAGAATCAATTTTCACTGGAGGAGGATTTTTGAGGTCCTATGCTCTTCCAAGCCCCGCATCCGCGGGGCTTTTTTGTTTTTAGATTGGGCCTCTCCATCGGTAAGACATTAGATTTGAACGCTGTTGCGCTTTGGCAACCGTTCAGCAAAAAAGCGCAGAAGAGAAGTTGCATCTAAGTACAAGATGCTGCATCAACCGACTGTTGAGGTCTTGGATTCGGTTGCACACAACCCGACCCGCAATAGAAAACAATGGGGTGTATGTAGGTTAATCTGCGCGGCTCCGTTTGGGTTTTCCTATACTTGTAGCCGAATTCAAGACGTCAACTTTATGGAACGCAAACCCCCATACTTCACCGATTCGGGCATAGAGGTGCCGGCCACCGCTGCAAAGCGCAACGGACCCGAAGAGGCACCGGGCCAGTTTCCATTTACGAGGGGTGTGCAGTCCGATATGTACCGCACCAAGTTGTGGACCATGCGGCAATATGCCGGTTTCAGTACAGCAGAGGAGTCGAACCAACGCTACCATTACCTCTTGAAAAACGGCACCACCGGTTTGTCGGTGGCCTTTGATTTGCCCACGCAAATTGGATACGACAGCGATCATGTTTTTTCAGAAGGAGAAGTGGGCAAGGCCGGCGTAGCCATAGACAGCCTGCGCGACATGGAGATTTTGTTCGATGGCATTCAACTGGAGAGCATCACCACCAGCATGACCATCAATGCCACTGCTTCTACGTTGTTGGCCATGTACATTGCCCTGGCCAAAAAGCAAGGCGCCGACCTCAGTAAAATTTCGGGTACCATACAAAACGACTTATTAAAAGAATACGCAGCTCGGGGAACCTACATCTATCCTCCACAACCCAGCATGCGCATCATCACCGACATATTTGCGTATTGCAGCCGGGAGCTTCCCAAATGGAACACCATCAGCATCAGCGGCTACCACATACGAGAGGCCGGCTCTACGGCGGTTCAGGAATTGGCGTTTACCCTGGCCAATGGCAAAGCCTATTTGCAAGCCGCTTTGGATAGAGGATTGGACATTGATGTTTTTGCTCGGAGACTTTCTTTCTTCTTTAATGCCCACAACAACCTCTTTGAGGAAGTAGCCAAGTTTCGTGCTGCTCGTCGCATGTGGGCTAAGATTACTCAAGACCTGGGTGCAAAAGACCCGCGTAGCATGATGCTTCGTTTTCACACCCAAACCGGGGGCAGCACCTTAACGGCGCAGCAACCCTTAAACAACGTGGTTCGGGTAACTCTGCAGGCTTTATCGGCCGTTTTGGGTGGCACGCAAAGCTTGCACACCAACGGCTACGACGAGGCCATTGCCCTGCCAACCGAAGATGCCGCTCGTTTGGCACTGCGCACCCAACAGGTAATTGCTTATGAAAGTGGTGTGGCCGACACAGTAGATCCGCTTGCCGGGTCTTGGTTGGTGGAACAGATGACAGACGAAGTAGAGGCCAAAGCCTGGGAATACATTCATCGCATTGATGCTATGGGCGGTTCGGTTAAGGCTATTGAAGATGGCTACATGCAAGACGAGATTGCTTCCAGCGCATATGCCTATCAGAAAGACATCGAAAAAGAAACGAAGGTTATTGTTGGGGTAAATCGTTTTACTCTTCAGGAGCCGCCTTTTACCGAGGTGTTTACCGTAGACGATCGCATCCGTCAGGTGCAAATGGAAAAACTAAGAGCCGTAAAAGAATCGCGCAACTCTGCTGATGTTCAGCGCTTGTTGAGTGGATTGGAATCGGTGGCCAGGGCAGACGGCAACCTTATGCCGGCCATTTTGGAATCGGTGGAAGCCTATGCTACCCTCGGAGAGATAGCCGATGTTTTGCGTGGCGTCTTCGGCGAATACCGCCCTTCTTAACCGCTGTTTTCTTTCGTTTTCAGGCATTTTCGAACCAAACGGTTTACCGGTCGTTCAACCCCATAGCACAGCAGAACAGCCGCTGTACAGGAAGCTGCAATGCCCGTGCACATGGCCAATGACATGGAATAACCATGTTGGGTGAGCTGGTGTATGATGGCGTAACCCAGGTTTTGGTGCATCAGGTAGAGGCTATATGAGAGTGTGCCCAACAGCAGCAGGGGTTTAAGATTTAGGAACCGAAGCCAACCTTTTATAAGGGCAAAGAACACCAAGCAAAAGAGAACCACAGCAGTGTTGCGCAAAGCACCGTGGTAGTGGATATAGGTAATGAGGTTGAGCGCCACAGCCAGGCCTATCCACAGCTTTTCTTTTAAAGGCATCTCCTGCATTTTGTACAAGCGGTTGAAGCACATGCCCAGCACAAACAAAGGCAAGCAGTTGTTTAGATTTACATAATGAAAAACATGTAAATACATCGTGTAGGGTACTCTATCGTAGAACACGTTGCTGAGCAGCATGGCAAAGGCGGGCAGGAGTAGAAATTGGTTTGGTAGTTTGCGGCCCGGAATGAAATAGAGAAGGCTGATCCAGAGGTAGAAAATCAATTCCAGTCCCAAGGTCCAATACACATCTTGCACCAGGGGTTTGGGGTTTGGAATCACCTGCATCAGCATGCTCAGGTTCCAGCCTAGAATTTCGCCGGTAAGGGGTTGTCTGTGCGGCCCGAACGTGCGGGTGATGAAAAAGGCGAACAGTACAGAGATCCAATAAGCAGGGTAAAGACGGGCAACCCTGGAAATCCAGAAGTTTTTTAGGCTGGGCTGCTGCTCCACCGTTTGCAGCATTACAAATCCGCTGATCAAAAAAAACAGTTCCACTCCCAGGTGTCCTTGAGGCAACGCCCAAGGCAGGAACTGGGCTTCGGACGGAAAGGTTTCGTTGAAGCAGGTGGATAGATGGAAGAGCATTACCGAAACAGCAGCCAAGCCTCTCAGCACATCCAACTCAGGAATTCTCTTCATGTGCCGATAAAAATATCACTTTTATGGGCGGAATTCCTACAGCTATGAAACGCATTTTGATTTTAACCTTTTCCCTTTGCGCTCCACTTTTCCTAATGGCGCAGAACGGAATGCTGACTCTTGATGAGTCGATTCAGGGAGTACGCAACCGCCTGGCTCCGCGCACCTTCAAAGTTTACGGTTGGGCAGGTGCCGACTGTATTTTCTATTCCGATACCCTGCAGGGGCAAAGCCGTTTGGTGGTGGAAAAAGCAGACGGCGCTAAAGTTGGCACCATGCCTCTTCGAGCGTTCAACAAAGCGCTAAAGGAGCGCTCTCTCGATACGCTGCGCGATTTCCCTTCTACCTTGTCTTGGACATCTCCCCAACGTTTTTGGGTGGAAACCAAGGGCAAAAAGGTTTTCGCAGCATTTCCCGCCGGAGGTGTTGAACAGGTGCTGTTTTCCGGCATTCCAGACAAAATAGAAAACCGGGAGGTGGCTCCCAACGATTCTGCAGTAGCCTATACCCGCGCAAACAACCTTTATGTGTGGTACAAGAATCGGGAGTGGGCTTTGAGCAACGATTCAGATCTAAAAGTGGTAAACGGCTATGCAGTCCACCGGAATGAGTTTGGTATAACAAAGGGCATATTTTGGTCGCCAAGCGGATCGTCCCTTGCCTACTACCACATGGATCAGCGGGCCATTAAGGAGTATCCTATTGTTGACTGGACCGATGTTCCGGCGGCGCAATCACCGGTTTATTATCCTATGGCAGGTGGGCCTACCCACCAAGTAACCCTGCGCATGTATTCCCTTGAAACGGGCAAAACGGTAGATGTGCAAACCGGGCAACCGGCCGATCAGTATTTAACAAACGTATGTTGGTCGCCCGATGCACAAACGGTTTATGTTACTCTGGTTAACCGAGAGCAAGATCATCTTTGGCTGAACGCTTACAATGCGCGTACGGGCGCCTTTGAGCGGACTCTTCTGGAGGAAAAGGACGATCGTTACGTTGAGCCACTCAATCCACCCTTTTTTATAAAAGGCGATGCATCGAGGTTTATTTGGCAAAGCAGCCGAGATGGCTTTAATCACCTGTACCTCTATACCGTGCGAGGCGAATTGGTGAAGCAGTTGACCAAGGGCAACTATGAGGTAACGCGCCTTGTTGAGGCCGATTCCAAACAAGATGCTGCCTTTTTTATTTCGAATGCCCAGGGTTGGATGCAGCGTGATTTTTATAAGGTTGGGTTAAAGTCGGGCGAGGTTACCAAACTCAGCACAGGTAAGGGTACGCATTCCATTAAAATGAACGCAGGCGGAACCGCTTGGTGGGATCAGCTTTCCGCAATCGATACCCCCAACCGCATGAGCATTTTTTGGGAAGGCGGGCGAAAATCAAGAGAAGTGCTCAATGCCTCTAATCCACTTGCCTCTTACCGCTTTGGGCCGGTGCGCTATTTTACGCTTCCTTCTTCCGACGGTACTCCTTTGCAATGCCGCATGTACTTGCCTTTGGGATTCGATAGCACAAAAACGTATCCAGCCATTGTCTATCTCTACAACGGCCCCCACGTGCAGCTTATAACCGACACCTGGCTGGGTGGAGCCAGCAATTTGTGGTTTCATTACATGGCTCAGCAAGGCTATGTGGTGTTTACCTTGGACGGGCGGGGCAGCGACAACCGTGGAAAGGCCTTTGAGCAAGCCACGTTTCGTCAGCTGGGAACCGTAGAGATGCAAGATCAAATGTTGGGGGTTTCTTACCTGAAAAGCAAATCGTATGTGGATGGCAGCAGGTTGGGAATTCATGGATGGAGCTTCGGCGGGTTTATGACCACCACTATGATGAGCCGCCAGCCCGGTGTATTTAAAGCAGGCGTTGCGGGCGGTCCGGTCATCGATTGGTCGCTGTATGAAGTGATGTATACAGAGCGTTACATGGATACGCCTCAAACCAACCCGGCCGGATACGGCACCGCCAATTTGCTCAACTATGTGCAGGATTTGAAGGGGCGCTTGCTTATGATACACGGTACTTCTGATGACGTAGTGGTTTGGCAGCACAGCTTGATGTATGTGAAGAAGGCCGTGGACAAGGGGATTCAGCTCGACTACTTTGCTTATCCCGGCCATCTCCACAACGTGCTGGGCAAGGACCGCACGCATTTGTTTCAAAAAATTACCGATTACTTCAATCGAAATTTATAATATGAATTGGGTTGCGGTTGCTCTGGGTGGGGCATTGGGCAGTTGCCTGCGGTATGCGTTTGGACGGTGGGTTATTTTCTCGGGTGTTGGTTTGCCCATAGCCACTTTGTTGTCGAACCTGTTGGCTTGCGCAGCTATGTCGGTGGTGTTGTTCAGCACGCGTCAATTGCCCGATGCGTTGCTTAGGTCGTTTTTACTGGTGGGTTTTTGCGGAGGCCTTAGCACCTTTTCCACTTTCGGTTACGAAACCATGATGCTGCTGAAAACGGGTCAGGTGGCATGGGCCATTGCCAACATCGGGATAAGTATTGCCTTGTCTTTGAGCCTTTTGGCTATCGGTATGGGGCGGTCCTGAAAGTCAAACCGGATTTTTTTTTGCGAAACTCTTGGAGAAATTCTCAGAGGGCCTATATTTGCAGTCCATTTACCTGGGAGCTTAGCTCAGCTGGTTCAGAGCATCTGCCTTACAAGCAGAGGGTCACTGGTTCGAACCCAGTAGCTCCCACCACAAAAAGCCGCATTTTGCGGCTTTTTTTATGTCTCGTTGGCCGTAACCACCTGCAGGGTATGTCGGCTGCGTTGCTCGAGCAGACGGGACCTTTCTCCCAAAACCTTTTTTTCTGTTTCTGCATCGTAATACCTTATAGTATAAAGGCTTACGTCCTGGTTGTAGAGGGTTTTATAGGTTTCGTGTAATTCTTTTCTGGCCGCCTCTAATCTTCGCTCGTCCCGATCTATGCACACCGAGAAGCTGATGGCGGAGTTTTGCATGAGGTTTACCTTTAGTTTGTGTTCGGAAAGCACTCTGAAAATATGGCTTAGACGGTCTTCAACGATAAAGGAGAAATCGCGGGGGAAAATGGAGAGCAGTACCTGGTTGCGTTTGAAGATGTAGCAGGGAATGTGGGCTGTTTCGGTTGCGTTGCTGATGCGGGTTCCGGGCGAATCGGGGTCGAGGAAGGATTTTACCCAAAGGGTGATGTTTTTGTTTTGGAGTGGCTTAATGGTTTTTGGGTGTATCACCGAGGCTCCATAAAAAGCCAATTCTATGGCATCCTGAAACGAAAGGGTGGGCAGAATGCGGGCATCGGGGAAAAATTTGGGGTCGCCTTGAAGCACTCCGGGAACATCTTTCCAAATGAGCACATCGCTGGCATCGAGGCAGTGGGCCAGAATGGCTGCAGTGTAGTCTGAGCCTTCCCGGCCCAAGGTGGTGGTGTAGTTGTCGTCTGTTCCTCCCAAGAAGCCCTGGGTTAGGAACAAGGTTTCTTTTTGATTTGAGATTCTGGTTTTTACCAATTCTCCGGTTTTTATCCAATCCACCTTTCCTTCGCGCCACGTTTCATCGGTGCGAATTAGGTCGCGGGCATCGAGCCAGGTGCAGGGAATGTTTTGTTCGTTGACGTAGGCAGCCAGAATGTGCGTAGCAAGCAGCTCGCCTGTAGAAACCAGTTGGTCGTAGGCCTTGTCGTAGTCTCCGGTTGGAGCTTCTTCGAGCTGCCAATCCAGTTCTGCCAAGGTGTTGTGTAAGGTGGTTACGATGGGGTGATCAGCGGGGAAAAGACGTTGGGTTATGGCAACGTGTATCTCTTCCAGTTGTTTGCGAAGACCCGCAAGGTTGCTGCTTCCGTTCCACCAAGTCTGGGCAATGAGTTCCAGGAGATTGGTGGTTTTACCCATAGCCGAAACCACCACCACCAGGCGTTCTCCCGAATACCGCTCCAAGATGCGCGCCACATTTTTTACCGATTCGGCATCTTTTACAGAGGCGCCGCCGAACTTAAAAACCTTCATGGTTGCTCGTTTGGGCGCAAGATACAACAACGCCGTGCAGGGCGCTCTTTGCCGCCATTTGGTTACCTTTAGAGCATGGAGAGCAATCATGAAGCCTTGGTGCTGTTGAAACAAAAGGTGGGCAGACGCATGTCTGAAGGACTGTCGCCCTATGGTGCTTGGCTCGATGGAACCCTATTGGCGGCCGAGTTGGGCAGGGTAGAGGTGGGTTTTGTGGTGCGTCCGGAAATGGGCAACCCCATGGGTTTGCTGCATGGCGGCGTTACCTCGGGTTGGATGGATGAGGTAATGGGTATGGCCGTTTATAGCCTGGGACGCCCCCATTTTTTTACCACCGTTAACCTGGTGGTGGATTATTTTGCCTCGGCTCATGTTGGCGATGAAGTGGTGATGGTTGGGCTGGTGGAGAAACCTGGAAAAAGCATTCTGCATGTGCGGGGTGAGCTCTGGAATCGCGAGCGGAATCGTTTGTTGGCCAAGGGGCAAAGCAATTTACTCCGATTGGACCTCGAAATGCCCAAACCCTAGTTTTCATCCACGTTCTTTCTTTTCAAACCTCTTGAATGCTTGATTTTATTGGACCTTCAGCCTGTTTTGTTCTTTTTTCTTTCGCCTTTGCGCAGAATTTTTAGCGGTAAATTATTCTTAATTCTCGCCTTAAGTAAACTTTGGCCTGAGTTGCTGCGTAACGCTATTTTTCAATAAAATTTATGTAATGAAAATAAACTTTATACTCTTGTAAACCTGCGTAGATAGCGGATTCGTAAGGGGGATTATGAAACTCAAAAAATCAGAATCATGAAAACGAATTTGAATCGGCTTCTTCGAATGGCCCATACGAAAGGCGGCTTTTTTGCCCATCCAAAAAAAATTTTAATCCCTGTAAACGTTGAGGTCCCTCTTTACGTTAATGCCCCCAAACGACTCGATGTTTCGGTTCTTATGAAAGGCTTTTTTACTTTTCTTCTCTGTAGTTTATCCCTTTTTGCGCAGGCTCAACCCAATTGTGCTTTCAGCATCAGCACGCCCCTCGGCAACAATTCGGTTACCGTTCAAAGCGTGGACACCGCGGCCCAACCGGCTATCTATGGCATGGCTTGGGATTTTGGCGATGGAGCCGTCGGATACGGTTCGGTTGCCACCCACGCGTACAACCAATCTGGGTTCTACTTCATTTGTTGTAGCGTTTACAACCTGAGTGACTCCACACTCATTTGTTCGAACTGCCAACCTGTTACCATCAGTTCTGAATTCTGTTCCTTCTCCATCACTTATTTGTCGTCCACTCAAGATTCTGCTGTGGTCGTGTTTGCCAACAGCGCCAATTTGAGCGGTTCTCAATACAGCTTTTCATGGGACTTCGGCGATGGCCATACCGGTTCTGGAAACTCCGTGCAGCATACCTACGACTCTTTAGGGATATACTCGGTTACCCAAAGTGTTCACCTCCTCGGCAATCCCGATTCTCTCGTATGTGAAAACACCATTTCGGTTCAAGTTGTTGGCCCTGATTTGCCCATTTCATGCGATTTTACCCATTTCATAGTTCCGGGAACCAATCCGCCCTTGGTTGCGTTATCTCCCATATCTCCCAATGCAAGCTACTATGCATGGAGTGTAAGCGACGGTCAACATTCATTCGGTCAATTTCCTTCTTTTTCGTTTAGTCAACCCGGATTCTATTCCATAACGCTAACAGCGGCGAGCGCTGCAGGTGCTTTTATGTGCTCCCATACCGATACCATTGTCATTGGAAGTATTCCTGAGGCTAATTGCTCTTTTCAATCGTATCAAGTAGACACGGCGGGCTCTTTTGTATTCGTAAAAACTATTGCTCCAGACTCAACCAACTACGTATTTCATTTCGGGGACGGGGTCGTGTCGGATACCATACAAACCAGCAACGGTTTTCTATCATTTGAGCATGTTTATGCCAACATGGGATTTTATCAGGCATGCCTTCAGGCCTTTGATGCTCAATGGAATCCGTTGTGCAACTGGTGTGTAACCGTTTCTGTGACTTCTGTCCTTCCATCCTGTTCGTTCAGTACCATCTTCTATCCTGCAGATGCCGACTCCGGCTATTTTCCTGTAGACTTTGCCAGCAACAGCAACCTCGAGCCTACACAATTCGTTCATGTATGGGATTTTGGCGACGGCCAAACTGGTACCGGCGCAAACATCAACCATCATTACGACTCCGTTGGAACCTATGTTGTTGCGCACGGCATTCACCCCATTGGATTGCCGGATTCTCTTATTTGCCAGAGCATCCTTCCTGTAAACGTGGTCGCCAATCCCGTAAACTGCGATTTTTCCTATTACATCGTGCCCGGAACAAATCCAATTCAGGTAATTCTCTATCCGGTTAACAACAACGGCGCCAATTTTTTCAACTGGACCTGCAGCGATGGTCAGTCGTCTTATCTCACCAATCCAACCTTTTCCTTTAATCAACCCGGTTCCTACAGTTTCACCCTTACTTCTTATGGGCCCTCGGGTGCCATTCTGTGTTCTCACACCGATACTCTTTTGATTGCGTCTACGTCAGCGGGGCAGTGCGGCTTTCAGACCTTCCCGGGTAATATAAATGGGGCCTTCGCCTTTGTGAACAATTCCCCCGACTCCACTCTTCACTACGTTTGGAACTACGGCGATGGGGTTCTGGATACCGCCCAGATTTACAACTCGGTGATCTTCGATGAGCACCTTTATCCGTACTCCGGTCAATATCAGGCATGCCTTAGTGCTTTTGATGCTCAATGGAATTTGGTGTGCAATTGGTGCACCATCGTTACCGTAGATTCCATCGCTCCCTCGATGTGTGGTATTTCCTTTGTGCGCGATACGATTAATCCCCTCATGTATCAGTTTACTGCATCTTCAGCGCCTTCCGGAGCTGTAGTGACATGGGAGTTTCCCGGATTGGGCTCCTTTAGCGGTCCTACCCAACAGTTGGTTTTCCCTGAAGCATGGCAGACCTATTATGTTTGCGTTACGGTAAATTATAATGGAATGACTTGTTCGAACTGCATCTTCGTACAACCCACGATTTACCCATGCACGGCAGACTTCATGGTTAGCACTGCACCCAATACGGCATTCTTTTTCAACAACTCCTACAGCGGCCCTGATGCAACGCTCAACTGGGATTTTGGCGATGGTAGCACGAGCACGGAGCAGTATCCTTACCATGTGTATGCAAGTCCTGGTATTTATAACGTTTGCCTCACCGTTACCAATGCCTATTGTCAGTCTACCTACTGTGATTCGGTTCAAATTCTCGATCTCAGTTCATTTCCACCGCCCAATGGCGATACCTGCTCAGCATTTTTTGTTCCGCTGCCTTCAGCCGGAAACCTAATGAACATCGTGAATATGGTAAACGGAAGTAATCTTCAGTTTGCCTGGACATTAAACAATGTTTTGGTCTCTACAGAAGCCTTTCCGCAGTTCAGCATCACGTCCATTGGCAATTACCAGCTTTGCTTAACCATCACCAACAACACGGGCTGTACGGCGTCTTATTGCGATAGCATGGATGTAGACAGCGCAGATGTGGCATCGGGCAGCATGATGATGCGGGTAGTGTCGCCCCAGACCCTCACTTCGTTTCCTTTGTCGATTCAAAACTCTGAGGCAACACAGGTTGCAGCATGGCCGAATCCTGTCTCCGATGAATTGAACTTAAGCGGAACCAAAGCCGGGGTTGCGTTTCGGGTAATGTCGGTGGATGGTCGATTGATTGCCAAAGGCCTAACTAAGGAAAAGCAAACCTCATTGGATACCGGAGATTGGTTGCCCGGGTTGTATGTAGTGCAACTGCAAAATCCGGATGGAACGCTTCAAAACATAAAAGTGGTACATCAATAAACACGTGGTGAATTTGGTTGCAACGGTCCGGCCCTCTAAGGGCCGGACTTTTTGACAAAATGAACAATCCTCCTACAGACCTCCTAAAGCGCTGCATTGGCGACGATCGTAAGGCTCACCTTGAGCTTTACAAATGGAGTTTTCGTCATTTGATGGGAATCTGCAGAAGGTATTATCACAACTCTGAAGATGTGAAATCGGCACTGAATGCTGTTTTCTTGAAAATTGTTCAGAATCTGGAAAGTTTTTTAGAGCGTCAGGATGGTGTACCTTTTGAGTTATGGGCCAAGCGCATCAGCATAAATTACATCATCGATGAGTTCCGTCGCAACAAGCGTTTTCGCAATCAGGTGGAGTTCATGGATGTGTACCAGCACGAAGAATTTCAACCCACCATTGATCCGGTAGTTTCCAAAGAGAAACTCGAGCAGATTCATGCAGCGGTGGAGCGGTTGCCGGAGATGAGCAAAACGGTGTTCAACCTTTTTGTTGTCGACGGATACAAACACGAAGAAATTGGCGAGATGCTCAACATTTCGTCGAATACCTCAAAAGTGCATTTACACAGGGCCAAGCAGAAGTTGCAAACCATGCTTAGGCACCTCAACGAATAAAATGAAACGTCATGGAATTAGATGAAATAAACCCAGAGGACTGGTGGCCGGATGCCGAGCGGCGTTTGGACCGGTTTTTCTTTTGGAAAAAGCTGCGCATGGCCTTGTTGGGCCTTGGAGGTTTGGCAGGTACGGTGCTGGTGTATTGGCTGAGCGGATCGTCCTCTTTACCGGGACCCGTTGGATTGCCTTTGCCTGGGCCCGTGGTTGTGCTCGAGCAGGCTCCTGCTGCTCAAATCGAACCTCCTGTTTCCAAGGCCGCACATACCCATGGTATGGAAACACCGGTTTCGCCGAATGCAAATGCAGCATCCACTTTACAGCATGCTTCCTCTGCATCAAACCCTTCTGCAGGCACGTTGGAGCCGTCTTTTTCGAAAGGTACAATACCGGTAAGCAAACCCGTGCGCTCGGCAAGCAATAGGGTTCAGGAATCGCGGGCGCGCAACTTGGAGTTTAGGTCGAGACCAATTGCTGTTCAAAGTGGCAGTTCAAAACAGCGTGCACGCATTGCCGTAGCAAGGGTTAAATCGGCAGAACCGAAAGCGCTGCATACTTCCCCCGTCCTGCTTCCTCAAGCACTTTCCGTAGCCGCTCCATTTGGAACAGCACCTGCAGCAGAACGAAATCCTATGGCCTTTTTTCGTATGCAACCTATGGGATATTTATTAACAGAAGGATATGTTTCGGATGAGCAACCGATTGGAAAAACCGTGTCGAAGGGCGGGGATTTTTCTTACGTGGAATCCCCCATGGCCCAGTCCAAATGGAAGCGCTTTCTGAACATTCAAGGAGGAGCTATGTTCATCACGAAAACATTGAGTTCTTCCAGCGGCGAATACCGTGCACGTCGTCTTTATGAGGAACGAAGGGTGTGGAAACCGGTAGCTTCGGTAAACCTCCAATTCAAGTATGGAAACTGGGGCATCAGCACAGGTATAGATTACGCCGAATACGGCGAGCGTACCACCTATCAACCATGGAAGTATGGATTTGAGCGGTATGAAGAGTACCAATGGAATAGAAGCACGGTAACACAAACCCAAAACATTACAACCTATTATCAAGGTAACCCATACAATCAGGTAGTTACCAGTTATCTTAAAGACAGCAGTTTGGTTATTAATCAGAATGTACGGCAAACCAAGCAGCTCGATAGCACCATGGTGCAAAATTGGCAACAAACCCAGTTTGCCTATGTTGAAATTCCATTGATGGTGGACTATGGTCTAACGTTTGGAAAGTGGGAAGCAGGAGTTCAGGCCGGCGGTGCTTTTGGTTGGAATACCAAGCGTGAAGGGCGTTACCTAAACACCAGTCAAACCGGTTTGGAAGATCTCAGTCGGGTAGATTACATTACACCTTGGAATCTTAGTGCTCGGGCCGGTTTGCGTTTTGGTTATGCCTTAACTCCAAGCATGAGCATAACCCTGAATCCTCAATGGAGAACGCAATTTGTTTCCGTGTTGGCATCCGGCTCCGGAGCCAGCCAGCGTTATGCCGCATGGGGCATAATGGCTGGATTACGCTTTAATTGGTAGGCTTTAATCTTGTCAATCATGTATGAAAAGGCCTGTGTCTGAATGGACACAGGCCTTTTTGTTTTACTCAATTGAATCCGGTCAAAAGTCAATGGAAGCCGACTGGCTTCCCGGAAGAAACGTATCCTCTTGACTTCACAAACCCCGGTGCTGCAGAGCCGCATAATTCGGCGTTGAAGGTTGCAACAACAACATAGTTCATCATCGATCCCTTGTACAGGTAGCCATCGTTGCTGCCTCTGTTGCCATAATCTATGGAAAAGGAAACATCCCCGCCGCTATTTGAGGTAGCCTTCGCACATTCAACAGGCAGTGAGGTGGGCTCTTCGGAATTGCATTTGTAGAACGTAACCTTTGCACCCTGAATGGTTTTGTCGGTATAAGCATCGGTTACTTTAATGACGTACGTTTTATCTCTGAACGGGCTTTTGCATCCAACGGATAACACCATAATAAAGCCGAAAAAACCAGTGTTCGATGTTTTTTTTATAATGATTAATTTATCTAGATAGAAATTTTCTTAGTTTTCGGATCAGCATGGAACTGCCCAAACCATTGATTAATTTGGGCAACCACCCGAAATAAAGAGCGATCAGCCAAAACACAATACGAACCCATATCATGCCCAGATTCACCCAATAGGTATCTACATAAGTCCCGCCTATTGATTTTACCGGGGCAAAGAAATGGGCACGTATAAAGGAGTTGCGCTCAGGAAGATGGAAAATTGGGTCGGAGTGCTGAACAAGGCCATCTGGGGTTTCCACGATCTGATTCAGATCATTGGAGTTGCGCACGAGAGAGGAGAGGTTGTCGTTTACGGTATGCTCTTTCAACTCCTGAAAGGAATTCTTTTCGGCTTCGTTTTTTTGATGATGTGCGATGATTTTGTCCTCCTGTTCGGTGGCGTAGAGATATTTGCGGTTGTAAAATCGTTTCAGTTCGGTTAGGTACCTCCGTAATTCGCTTCCTGTTGCTTGATTGAAACGAGCTGGCTCAAGTCTTTCAACTCCGTTGAATTTCAGAGCCGCATAGGAATTGTGACCCTCAATCTCCAGTTGAATCAGTTTTAGGTCTGCAGCAATGGCAATCGAGGACGTTGGCTCACCTTTAGCCATGCGGTTTAGAGCATCGTCTAATTTCTCAATGAGTTTTGGAATCCATCGATCCTTCCGGTATTCGCTTTGACTTTTTGCCAAGTCCCAATCGAAGAGGAGTGTCTCATATGCGTTTGACTTGAACTGGTTTACGGCAAGGGCTTCATAAGCCCAACGTGATGTCATCAATTCACCCACCAATGGAACGGTTCGTTGCGAAGTGATGGCAGGGTTGAGTTTTTCAAACTTCACAATCACCCCGCTGAGAATTAGTTGAGGTATGATGAGGAATGGAATGAGGATGTAAATGGTAACAGCAGAATTGAAGCTGGCGCTGATGTTTAGACCGAGCACATTGGCGAAACAGCAAACGGAAAAGAGTACAAACCAGTAGTCGGTATACATCCCTTCTATCCCCAATATGGTGTTGCCTATCAGCACAAAGGTTAAGGTTTGAATGGCCGATAGCCCAAACAGAATGACCACCTTAGACCACAAATAACTTCCCCTACTGAGGTTAAGAAATGTTTCTCTCTTTAGTATGCGTTGGTCGCGGATGATTTCTTCTGCACTTACCATCATGCCAACAAACAAAGCAATTACTACGCCCATTAATATGTAAGCGGGGAGGTTTTCGTTCTCTATAAATTGATATCCATGAGAATTGGAAACATCGGCATTGTAATACTTTACGAGAAATGAAAGGATAAACGCCAATAATGGAGTCTCCAGGAAGTTGATGATGAGATACTGCCTATTGGTGAGCTTGGATTTTAGGTCGCGAGTAAGGAAAACTTGGAACTGCTTTAACTTGCCCGGAATGGAGAAGGATCCTTTGGGAACCTCTCGTTGCGCATGACTGTTTGCTCGGGTAACCAACTTTTCCCGGTAAAATGCATTCCACTCTTTCGGAGATACTTTTCTTACCGCGGTTTGGTTTCCAAAATCATCGAGCAATTTGGTTTCGATGATGTTGAAGATTTGTTCCGGATTTACATTTCCACAGGTTCCGCATTCACTCTCTTGGGCATTCACATGGTTCACCAAGCTCTTGAAATAAATCAGCGATTCTACAGGGTTACCGTAATAAATTGGGTAACCGCCCAAGTCTAAAATCAGCAGTTTATCAAACATCTTAAAAATGTCGGAACTGGGCTGGTGAATCACCACAAAAACCAGCTTGCCTTTTAAGGCCAGTTCTTTCAGTAAGTCCATTACCATTTCGCTGTCGCGGCTGGATAGGCCTGAAGTAGGCTCGTCTACGAACAGAACCGTTGGTTGCCGAATGAGTTCCAACGCAATATTTAGCCTCTTTCGTTGCCCCCCGCTGATGGTTTTATTCATAGGGTTGCCAACCTTCAAATGCAAGGTTTCAGACAAGCCGATGTTGGATAAGGTTTCCATTACCCTCTTGTGAATGTCTTCGTCGGACATGCCTCCAAAGCACAACTTGGCATTATAGAATAGGTTCTCGTAAACGGTTAGCTCTTCAATGAGCAAATCGTCTTGCGATACATAACCAATAACGCCTTGAATTTGATTGCGCTGCTGGTGAATATCAACTCCGTTTATGGTTACAGCGCCGGCAGAGGGAGGTTCGTTTCCGTTGAGCACATTCAGCACCGTGCTTTTCCCGGCTCCCGATCCACCCATGATGCCCAATAAGGTTCCAGAGTCCACGGAGAAGTTCAGCGGATGCAAGCCTTGCTTTCCACTTCTGAAATGGTACGTTATGTCGTTGGCAGAGAAGGTAATTTGCTGCTCGTGACTATCGGTAAGGAATTTCCCCAGAATGTCGCTGTAATAGATGGGCGAGATTTTTGGGCCGCGGATGGAGGATCCCGGACTAAGCAGGTAGACTTTTTCAGGTGCAATCCCTTGTCCATTCAGCAGTAGGTCTTGTTTGCCGAAGTAGCGCATCACAAACATTCCCACGCTGCGCAGGTGCAGCACCATAAGTTCGCCTTGTAGGTTTTCAACCAATAAGTGCCGGCGATTGGCTTCTGAGATTTGGCTGGATGCCGTAAGCAGGGTTTCGTCTGAATTGGCGCTGCTGCTTTGCATGCCATTGAAGGTCATCATGGCCTCAAACTCAGCATCTTCTATGTTGAAAGACTGTGCTACTGTGTGCACAAACTCCAGCTCTTGGTCGCCAATGTAATCGTCTGTATGAATGAATTCGATAAGACGAAGCAGTACAATGAATTTTTGACGTTGAAGCAGTTCTCCGTTTATCTCTGAGCAAATCCGCAGAACTTTTACGGAATTAAGGGAGGTGCGTTTTTTTGATTTCGCAGAATCCGAAATTTTATGGTGCGACTCCAGAAACTCATCGTACAAAGACAGATAAATGGATACAAGATCCGCGCTGAGTTGTTGCTTGAGGAAGTTGCGCACCACCTCCCTTTCCGCTTTGGTGCTTTCGGCATCATCAACGCGTGCAATAATGGCAAAAAGGCGCACCAGCGCCTTGAGTATATTTTCACTCATAGATCACGATTTCTTTGATCGGCTTAGGATAAAAGCTCTTGCAGAGCAAGGTACGAATTTCCTTATTTCGGTTTATTCCAGCACCCAGACTCTATCTTTTCCATCGAAAAAAGGCGCCTGAATGCTGAGCACTTTTAGAGGTGCTTCATCCAATACCTCAACGGAATGAACCGTTCCTTTTGGAATAAAAATTACATCACCGGCTTTCACATTCATGCGCGTTTCGCCCAATCTCATGGTTCCTTTTCCGCTCAGCACCACCACATGTTCAGAATGGGTTTTGTGATAATGAGGTTTCACGTTTCGGTCGATTTCCAGCAGAAAACTGCTGCATGCACTGTCTGAATATAGTGCTTGGCTGCGAATGGGTGAATTGCCTCGAAGCCTCAGGGTATCGGTGGAGGTGCACTGCGCCAGAGCCGGTATAGGCAAGAGGAGAATTGAGGTAAAAAAAAGGCGGAGCTTGAGCCCCGCCTCAGTCAATTGAGCGATCATTATTGCTTGAAACTGATGAGCAGTACAGCGCATCCACTTTTTGCCTTCGGATCCAGCAGCTGAGCCTCTATTATGCAGTCCATGCTCGACAGAAACTTAAAGTCCCAGTAAGGAGCGTTTTTATGTTCGATGTTGGTGAACAGGAGATTGCGCTGTTTGTCGAAAATGCGGATGACGAGTTGTCCGTCTTTTAAACCCGAACAGGCGGCAATGCGGTATGTGGTGTTTCCAAAAAAAGTGGAATTAAATTCGGCAACTTCTGAATTCAACAGAAGGGCACGGTACTGCTGACCGTCGGAGAGGTATTGCTGGGTCATATGCTTGTAGCACACATTGGCAATGGTATCGCATTGCGCCTGTGCCAAGCTGGGCACCAGCAGAGCCAGGGTTAGGAGGAAGGAAAAGAAAATGGCTTTCATGATGGTAACGGGCAAGTTTTATTGAATGACGGAGTTGCGCAGGGCTGCGGCTTTTTCGGTGATGGTTTTGAGCAACTCATCCGAAAGTTTCACGGTTGTGGTACAGTTGATTGTGGTAAGCTTGTTGGCCTCGTCTGTGGTGGGTTTTTGGTACGTGTAGGTCATTTCCACCTTATCGAATTCACTAGCCAAATCAATGAGGGCATCGATGAATTCGGTGTATCCTTCTTGCTGATAATATTTGGTGAGCAAGGCAATGAGGTTTTCCAAAGTGGTTTTTTGTTCTCCGATGCGTTGGATTAGGGCCGATTTGTCGGTGACTTTTCCGGAAACCATCTGGGTGGTGAAATAAAGTCCTTCAATCCAGCCTCCGGCCAAAATAAGAGCGCTGGCATCGGTGCGGTCGTTTTCTTTTAAAAAGGCATCGCTGCTTCGATAAGCCTCACTTGACATGGCCAACAGCGAATCGCGGTTACCCAAATTGGATTGAAAACGCTTGAGCAGTTGTTCGTTGAAGGCCCCGGAGATTCCAACATCGTCGCTCAATTTCTTGATGATGCTTAGGTATCCCATCGCATCCTGAGATTGTTGATATAGAATGACGTAACCCAGATCTGCACCGTAAACACCAAGATTCAGCGCTTTCTTTACGGTGGTGGAGTAATGGGTGATGTTTGCGGGAATGTTGAGCATGGATTTGTTGTATGCAGCCCCACATTTCTTCAAAAGCAGAGCCGTTTGAATGGGAGAGGGGATGCTGAACAGCTTGTCGCCAACAGCCACGATGTTGGCTTTGTTGCTGTCTAGGGTTTCGGCAACATCGGTAGTCTCTTTTTTTCCACCACCACAAGAGGCCATAAAGGCCAGGGCGAGGCCTGCGGCTACCATTCGCAGGGCAGGAATTGGAAGGGAGAAGAGGCGCATAGGCAAGAGTATATGTGGACAAACTTACGGTTTTCCATACGGAATTTTTACACGATTTTTTGCTTCGAGCTCAGGTCGTAGGTTTGCGAAATGTATAAAAACTGGGACACCAAACATTTAAGCCGTTTGCAGCGGGTTACCGGCATACCCTTGGAGCGCCTGAAACCCGTTTCAGAGTGGCTCGTTTCCGGCGCCGGAATACCATTTGTGGCCCGCTATCGCAAGGAGGCGAGTGGGGGAATGACGGAGGTAGACTTGGAGGCATTGCATCAAGCCATGCTTTCGGTTTGCTCATTGGAGGCACTGCGGGATTCCATCCGAAAAAGACTGCTTGCTCTACCGGAGATCAACGCTGCTCAAGTAAAGGCGGTGGACGATGCAGAGAGTGAAGAGGCGTTGAACGATCTCTGGGCGCCTTTTCGCACCCCTCGAAGGAAGCGCATCGAGGAGGCAAAAGAGAGTGGTGTCTATAGGTTAGCACTTATGTTGCGCACGTGCTCAGAAGATGCATGGAAATTGAGCGAAGCCGACTGGAGGATGAGTTTGAAAAAGCCATTTTCCGATGAAAATGCGCTGGAAGAAGCATTGTATGTAAATGCCTTTGAATTGGGTCATGTGGGGCAGATAAGAAACCGCTGGAGGCAGCATCTGCTTCGGCACGGAAAAATTCGATTCCGTGTGGTGAAGGGGAAGGAAGCAGATCTACAGAAAATGGGTGATTTTCATCAACCCGACGTGTTGGCATGCAAGCTTTCCGCGCATCGACTCATGGCTCTGCTTCGGGCAGAGCGACTGGGATTGTTGCGCCTGAGGGTTGAGGCCGATCCCGTTTTCCAACATGACTTTCCTAAACACATGCTCGAACATGAGCGATGGTCGCGTTCTCCCCTAAATTTCAAAGCGGCGCAAGGTGCGTTGAGGCATTATGTGCACGAAGCCGCGGAAAAGATGTGCATGGAGGTTTGGGAGAAAAAGGCTCAGGATGCCGCCATCGAGGTATTTGCTCAAAACCTTCGGCAGGTGTTGATGACGCCTCCAATAGTTGCCGTGCCGATTCTTGCTTTGGATCCCGGGTTCAAATCGGGTTGCAAACTGGTTGTGTTGGATGCCACGGGAGATTTACTACACAACGAAACTATTTTTCCTCACAGCGGCACCATCATGCGAAAGACTGCAGAAGGCAAGGTCAAACGGCTGTGCGAAATTCATCACATTAAAGCCATTGGTGTGGGCAACGGAACTGCTGGAAGAGAAACCATGGAGTGGCTCGAAAAGCTTCGCTTGCCGTTGGATGTGCTAACGATGGTAAATGAATCCGGTGCATCTGTTTATTCCGCTTCCGCTTTGGGCAGAGAGGAGTTTCCCAATCACGACATCACGGTGCGCGGCGCGGTTACCATAGGAAGGAGGTTGCTAAACCCAATTGCTGAATGGGTTAAACTCGATCCAGCCACAATTGGTGTAGGACAATACCAACACGACGTACCACTTAAAAGTTTGCACGAACGCCTCGGACAAACAGTTGTTTCCTGTGTGAACGAGGTAGGTGTTCAGTTGAATACCGCCAGTAAACATCTTTTGAAATATGTGTCGGGCATTGGGGAGGCGTGTGCTGAGCGTATTGTGGAATACCGCGCGAAGCATGGGCCTTTTCAAACACGTAAGGACCTTATGCTGGTTCCTCGGTTCGGCGAGCAAACCTTTCTGCACAGCGCAGGATTTTTACGCATCGAAAATGGATTGCAGCCATTGGATTCAACTGGCATTCATCCCGAGCGCTATTCCTGGGTTGCCAATGCAGCAGTGAGCATGAACGTATCCACCGAGGAGTTGATGCAGCAACCACAGCTTTTGGATGACTGGACTTGGGAGAAAATTTCCGACTCCAACTTCGGCGAAGAAACGTTTCATCTCATTAAAGAAGAGTTGCGTAAGCGTGGACGCCATCGTCGCGAAAACTTCTCCAGACCTGCATTTGACGATAGGATTCGAAACCTTGATGACGTTGAAGTAGGAATGATTTTGGTGGGTGTTGTGTCGAACATAACAGCATTTGGATGCTTCGTTGATGTGGGAATCCATGTGAATGGTTTGGTGCACATAAGTGAGCTTGAAAACGGTTTTGTTCACAATCCGCACGAGGTTGTGCGTCTTCAGCAGGTCGTTAGGGTTAAAGTTTTGGGGGTGGATTTGGCTCGTCGGCGTTTGCAGTTATCCATTCGGCAAGCTGCTTAAAACGAGCGCTCAGAAGGCTCTTAAGCATCATATTTTTAAGATTATTAAAAATGAATTAGATCCAAGTATAACAAGGGTTTTGAGACTTTCTTTTTTTATTAATAGGCTGCGCGTTGCCATGATATTTTGGATGGAATTTTATTGTGGATTCTTCTTTCAAAAAAATGCCATTAGAGCTTCTTCTTGCGTAACTAACAAAATTCTGTTGATAATTTATGCTTATGAAACTTGCCTTCGTAATGTCCTTTATATTTTCTTTGTGTCAACAAACCGATTAATGGACCTCTAATCAAAAACAAAATGGCAACAAAAAAAACCGCCACAGCAAAAAGCGCAGCAAAAAAAAGCGCTAAACCTGCTGCAAAGAAAACCGCTGCTAAGAAGGCTGCTCCAGCCAAGAAAGCCGCAACAAAAAAGCCAGGTCGTCCGCTCGGCGGAAGTCTGAAAGCCGCTTCAGCTGCTAAGAAAGCTGCTCCTGCTAAGAAGGCTGCTGCTAAGAAAGCTGCTCCTGCAAAGAAGGCTGCTGCTAAGAAAGCTGCTCCTGCAAAGAAGGTTGTTGCTAAGAAAGCTGCTCCTGCTAAGAAGGCTGTTGCTAAGAAAGCTGCTCCTGCAAAGAAGGTTGTTGCTAAGAAAGCTGCACCTGCTAAGAAAGCTGCTCCTGCAAAGAAGGCTGCTCCTGCTAAGAAGGCTGCACCTGCTAAGAAAGCTGCTCCTGCAAAGAAGGCTGCTGCTAAGAAAGCTGCACCTGCAAAGAAGGCTGCTCCTAAGAAAGCGGTTGCAAAGCCTTCTACAGACAACGCAGGAATGTAATTTCACACATTCATGTAATGCAAAAATCCCGGCCAAGCCGGGATTTTTTTTTCACCTTAGTGGTCTATGCGGCAGGGTTTGCTAGTGTTTTGGTTCCTAAGTATGGGTTCAGCCTTTGCTCAAAGCGGTTGTCCTTTTGGCATTATTCGCTATCAACCTGGAGAGGAGTTGCAATACCAGGTCTATTATCAATTGGGTCCCATTTGGGTTCCTGCAGGAGAGGTCACCTTTTCGGTTCATCGGGCAAGTTTTCTCGACAGGCCTGCATTTCGATTCAAAAGTCAGGGCCGGTCTCTTGCAGGATACGATTGGATTTTTAAGGTGCGCGATCGTTTTGAAACCCTTGTGGACAGCGCAACCCAAGTGCCTTTGCATTACGTGCGCGACACAAAAGAGGGCAGTAACGTAACGTTCAATGATGTGTATTTTAATCATCGAAAGTATGTGGTTACCAGCACCTTGAAACACAACAAAGAACCGCTAAAGCGCGATACCTTGGGCTTTACCACCTGCACCCGCGATGTGCTCAGCATGATATATGCTGCCCGTACGATTGATTTCGAAAAGTATGCCCCAAACACCATGATTCCGATAACCCTTTTCCTTGACGGACAGTTGTTTCCCAGGCAATTCATTCGCTATTTGGGTAAATCCACACTGGTTACCAAACTCGGCACCTTTCGATGTTTGCAGTTCCAACCTCGCCTTATTGCCGGAACCATTTTTAAAGAAGGCGACGAGATGAGGGTGTGGGTAACCGATGATGAAAACCGCATACCCATTTTAGTCGAAACTCCTATTCTAGTGGGTTCCATTCAAACCAAAATCAATGCTATTAAAGGCAATCTTTTTCCTTTGAATGCACGCATATCCAAACCCTAATGGAAGACATTTCATTTCCCCTTCGTGGCGATTACATCGAGCTCATTCAGCTTTTAAAAGCCTGTGGCGTGGCGCCTCATGGGGCCGCAGCCAAGCTTATGGTCAGTCAGCAACTAATTCGTGTAAACGGAGAAAAGGAAGAACGTTTTCGCCGCAAGGTTTCTGCAGGCATGCTCGTGGAAACTCCTGAAATGATCATTCACATTGTGCAGGAGTAGGTGCAACCGGCCTCGTTAGAAGTTGAATAAGAAAAGGTACTTTCTACCGTTTTTCTCCAAGGTGCTTTTCCCTTCTTTTTATTCGTCTAATCTGATGGAGGTAGAATTCCGTATTCAATATCGGATATAGGATGGATACAACGGTACATCTAAGCATAAGGAATGCTTATAAAAATTGTCGGGCAGAGCATTTGGGGACTGAGAAGGAAAGCCAGAGAAAGGTCAACTCAGCATTTCACCGCTGACCTGAACCCCATTCACAAACAGTGCCGCAACCGGCTGCCGGCCAAAATAATATGGCAATTGATGGTAGTGTTGGTATGGATGGGTAACCACAAAATTGGCTTGTTTTCCAATGCTGATGCTTCCGTGGCTGTGTCCCAATTGCAAACTGGCGGCTCCATTAATGGTGGCGGCATTCAAAGCCTCTTCGGGTAAAAAGCCATATTGCACGCACAACATAGATACCATGTTTGCCATGTTGCCGGTAGGGCTGCTACCGGGATTGTAATCGGTGGCAACTGCAACCGTACATCCTGCTTCCATCATGGCTTTACCTGCTGGCAATGGAAGATTTAAAAACCAAGCTGCACCCGGTAAAAGCGTTGCTACCGTTGATGATGCCGCCAAACGTTTTCGATTTTCTTCTGTGGTGTATTCCAGGTGATCTACACTAATTGCTCCCACCTCCAACGCAGCCTCAATGCCTCCGGAATGGCTCAACTGATTGGCGTGAACTCTTCCTTTTAAGCCCAGTTCGCTTGCCTTTCGCAGCAATTGAACGGTATCTTCAGGAGAAAAATAATTGCGTTCGCAAAAAACGTCTACCGCATCGGCCAATTTTTGTTGCGCCACTTCCGGAAGAACTTCTGTGCACAGATGTTCTATGTATGCCTCTCTACGCCCCAAAAACTCGGGTGGAACGGCATGGGCGCCCAAAAACGTGCTGCTGATGGGTATAGGAAAATGCTTGGCAAGTCTGCGTATCACCCTCAGCATTTTCAATTCAGATTCCAAATCAAGCCCATACCCACTTTTGATTTCCAACGCTCCGGTACCCAAATTCATCACTTCGCGAACACGCTCCGCAGCATCGAAATACAAATCATCTTCAGAGGCTCTGCGTAGTTTTTCTACGCTGTTTAAAATGCCTCCACCGCGCGCCGCAATCTCTTCATAACTCAATCCCCCAATCCGATCTACAAACTCCTGCTCACGTCCGGCAGCATAAATGAGGTGTGTATGGGAATCGCAAAAGGCTGGCAGGACCAAACGTCCTTCCAAATCCAACACAGAAAGTCCGGCCCAGTCTTGGATTCCGGGCCAATCGTTCATTTCACCAAAATCAACAACAATGCCGTTTTCAATGGCTAACCAAGCATGCTCTAGAAATGGGAAACTCCTCATTTCTTGACCACGCAAGCGTTCTACACCAAGGGCATGCAGCCCACAAAGTT
>JBEIVB010000111.1:0-7404 GCA_040374085.1 Flavobacteriales bacterium | reverse complement strand
TGCCGGCATAGAACTCACCCCGGCTCAAGTGCGTAACGTACAGGATTTGGAGGAGGGCCGGGCCTTTACGGTTACCACAGGCCATCAGCTTTCGGTCTTGGGTGGCCCTTTGTTTTTCTTCATTAAGCTGGCTCAAGTGGTCCGTTTGGCGCGGTACGCAGAGGAATTGATGCCCAACAGTCGTGTGGTGCCGGTGTTTTGGATGGCCACAGAAGACCATGATCTGGAGGAGATTACCCGCTTTCGGTTTTACGGTCAGGATCTGAGCATGGCGGTTCCGGAAGGAGGCCTTGGGGCTGTTGGTCGTCTTGATGCAGCTGTGGTGGCCCCCTTGCGCGAGGCTCTCTCTGCGTTTCGGGATGTGGATGAGGTGCTGGCTCTTTGGGATCGGCATTATGTGCCGGGACGCACGCTCAGCCAGGCTACCCGCAGCCTGGTTCAGGAGGTGGCCGGGGCAGAAGGATTGCTCATACTCGATGCGGATGATGCCACGCTCAAAGCCTCCTTTGTGCCGTGGATGCAGCGCGAGCTGCAAAACCAAGAATCGCACAAGGAGGTAGAGGCAGCCACCCGCGAGCTGGCCGAATTGGGTTTCCTACCCTCAGGGAAAGGGCAGGTTACGCCGCGCCCCATCAACTTATTTTATTTAGAAGAGCAACGCCGCACCCGCATCGTTCCCTCAGAGGCAGGCTTCGCTTTGGCCGATGGCCGGAAGTTGTGGAGCGCAGCAGAGATGGCAGCCGAGCTGGCTGCACACCCCGAGCGATTCAGTCCCAATGTGGTGCTGCGTCCTTTGTATCAAGAGGTGCTGCTGCCCAACTTGGCTTACGTGGGAGGCCCGGGCGAGCTCAGCTATTGGCTTCAATTGCCCCGTCTTTTTTCTAAGATGGATGTGCCCATGCCCTTGTTGGTGTTGCGCAACAGTTTGGTGTGGCAAGATGCGGGGGCCATGAATCGTTGGAGAAAGTTGGGATTGGACGAGTGGGACTGGCTCTTGTCTGAGTCAGTGCTGCAGGATAAACTGCTGGAAAGGGCAGCGGTTCCCGATGATGATTTTGCCTCGGCAGATCAAACTCTGGAGGCCTTGCTCAGCGATCTTCAACGCCGCCTATCCGGTGCCGACGCAAGCCTAGGGCCATGGGCTGAGGCAGAAGCCACCCGAATCCGCCAGCAGGTCCATCAGATGAAAGCCCGATACAAAAAGGCCCGCAAAGCCACTCAGGACCAAGCCTTGCTGCACATCCGGAAGGTGCAACAGAAATGGCTGCCCGATGGAACCCTGCACGAGCGCATCGACAACCTCTTTCAATACGGTGCTGCCTGGCACCTTATTTGGGAAGCAGCCCACGTTCAAGGTGCTCCTGAAGGATTCTCTTTGGTGGCCGTTCAAGAATCGTAGGCAAGGAAAAAAAATCCATACTTTCGTACACCTACAGCAACCGGATGAAAGCATATTTGGCCTTGGCCGCAGGTTTATGGATCGGCTCTTGTGCTCTGGCTCAAGAGACAGGAAAACCCAAAACCGGCACCCAAAATAAGAAGCCAGCAAAGAAGTTTGAGCAAGAACTGTTCACCAAAAAAGCCGATGACCTTTTTCAGTTTAAAAACTACACAGGTGCTTTGGCCGAGTACCTTGGCCTGCTCACTCAAAACCCCACCAACGAACGTCTGGGCATGCAGATTGGGCGTTGTTACCTCAACTTAAACGAAGACCGCTCCAAGGCTCTGCCTTTCTTACAGCCCGCCCTTGAGAATCCCAAGAACAATCGCCTGATTGAGTATTATTACGCAAAAGCATTGACGTATGCCAATCAGTATTCCGATGCGGTAGATTGGTTCAGGAAAGCATTGGCCATAACCGACCTCACAGCCGAGGAAAAGAACGTCATTGAACGAGACTTGGAAATGGCCTCCAGCGGAAAAGAGCTGGTAAAGTTTCCACTGAAAGTTACCTTCGAGAATCTGGGCAAGAACATCAACACTCCGTTCGCCGATTTTTCGCCGTACATTTCATTTGATGAAGGTTTTTTAATTTTCAACTCCCGGCAGGAGAGCGATGGGGTGCGTATGGCCAATGGCAACTACACCTCCGACGTATACATCAGCGAGGTTTACTTGGGTGATTGGCAACAGGCCCGCAACTTGGGCGAGGTGGTCAACACCAAGGCAGGCGATGAGAGCGTGGTGGGGGTTTCGGCAGATGGCCTTACCATGGTGTACAACATCAACCCCAGCGCAACAGAGGGACAAGGCCAAATCTTTGTGGGGCCTAAGTACGAAAATCAGATACTAAAGCCGGTTAAGCTCAACAGCTTCATCAACGCCCCCTCCCGGCAAAACTCCGCAACGATTTCACCCGACGGAAAAACGCTTTACTTCTCGAGCGATAGGCCCGGAGGATTTGGTGGCTTTGACCTCTACAGAAGCCTTATACTGCCAGACGGAGAATGGAGCGAAGCCCAGAACATGGGTCCCGAAATCAACACCCCTTACGACGAGGATTTTCCCAACCTTTCCATGGATGGGTTAACCTTATATTTTTCTTCCAAAGGACACAACTCCATGGGTGGATTTGATGTGTTCCGAACCTTGCTGGATGAAGAAAAGGGGGCATGGACAGCTCCCCAAAATGTGGGTTATCCGATAAACAACGCCTACGACAACATCGATCTCTGCATGAGCGGAAAGGGGCGTTATGGCTACATGGCGCGCATACAATCCGATGGTTTTGGCGATTTGGATGTGTACCGCATCACTTTCCAGGAAATTGAACCGGAGGTTACGGTGGTCAAAGGCTCTGTTCTTGGGCCAAACGGTAACCGTGCAGAAGGCGCCTCCATTACCATTAAGAACCTCAAAAACAACCAATTGGTGGGCGAGTATCTACCCAATCCTAAAACGGGTAAGTATGTGGCCATTTTATCGCCCGGTGCTTATGAAATAAGCGTTTCGGCAACCGGCTGTGCTCCGATGCGCGATCGTTTGGATGTGTTGGGTAAGAGTTCCTTCGTACCCTTCATCAGCAAGGATCTTACGCTTCCATCCCGCTGAGCATGGAATTTTCCGTTGCCATCGGCTTGTTGGTGGTTACCGTGGCCATTAGCGTAATGGCTTGGCGCAATGCGGCGCTTATGGATCGGTTGCATTTTCATCCGTTTAGCATAATAAATCGAAAAAGGTGGTGGCAGCTATGGACCTATGGCTTTGTGCACGCCGATGGATTCCACCTATTTGTGAATGCATACGTGTTGTTTCTTTTTGGGCCCCATGTAGAGGAGGTATTGGAGCTTTATAAACCCGGTTTGGGCGGAATCCTTTTTTTGGCTTTGTATTTGGGGGGACTTGCGGGTGCTGTGTTGCCTGCTTTAGAGCGGGAGAAGGCCCATCCGGGCTACGCGGCTGTAGGTGCATCGGGCGCCATCTCGGCTCTTTTGTTTAGCAGCATTCTGTTTGAACCTCTCAACAGCTTTTATCTGATGTTTATTCCAATTCCCATACCGGCATGGATTTTTGGGTTGTTGTATTTGCTTTTTGAGTACAGCATGGCTCGGCGCGGTGGTTCTACCATTGGGCACGATGCGCATCTTTTTGGCGCTCTTACAGGAATGCTCATCACTCTCCTCATTGAACCTTCTGCCCTTTCTCAATGTTGGCAAGCCATAACCGGGAGAGGATGAAACGCGTTGTGTTTCTCGACCGCGACGGAGTCATCAACCGCGACCATGTGGATTATACCTACACCCTGGAACGTTTTGTGGTGTTGCCCGGTGTACCGCAGCAGATTGCCCGCTTGAAGGCGGCCGGTTGGTTGGTAGCCGTAATCACCAACCAAAGCGGCATAGCTAAAAGGTTGTATGGGCACACCGATGTAGCCCTGGTTCACGCCCATCTGGAGCAGGTTTTGGCTGAGGCCGGCACGGCGCTGGATGGCATTTGGTATTGTCCGCACCATCCCGATTTCTCGGCTTGCCTTTGCCGTAAGCCCGGCAGTCTTTTGGTAGAAAAAGCCTTGGCCTTATTGGGTGCAGACCCGGCTCAAAGCTGGTTCATTGGCGATCGTCCACGCGACATTGAAGCTGCGCAAGGAGCCGGCGTACGCGGCATCTTAGTGGATACCGATGCACCCCTGAAGCCTGTGGTGGATAGCATATTATTTGATGCGTTGGTATAATAATAATGTAAATAGGAATAATCGGAATCTGTAGAGAAATCCGATTCAGTTTATGAGCATAAGCTTTTTATAGGCCCTGAATCCTCGTGCACCGTAGTACGATTGTGCGGTGTTGTGGTAGAAAAAGGTGCGGTTAAACCTATGGTCGCCAAACAGCGCGCCGCCCAGTTTGCGCATCTCCGGTGTGGTAAGAATCCACCCCGAGGTTTTCCGATCAAAAGGCCCCACTTGCTGAAGACTCAAATACTCCGCTTCGTTGAGCAGGGTTATGCCCATTTCATGCGCCATACCCACCGCAGAGCCGGCCGGTTTGTTTTCTTTACGCTCGGCCAGCGCTTGGTCGTCGTAACAAAGGCTGCGACGACCGATGGGGCTCTCCGCCGAGCAATCGACGTAGGCCCAGGCATTGGCACCCTCCCCAAGTTTTACCACATCGGGCTCCCCTCCGGTAGCATCCATTCCGGCGACGGCAATCCATAGATCACGGTCTGCATGCAATAGGTCTGCAACCCGCTGCCAGTTTAGTCCCTTATGACGGTGGGCATGATCTCTGAATCGTTTTTCCAAAATCAGGAGCAGCGCATCTTCGATTGGGGAGTGTGTTTTCATGCTTTTGTACGATAAAAAAAATCCCCTACCCATATCAATAGGGTAGGGGGAGGAATTGGATGATGGTGCTTTACTTTTTTACGTAAGGGGCATAGGTAACATCCACATCGGTGGCTATTTCCTGAGCAATTTTCTCGGTAACCAGCTTGGGTACTTTCACGTCGTGATCTGCCAGCTTGATGTTAAACTTAGCCACAAGGTGTACCTCACCACCTTTAACTGTAAATTTCCCGGTAACGCTGTAGGGCTTGGAAATGCCGTGTAGGGTAAGGTTGCCGGCAGCGGTGCACGTGTATTCACCGTCTTTTGTGAAATCAATATCCTCTTTCATTTTGCCCCGGAACATGGCCTTGGGGTAAACGTTGCTTTCCATGTAGTTTTCATTGAAATGCTCCTGCATGAGGGCATTCGGAAATTCGAAAGAGGAAACCACCACCAGAAACAGCACCGAATCGGTTTTGCTGTTGAGGATGGAAGAAACCGTTTGGCTTTTGGCCTCTATGTTCTCCATTGGAGTTGAGGAAAAGAAATGGATTTTGCCCATTTTCTCTTTGTTTTTCCATACCTGGGCATGCAACACAAAAGGAGAGAAGAGCAGTAGAAACAAGATGCGACGCATAATCTTAAGGGTTTAAATGTGAAACAATCGGGAAACATTAAAGCCCAAACGTACCCCCCAGGTGCGGGCATTTTTCCAGGTGGTGTTGGTTTGGGCAAAGAATTGGGGCTCGGCAATGCCGGCTGAGTTGGTGAAATGCATTTGAAACACGTGCCCCCCGGTTTCAATGTCCAGGCCCAAGGCAAACGAGTCGTAATAGCCAGCTGAGGCAAAGATGCGCGTTGCCCGGTAACCATACTCTCCGGTTAAGGCGGTTCGCTTGTTGATTTTATAACGGCCCATAAATGCCATTACAAATCCGGTGTTTCGATCGTTTAAACTATCCACTAGGTTGTAGTGCACCAAGGTTGGAGCCAGCTGCACAGAGAGACGCTCGTTGATTTTCCGGGCAATAAGGAGCTGGTGGCAATACGAAACTCGAGCGGCCGCACTGTAGTCGTTGAATTTCGAGTCTTTCTGTCCATTGTAGTATATGCCCGAGACCCAAGTGAGGCTTATGGGCATGTGGTTGTCCGTGGTTTGACGCAGAACGCGGTATTTTACAAAGCCATCGAGCATTTTCTGATACGAGGAGCGACCAAGACCAAAAGCCAAACGGCCATCGAAAGAGTATTGCAAGCCCAAACGAATGGTGGCCCCACCGTCTATACCAAATCCCTGATAGGCACCCTGACTGACATCGCCAAAGCGGTGCTGAATAACAAACTCCAAGCTTCTTTTGCCGGGGTTTTCAATGGTGTGCATGTTTACAATGCGGGTGCCCTTAAACGTAGCAAGTGTCAATTCACGGGTTGGAAGACCTTCGTTGAGTAAATCGTCCTGAGCCAAGCACACACTTGTGCTCATGACCAGTCCCAACAAGGCTGTGCCAAGATGCTTTTTCATAGGTTTTGTATGATGTATGGGGAAGTTATTGTGGAGTACCGGTTTCGCACCATGTCCGTAGTCGGGTTATGTCGCAATCGCTTAATGGAGCTGCAGCCGGCATGTTTTTCTCGATGCATGCCCTTTGCTTAATTTTATTAGCAGCGGCGCTGGCGGTAGAATATTGGGTGAGGTTGGGCTCTTGGTTGGTCCCATCGTGGCAGCCAGAATAGGCGCAGCTTACATCCAATATCTTTTTAATCCTGCTTGCATAGGTTGCCTTACTGGAGCATGTGTCGGCGGTGTTTAATGGAGGATGATCCTCGGCGTAATTGCTTTTCTGACAAGCCGTCCAAGAGAGGAGAAGCAGGCACGCCGAAAGAAAAGACCGGGTTTTGGGTAACAGCATAAGAGTAGGTTTGGGTAAATGTAAACATTCGCGGGGAAAATTATGGCAAACCGAGCAGTTTGCTTGTATGGGTTCGAACCAAATACGGAGGAAAAGCTGTGCTCCGTCAGGCAAAAAAAAACCGCCCGGAAGGGCGGCTATTTTTTCAATCGAGGTCAGATGGACTGCTCTTTTCCTCAGGCATATTTGGGTTGGAGTCGATTACCCGCTGCCGCTCCGGGCTGTGCTTGCGGTTCTGCACCCATTGCTTGTACTGCTCCGGGGTTAATATTGCCTGCAACTCTTTTTTATACTGTTGCTTTAATGCTTTCATTTTCTCTTTTCCTTCTGGGGTAGGAGAGGACTTTTGCTGCTTGCGGACCTCCGAAGCTTCTGTCATTCTTTTCAGCAAAAGATCGTTTAGACGGTTGCGCTGATCGTCGTTCAACTTCAGCTCATAAGCCAAGGCATTGGCCTTTGTTTTGGCCCTCTCTTCTATGCGGTTGGCTTTGCGTTCGGCTTTGGAAGCTGAAGCGTCTGGTTTACTCTGGGCCATGCTGACACTTGCCATGCAAGTGGTAAGGATAATCCATGCGATGCGTTTCATAAGGGGGAGTGTTTGGTTCGTTTGACTGCGGTTGCCGGCAAGGGTTTAAGATCAAAGATACATTTTCAGAAATTAAAGTACCATGGCACCCGATTCAAAGGTGAACATTCCTTCTGCATCCTGAGGCTCTGAAACGGGGGATTCTA
>JBEIVB010000006.1:0-53843 GCA_040374085.1 Flavobacteriales bacterium | reverse complement strand
GGCATTGCCCGCATCCAACGTTACCGTGCCGCCGCACTGAGGTGCAGGGTTCGTTAACGCAACCGTTGGAGCAGAATTAATGGTTACCTGAACAGAGGCGGTTGCAGAACAGCCATCGCTGTTGGTTACAACAACCGTATAATTTCCTGTAGTTGCAGCCGTAAATGTTTGTCCATTGCCTGCACCGTTGTTCCAATCAAAAGTTGAACCCGAATTTCCGGCATCCAACACCACTGGGGTACAACTGGTTACTGGAGATCCAAGGTTCACGACAGGAGACGTGTTGATGTTAACCAATACCGGTGCAGAGGATGTTGTGCCGCAACCGTTGGTTACCGAAACAAATACGGTAGCACTGGAAGCAACCGAAATGGTTTGAGTGGTGGCGCCATTTGACCAGAGGTAGCTCGACCCTGGATTTCCGGCATCCAACGTTACTGTGCCGCCGCACTGAGAAACATTCGGTCCAAGGTTCACAACCGGAATCGTATTCGTTAGGTCAGCCAATATTGCGTCGGAGGCAGTACAACCATTTGCATTGGTAACCAGTACTGAATATGTACCCGAAGTAGAAACACTGATGGATGAAGTTGTGGCTCCGGTCGACCATAGGAAAGAGGATCCAGGATTTTGAGCATCCAAAACCAGCGTTCCTCCGCATTGCTGAACATCGTTGCCGAGGTTAACCACTGGCAAGGCATTGATTGCAACCTGCTTTGCGGCACTGGTAACAGAACCACAACCATTGGTTACCACCACGCTGAATGAGCCTGATGCAGCAACGGTAATGGTTTGAGTCGTTTCACCATTGCTCCACAGATAAGTAGAACCTGGATTACCGGCGTCCAACGTAACGCTGCCACCGCATTGAGAAACATCAGGACCAAGGTTTACAACAGGTAAGATGTTGTCCAAGGAAACAAGCGCACTGCCTGATACCGTGCAGCCATTGGCTGATGTAACCACCACATTGTAATTGCCGGTTGAGGAAACAGAAATGGTTTGGGTGGTTTCACCTGTCGACCACAAGAACCCAGAGCCAGGATTCCCGGCATCTAACGTCACCGAGCCACCGCATTGTGTGAAGGGTCCACCTAAAGAAACGGTTGGAATAGGCAGAATGGTTATTTGCTTAAGATTACTGGTAACATTCCCACAACCGTTGCTTACGGCAACCGAGAATGTTCCGGAAGCGCTTACTACAATGGTTTGAGATGTTTCACCGCTGCTCCACAAATAAGAAGACCCAGCGTTTCCGGCATCCAAGGTTATTGTGCCACCGCATTGAGAAACATCAGGACCTAAATCAACAACCGGAACTCCTCCGGAGATGCTTATAACAGCAAGTCCAGTTGCCGAACAGCCAGAAGAATTAGTAACCACTACTTGATAGCTACCGCTCGAGACCGCAACAATGGTTTGAGTCGTTTCACCGGTACTCCATGCATAAGCAGCTCCCGCGTTTCCAGCATCAAGTGTCAGGGGAACAATGCAGGTTTGATAAGGTCCGCCTAAGTTCACTGTTGGAGCCGGGTGGATGGTGATAACGGAATTGTTGCTGGTTGAGGTTCCACATGCATTGGACACAACAACCTGATAAGTACCAGAGGAAGAAACTGTAATGGATTCTGTGGTTTCACCGGTGCTCCAAGCATAGGTTGAGCCTGGGTTGCCTGCGCTTAATGTTACGGTTGAACCACATTGCGTAATTGAAGGGGGAAGAGATACGGATGGCTCGGTGATTTGATTGATCACAACCGATTGAGATGTTGAAGAGCAACCCAAGGCATTGAACACTGTTACAGAATAAGAACCCGCAACCCCAACCGTGGTGAATTGCTGGGTGTCTCCGTTGCTCCATAAATACGATGAAGAAATTGGGGCAAACAAATCCGTAGTTCCGCCTGGACAAATATCACTGCTGCCGTTAATCGTAACGGTGGGAACGGGTGGCACGGGATTAACATTAACTACTACCTGATTGGAAGGGAGGTTACAACCCTGGCCAGAAACAGAGTATTGCCCTGCAACAGATACAGTAATGGTTTGCGAAGTTTCACCATTGCTCCAAATATTTCCGGAAGCAAGATTCGATGAAAGCACAACGTTTTGACCTTGACAAAGCGTTACGGGACCAGAAGGTGTTACAACAGGAACAACTGCAGGCAACTCAGTAATCAACAAACTGGAAGACAAAGAAGTACATCCCGAAGCATCGGTGGTGGTAACGCTGTAGGTTCCTCCGGAAGAAACCGTTATGGAAGCTGAGGTCTCTCCGGTGCTCCACAAAAGGTTCGTTGGAATGGATGAGTTTAGGGTAAGAGAAGAACCAGAACAGAAGGTGTTAAATCCAGTATTAGTTGTTATTACCGGGGCAAAAGGCAATGGATTTACAATAACCGATACCGGAGCAGATGAGCTGGAACAACCATTAGCATCCACCAAAGCAACCGAGTAAATTCCTGCAGTAGTTGGGTTGATGCTCTGTGTTGTTGCACCATTGCTCCACAAATAAGGTAGTGTTGAAGCACTGGCCACAAGGTTTACCTGACCTCCCTGGCAAAAAGTTGTTGGTCCATTAATCGTAATGGTTGGTACCACCGGTAGCGGATTTACCGTAACAGCAACCGGTAGAGAAACGTTGGAGCACCCTTGAACAGTCAGGGTAAAGGTTCCAGAGGTTGTCACTTGGATGCTTTGGGTGGTTTCACCGTTGCTCCAAATGTTGCCTGAGGCAATACTGGAGGTTAGTGTTACCTGACCACCTTGACAGAACTCCAATGGACCTGATGCGGTTATTACCGGTGTTACAAATGGGCTTGCCACTACAGCAACTGGGTTAGACGTTGCTTGGCATCCATTGCCATCTGTGTGGGTTACCGTTACAGCAGGTTGAGAAGTAGACACCGTTATGAATGCATCGGTTTCTCCTGTGCTCCATACATTTCCGGTGGGGAAAGAAGAAATCAAATCCACCGAACTTCCGTCGCAGAAGCTTAGCGGTCCATTAGCTGTTATAGTGGGTTGTACAGGCGTATTTACCACAACAGAAACAGGACCAGAAACCGGTGAAGGGCAACCGAAAGCACTTGTTGAGGCTACAGTGTAATTTCCTGCAGTTGTTACAACTATCGTTTGAGAGGTTTCTCCGGTTGACCAAAGATTATTGGCAGAAGCGGAAGACTCTAGAACTACCTGGCCACCCAAACAGAATGTGGTTGGAGTTTGCGGCGTAATTACTGGAGCCGGAGGGTTGGGGTTTACTGTAACAGCAAATCCAGATGATGTGGTGGTACACCCGTCAGTGTTGCTAACCGTAACCGTGTATACACCATCTGCGGTTGCCGATATGGAAGACGTGGTTGCACCGGTTGACCAAACGTTGTTGGTGGCCGAACTGGATGTAAGGGTTACATTACCACCATCACAAAACGTTGTAGGTCCCCCAGCCGAGATAGTGGGCGCAGGAGGATTGCTGTTTACGGTTACAACAGTTGCAGCAGATAAACTGGAACATCCGGACAAAATAACCGTGTAGCTTCCCGCTTGATTAACGGTAATGCTTGAGGTGGTTTCACCCGTACTCCAAGTGTTTCCAACTGCTGAACTGGAGGTAAGCACAACATTTGAGCCTTGGCAAAACGTAACTGGGCCGCTGGCTGATATGGTTGGTGTAACAATGGGTATGTTCTCAACGGCAACTGGAGCAGAAGTAGCCTGACATCCATTTGCATCGGTAGTGGTTACCGTTACGTTGGCCGTACTCGTAATGGTTGCAGCAATCGTGCTTTGTCCCGTGTTCCACAGGTAGGAAACGGAAGGCGAGCTGGTAAGAACCACCGACCCACCGTCGCAAAAAGAAAGAGGTCCTCCAGCGGTTACCGTTGGAACCGTTGGAACGTTCACAGTTACATCAAGGGTGTCTGAACGGCTGGAGCAATTGTTGGCATCCGTAACGGTAACAAAATAACTGCCCGGAGTGGCAACCGTAATGAATTGACTGGTTTCGCTGTTCGACCAGGTTAAACCCGAAGCAATACTGGAAACAATACCAACGGACTCTCCCAAACAAAAGGTGGTTGGGCCATTGGCGGTGATAACAGGCACAGGCGGATTGCTGTTAATGGTAATGTTTGTGGGAACAGAGGAGGTGCTGCAATTGAATGCCGAAGAAACCGAAACGGTGAAGGTTCCGCTCGAAGAAACCTCAATACTTTGGGTGGTGGCACCATTTGACCAAAGATAATTCGGTGAAAGAGATGCTTGCAGAGTAATGGTATCCCCTTGACATCCAACAGCATTCAACCCTAAGATGGTGACGGTTGGAGCTGGAGGCGGAGGAGTGACCGTGACCTCGGTTGTGTCTGAGGTAGAGCTGCATCCGTTTGCAGATATCCCAGTTACCGTATAATCTCCTGCTGCGGAAACGGTAATGCTCTGCGTAGTTTCGCCGTTGCTCCACAAGTAGGCACTTTCTGCTGTACTGGTAAGCGTTACCGAGGCTCCCGAACAAATGTTGGTTGGAGTACTGGAGGTAATGACCGGAACCGGTGGTGTGGTTAACACCGTGGCTACCACCTCATAGCGCTTGGGGCTGGCACAGGCCGCTGCCTCTGCAACGAAAAATGATGTAGTAGCTGTAAGAAGAGGCGTGGTGAAGGTCGAGGAATTGGTGGCAAGAGCAACACCTCCCGAAGCCTGACTGAACCAATCGTAACCACTGGCTCCCGAAGTTCCACCGGAAACACTAAGAGTTACGGTTCCGGGGCCGCATCGCAGTGCCGAAACCGGAACAAGAGCTTGATATTCAAATGAGCCAATATCGTGGGCATTTACCCTAGATGAACCACGCTGATCTAAAGCGGGTGTGCTAAATGAGGTTCCTGCATCGATGGCTTCGCTGCAGGCCGTTAATGACAATGTTTGGGTATATCCACCATTGTTGGCCAATGCTGAGGATGTAACCACGTTTGGAGTAAGGGGAGTAACATTTCCGGTTAGAATTGCCCCTGGGTCGAATGAAAATCCGGTAAGATCCGATATAAGATTATGCCCAACGTTGGATTCCACAACGTCCTGAGTTGAATCAGGATTAATCGTGATGTCATTCCCCACATTGGATGCAATTTGAGCGTTGTTGTTGTTAATCAAACAGTTGTCAATCTGAAGCCCTCCCGCATTGATATAAAACCCACCTCCCTTGCCTTGAGCAATATTGCCCACAACAGTACAGCTGTTCATGAAAAGCTTAGGATAACTAATCTTGTCGATTCCCCCACCGGTTGCAGCAGTATTAAAGGCAACCGTACAATTGGTAAGGGAAACCTCGGAAGAATCCCCATCTGTTGTGATGCCACCACCAATACCCCCCTGGTTGGAGTTATTTGCAATGGTACTTCCATTAAACTGGGCGTGGGAATTCAGCACATAAACACCAGCACCCAATCCTTGGGTAGCGAGGCAATTTTGAATTTGGCAGTTGTTTACTTCCGCATCTACATTTTCAATGTAGAGCCCCCCACCTGTTCCCCTACCATTTTGAATGTAGAGGTTGTTGAGTTTGATTTTGTACCTTCCCGTGACACCGTTTGGTGTGACCAGCCTAAGCACCGAAAATTGAATGGCCGATTGGCGATTTAGAATGAGTGGAGCCGCCGTTGGACCAATTATTGTGATGTGGTTGTTCAAATCGAACAATGCCCCTGAAAGGTTAATGGTTCCGGAAATTCCGGAAGCATCGATGATGTGAGGTGTATTGATGTCGGCCGAAAAATCATTGTTGGCTTGAAAAATAGCACTTCGCAAAGAACCTGATCCAGAGTTATTTAGGTTGGTTACGGTAAAAACCGAAGCTCGGGCGGGAGAAAACCCGGCTACAACCAGCGCTATCCAAACCGATAATCGTATCGAACTCATCCAGAAGGTACGCATAGGCAAAAAAGGACTTGTCATCGTTTAAAAAGTAGGTGCAAAAGTATGAAGAACAAGGCGAAAAGCTTGCTTTTGTAATAATTTTTTCCCTAAAAAGAGGCTTAAACTGTGGTTTTTTCGATGAACAGCATTTAAAAACCTACAGCCAGTCTATTTTTTGATGGTGAAACGCACCGGAATGTGATACTGAGCGGTAATCAGTTTCCCATCTGAAATTCCGGCAATCCAATCGTCTGGAATCAACTTAACAACCCTCAAGGCTTCCTGATTGAGCTCTTCGCTGATGCCCCTGAGTATCCGCTGACCAAAAGCATGGCCATTCGGATCGATAAAAAACGCTACATAAACCGTACCCGTAACGCCAGCTTGGTAGGATCGAACAGGGTATTTAATGTTGCTGCTTAAGAACTTCCATAACTGGGAATCATCTCCGTTGAAGAAGGGATCGCGTTGCAATCTAAGGGAGACAACACCGGTATCTAATTTTACAAACATCTCACTCACGTTGCCCTCCTCAACTTTCCTACAATACACACTCTGCTTGTTGTCGTAATTGTATTTAAGTTGTATTTGCCCTTTATTATCATAATACTCCCAAATACCAATCTTTTCGCCATCTCGATAAAATCCTTTGCTCAGAATGATGGTGCTGAATCGAAGGAACTCGACCCACAGCGAATCTTTCTTGCCGTCTCGATAATTACCAGATAGAATAATTTCATCGTTGAACCCCAATCGCTGATACGATCCGTGACGAACAGAGGTATCCGATTTCAATACATAGAAAATTTCTGTGTAGCGAGGATTTTCGTTCTCGCGGGTTTTTATAACGGTATTGGCGGACTGGGAAAACCCCAAAGTCGATGCAAGCACAAACAAAAATACCAGGTACCTTTTTTCCATTTTCTGCCCCATTTTTACCACATTCAAAGATGTCTATTATTCGAGTGTTCCTGCAGGAAGAGAAAAAAAAATCGCCCAAAGGGCTATTTCCTTCGCTCAACAAGCGTTAACACCGTTTCAACTGCCACCACGACATTGTCCTGATTCAGAACATCTACCGCCCATTCCACAACACCCTGAGGTATTTGCCCATCGCGGTCTTCCTTTACTGTTTTACGCTTGCATGTAAGCTTAACCCGAATGGTGTCGCCCACATACACCGGCTGAATAAACCGAAGGTTATCCAGCCCATAATTAGCCAACACCGGGCCTTTCTTCGGGTCTACGAAGAGGCCTGCAGCTGCCGAAATCACAAAATAACCATGCGCTACCCTCCGCTCAAAAATCGAACCCTCAAGACTGGTCTCATCCGTATGGGCATAAAAGAAGTCACCCGAAATACCCGCAAAATTTACAATGTCAGCCTCTGTAACGGTTCTGCGGTGCGTAAACAACGTTTCACCTATAACCAACTCATCGAAGTATTTGCGGAATGGGTGAATTCGATCCTCGTTCACTGCCGCTCCTGGAAGATACTCATCCACAATGGCGCTGAGCATGCTCGGAGATCCTTGTATGGCCGTGCGCTGCATGTAATGCTTTACCCCTCGAATACCACCCATCTCCTCGCCTCCACCGGCCCTACCTGGACCGCCGTGAACCAGATGCGGCATGGGTGAACCGTGACCTGTAGACTCTGCCGCACCTTCGCGGTTCAAGACCATAACTCGCCCGTGCATGCAGGCTGTGCCCAAAACCAACTCCTTGGCAAACTTGGAGTCGTTGGTAAAAACAGAGGAAACCAAACTTCCCCTCCCCATTTTGGAGAGTGTTATGGCTTGATGAAGGTCGCTGTAGGGCATTATTGTGCTCACCGGACCAAAAACCTCGACCTCATGAACCAAGGTGTTCATCATCGGCTCTTCGCACCGAAGCAAGGTTGGTGAAACAAAAGACCCCTTGTCTGCATGGGCGTCCTTGAGAGATTCCAGATCTCCAGCATACGCCACGGAACATGAAGCTTTGAGCGCTTCCAACTTCTTCTGCACATCTTCTACTTGTTCTCTACTTGCCAAAGGCCCCATGCGCACTCCCTCGGAGGAGGGATTGCCAACGACCAAGGTTTTTAAACGGGAAGAAACGGCGGCTTGTACAGGTTCCATAAGAGACTCAGGTACCAAGATGCGGCGTATTGCGGTACATTTCTGTCCGGCTTTCACCGTCATTTCCCGTACCACTTCTTTGATGAACAAATCAAACTCCTCCTGACCCGGAACTGCATCCGGCCCCAAAATGGAACAGTTTAGGGAATCGGCTTCCAAATTGAAACGGATGCTGTTTTGGTTGATTACCGGCAGTGCCCGCAACATTTGGCCGGTTTGTGCACTACCTGTAAACGTAACCACATCTTGACAAGAAAGCGCATCGAGCAAAGGCCCAACACTGCCGCAAATGAGCTGCAGCGCTCCTTTCGGCAAAATGCCCGATGCCACAATCTCGCGAACTACTGCCTCCGTTAAATAGCAGGTCACGGTAGCTGGTTTTACGATGGCCGGAACACCTGCCAGCAGGTTCACAGCAATCTTTTCCAACATGCCCCAAACGGGGAAGTTGAAGGCGTTGATGTGCACGGCAACACCTTCCAAAGGAACACAAATATGATGGCCGATGAAGGATCCACCTTTCGAAATCATTTCCGGATTCCCATCCAACAAAAAAGGTTGATCTGGAAGTTCCCGGCGGCCTTTACTGGCATACACAAAAAGGTTGCCTATTCCTCCGTCTACGTCAATCCAAGTATCGGTTTTAGTAGCTCCTGTTTTGGAGGAGATGGCATAAAACAAAGGTTTTTTTTCGCTGAGATGCAGCGCCAGCGCTTTCAACATGCGTGCTCGTTCATGAAAGGTCATACCCCGCAGCGAAGGACCGCCAAAAGTGCGCGCATAATGGACCATTGCAGCCGTATCCAAGCCGGCACTTCCGGCCTGATAAATACCTTCGCCGGTAACGGCATCAAAAAGAGGCGTTAAAGTGCCGGTTCCGGTGTACCAATCACCACACGCGTAGCTCTGAATGGTTTGCATATTTTTTTTGTTTGGCAATCGGCAAAGAACGTAAAAAAGTTAGGCGGTTTTTAACTCAGATTCTTGGTAGTTTTGGAACCATGCAATCTCATCAACGCATTGCCGTAGAAGGCATACGCTTATATGCGCATCATGGGTGTCTTCCAGAAGAGCGCATCATTGGATCTGAATATCGGGTGGACGTTTATGTGGAAACCCAATTCATGGAAGCCGCTGCTTCCGATGATCTTAAGCTCACCCTAGATTATGTAACCATCCGCAATCTGGTCGTTCAGGAAATGGAACAACCCTCCAACCTCATTGAGCAGGTCGTTTGGCGCATTGAAAACCAACTTTATGCATCGTTTCCAAATCGAATTTTAAGCAGTCGCATTCGCCTCACAAAGCTCAATCCGCCTATGAATGGGCAGGTGGAGCAGGTTTGGGTAGAATTAGAACGATAACCACAACCAAAAAAGGCTATATTTGCCAACCCAAATAACGGGTCTCGTGGCCGAGTGGCTAGGCAGAGGTCTGCAAAACCTTCTACAGCGGTTCGAATCCGCTCGAGACCTCAAAACCCGCTTGATTTTGTTTCACGCGGGTTTTTTATTTCACCTCATCGGGCACGGCATGGCCCTCATCCAACCACCAAATGCGCTCTACCATATCGGAGCTTATCGGACAAAAAACATGGGGATAATATTGCTCTTGTGAAAAAACCCATTCAGGCACCAAATGTTCACCCAAAACATCCGTGCGAAGTTTAAGCAATACGAGCCGCTCAGTAGGTTTGAAATATCGCGTTAATACGCCCTTTATTTGATGTGGATATGAGGCATGAATAAACCCTTCATGTTCAAATGCTTTTGGTGTATAAAAACCGGATTTTATACCTTCTTGCCAATCCTCAGCTATGGCTATATGATAAACGTTTTTTTCCACTACATTCTTCCGTAGCCAAGGTGCTGGCGCACCCGATTGAGTGTTTCACTAGCTACCGCTGCTGCCTTCTCCTCTCCGGCCTCCAAGGCACGATTCAACTCGGCAGGGTTTTCCATCCAATACCGATACGCCTTTCTGGGTTCCTCAAAACGTTGCCAAAGCACCTCAAAAAGAGCGCGCTTCGCATGGCCATATCCATATCCACCTACCCGATACTGAGCCGCCATTTGGGCAGCCTGTTCGGGCGTAGCCACAAGCTTGTACAAAGCATACACATTGCACCGCTCCGGATCCTTGGGATCCTCCATAGGGGTGCTGTCTGTAACTATTGTTTTTACCACTTTATCTAATTCTTTCTCCGAAAGGAAAATATTGATGATATTGCCATACGACTTGCTCATCTTTTGTCCATCGGTTCCGGGCACAATCATAACCTCTTCACTTACCTTCGCCTGAGGCAAAACAAACAACTCTGTTTCGGCATAGCGGTTTATTGCGCCTGCAACATCGCGGGTCATCTCTAGGTGCTGCACCTGATCTTTTCCTACCGGAACCTCATGTGCTTGATACAATAATATATCAGCAGCCATGAGCATAGGATAGGTAAACAATCCAGCGTTTACATCGGCAAGACGCTCGCTTTTATCCTTGAAAGAATGGGCATTGGCCAGCATGGGAAACGGCGCAAAGCAATTCAAAAACCACGCAAGCTCAGTAACCATAGGAACGCGACTCTGCCTGTAGAACACCGTTCGATCTGCATCAAGGCCAAAAGCAAGCCATGCTGCGGCTACAGAGGTGGTGTTTTCTTCGATTACGTTCTTGTTTTTTAGGCTGGTTAAGGCGTGTAAATCAGCAATGAACAAGAACGATTCAACATCCGATGCATTGCTCATTTGAATGGCGGGCAGAATGGCTCCCAATACATTCCCAAGGTGGGGGTTGCCGTTGCTTTGTATGCCGGTTAAGATTCGTTTCATGGGCTTGTGTTCGGTTCCAAAGTTACTGGAATGGGCCATTATGAAGGGCTCTTCGGGCATTTTCATACCTTTGAATGCCGTAAAAACGGCGCTTTCCCCTTATGGATACCCTTATGGATACCCCACAAAACCCTGTTGCAAACCCTGCACTTCATGCCATAGAGCTGGAAGCGCGCTACGGAGCCCACAATTACCATCCACTGCCAGTGGTGCTGGAGCGCGGAAAGGGTACCGAGGTTTGGGATGTGAACGGAAAGCGCTACCTCGACTTTTTATCTGCTTACTCTGCGGTAAACCAAGGGCACTGCCATCCCCGCATCCTGGATGCCATGATGCAGCAAGCCCAAAAACTTACCCTTACTTCAAGAGCATTTCACAACAACCTGTTGGGTGAGTACGAAAAGTTCATTACCACCCTGTTTGGTTATGATAAGGTTCTTCCTATGAACACCGGGGTTGAAGGGGGAGAAACCGCGCTTAAACTGGCCCGACGTTGGGGTTACCAAAAAAAGGGCATTCCCGCCAATCAGGCCAAAGTTGTTTTTGTTGAGGGCAACTTTTGGGGTCGCACACTTGCAGCCATTTCTTCTTCCACCGATCCGAGCAGCTACAGCGGGTTTGGTCCTCTAATGCCAGGTTATATTGTGGTACCCTACAACAACGCAAAAGCATTGGAAGAGGCTTTTCAAGACCCGCACGTTTGTGGGTTTATGTTTGAACCGATTCAAGGCGAAGCAGGCGTTATCGTGCCTGAAGTTGGATACCTCAAAGCCATCCGAAAATTGTGCACCCAATACCATGTATTGATGATGGCCGATGAGGTGCAAACCGGTTTGGGCAGAACCGGACGCATGCTTGCTTGCGATCACGAAGAGGTTAAGCCCGATGTCTTAATCCTTGGAAAGGCCCTAAGCGGTGGGGTTCTGCCGGTTTCTGCTGTCTTGGCCAACGACGAGGTCATGCTCAACATCAAACCAGGTGAACACGGTTCTACCTATGGTGGAAATCCGCTGGCTTGTGCCGTTGCTAAGGTAGCGTTACAGGTCATCATCGACGAGAACCTTTGCCATAATGCAGATGTGTTAGGCCAAATGTTCAGAGAAGAGCTCAAAAACATTCCATCTCCGCTTATTGCCGAAATCAGAGGGAAAGGCCTGCTCAATGCAGTTGTCATTCACAGAACCCCGGGAAAAGATGCATTGGCCGTTTGCCACAGAATGCTCGAGCATGGACTTCTGGCCAAGCCAACCCACGGCGACATCATCCGGTTTGCTCCTCCCCTCAGCATCACGGAAACCCAACTCATGGAGGGACTGGACATCATTCGAAAGACCCTTCAATCGTTTTCATAATTATGCTGGGCCTGCAACTGCCTACCGACCCGCGCTGGGTTAACCTTGCAGAATCGAACCTGGAAGCATTGCTCACCGATCATGCTTACTGCGAGCAAAAAGCAGCAAGCAACGCCATCTCTTTGGTGGTAACGTTTCCCGATAAAACCGAGTTGGTGAAAGCTCTGCTTCCCATTGCCCGCGAAGAGCTGGAACATTTTGAACAAGTACACGAACTCATTTTACGCCAGGGCTATTCATTCGGCTTCGAGCGAAAAGATGCTTATGTGAACGAGTTGCTCTCATTTGTGCGCAAAGGCCAAGGAAGAGATATTGCCCTGCTCGATCGACTTCTGTTTGCCGCCATGATAGAGGCGAGAAGCTGTGAGCGATTCAAAATGCTGTCGGAAAAAGTTGAAAACGAAGAGCTCCGCACCTTTTACCGTAACCTTATGGAAAGCGAAGCAGGGCATTACACAGCTTTTATAAAACTCGCTATGGTATATTTCCCGAAAGAGGAAGTACAAGAACGCTGGAATGCTTTTCTGGCTTTTGAAGCATCCATCATGGAGCGCTACAGCAGGCAAGAAACCATGCACGGGTAACCCGGTCACAGACTCCCCCACCAAACCATCTCGATGCTGAAAAAAAATGCCACCCGAACTCGGATGGCATGGTGCGCTTTTATTCTGGAAAGTTGACTTATTCAGCCAACACCATAATGCGGTTGTCGAGTACCTCTACTACTCCTCCCTTTATATGGATTTGCTGAGCTTGTTGACGATCGTCGGTGATGTTGATGATTCCAGCCTTCAACGTAGCAATAAGAGGTGCGTGACGCTCCAACACGCCGAAAGAACCATCGCTGCCTGGAAATCGAACAGCGGAAACTGTTCCACTGAAAAGGTTTGCGTCGGGAGTAATGATGTCGAGTTGCATAACGTTAGGCTTATTTAGCCTCTGCTAAGAGCTTCTTACCTTTTTCAATGGCTTCCTCGATGGTACCTACTAGGTTGAACGCTGCCTCAGGATACTCATCTACCTCACCATCCAGAATCATGTTGAACCCTTTGATGGTGTCTTCAATCGGAACCAAAACTCCTTTCAAACCGGTAAACTGTTCAGCAACGTGGAAAGGCTGTGAAAGGAAACGTTGAACACGGCGGGCGCGGGATACCACAAGTTTATCGTCTTCAGAAAGTTCATCCATACCTAAAATGGCGATGATGTCTTGCAGCTCCTTGTAACGCTGAAGAATTTCCTTCACGCGCTGAGCACAACGGTAGTGCGCTTCTCCGATTATGGAAGGAGTTAGAATCCTAGAGGTAGAATCCAATGGATCTACCGCAGGGTAAATGCCCAACTCAGCGATTTTACGACTTAATACCGTGGTTGCATCCAAGTGGCTGAACGTGGTTGCCGGTGCAGGGTCGGTAAGGTCATCCGCAGGAACGTAAACGGCCTGAACCGATGTAATGGATCCTCGCTTGGTGGAGGTAATGCGCTCTTGCATGGCCCCCATCTCGGTAGAGAGGGTAGGCTGGTATCCTACTGCAGATGGCATACGACCCAATAGAGCAGATACCTCAGAACCTGCCTGGGTAAAGCGGAAGATGTTGTCGATAAAGAAAAGGATGTCGCGGCCCTTGCCTTCTCCATCCCCGTCGCGGTAATATTCCGCCATGGTTAGTCCGCTCAACGCAACGCGTGCACGGGCCCCTGGAGGCTCATTCATCTGACCAAACACGAGGGTTGCTTTGGATTCTGCCAAGGCTTTGTGATCCACCTTAGATAAATCCCAGCCGCCCTTCTCAAGGCTGTGCTTAAACTCTTCGCCGTACTTAATTACATCCGATTCAATGAACTCACGAAGAAGGTCATTCCCTTCACGGGTGCGTTCACCTACACCGGCAAACACCGAAAGACCGGAGTAGGCTTTCGCAATGTTGTTAACCAGCTCCATAATAAGAACGGTTTTCCCAACGCCGGCTCCACCAAACAAACCAATCTTCCCGCCCTTCGCATATGGCTCAATTAAGTCAATTACCTTAATACCGGTGTACAACACTTCATTGGCAGGAGCCAAGTCTTCAAACTTAGGTGGTTCACGGTGAATTACATATCCGTTGGTGTTGGGGGTTTCACCCAAACCATCAATGGCCTCACCCACCACATTAAACAAACGACCTTTGATTTGATCGCCAATTGGCATTTTTATAGGACTTCCGGTACTGACCACCGGCATGCCGCGACGCAAACCGTCTGTGGAGTCCATAGAAATAGCACGAATGGTATTTTCACCAACGTGCTGCTGACATTCCAATACAATCTTTTGACCGTTTTCTCGGGTTACCTCAAGGGCATCCAAAATGTTTGGAAGGGAACTTCCTTCAACATCAAAACGAACGTCCACAACCGGACCGATAATTTGAGTAATGCTTCCAACTTGAGCGGACATGCAAAATGGGGTTTTAAAATCGAGCGCGAAGGTAGATAATTCCCCTAATTGGCCAACCGTAAATACAAAGATTACTCCTGCTCAGCGCGAATGCGGTCCTCTACATCGGAGATCATTTTATACACCCTCTGAAAAAACTGAAACCTTTGTTTCTCCGATACCCGGCTGATGAGAGTAGATTTGCGAATCAGGTTTTGAATCCAACGTTCGTTCTCCAAGCAATACCCCAAATTGATGGTCATCAGGGAATTGAAAGTATTGAAGCTAAGCAAGGATATCTTCAGGCGGTCGGCCTGCACAAAGATGGAATTGTTGCCGATTTGAACCTCGCACGAATACAATTGAAAATTGGGATACTCTCCCCCGTCTGTGCCGTTTAGGGGACGTTTTTGGCCAAAGGTTGCCTGATGCTGAAGCAATTCTGCCATTTTTCTTAGATCTGAACAAACCCCCAAGGCTGCCTCTTTATTGGCAAAAAGACCTGATTCCCAGTAATATACGATCTGGCTTAGGCTAGAGGCCATGGTTTCTTCAGTCCAGATCTCAATAGTGGGGATGGCCAGGTAAGCCTTGGAAATTTCTTTGGCCAGTTCGAGCGTCTCAGGCTCTATTAACTCGGGGCTAAAAGATTTACCATCGAGTTGGGGGTCGTTCAGGATGGATTTCTTCCAGTAAAAGAATTTAAATGAGGTAAGCCATTCATAATCAAGATGATGGAAAAGAGGGACATCCTCTGCTGCAAAGAAAAACTGAACCTGTTGAAACGAGGAAATGGTTTTTAGATCACGCAAAACGCTTTCGAGATAACCGTTTAGGTTAATTTCTTGATGACCAAGTGATTTGTACGAAAAACTCACCAAGCCTGTGTTTTTATCGGCAAGAACATCTGGGGAAATGCGAAAGCGCTTGCAGAGGGTTAGCGTCTCATCTATGCTAAGGGCCGTTTGGCAGCGCAAACGGCGATAGGCACTGTCTAGACTAACCGATAATGCATCCGCCACCTCTTCGGCAATCACCACATGTTTAGGGGCAACCTTACGCACGTAGTCGAAAAAGCGGGCTTGCTGGGGCATTCCGGCGGAAATTTTTCCTTTTTTCTTTTGACTTTTTTCCATAAATTCGTTATCAATATTTGCAGCATTTAGAAGTTTCCTCAAAGAAGCACCTTTTCTGCTACGGATTATCGCACTAAAATACCAAAATTCTTATCTTCTTACGGATTTTCGCATGCATTTTGGGGCTTATGCTGTGAAACCGTTTTTGCCGGGGAAACCCTCCCCTGACTTTTGTCGCCGAAACAATCAAACCCAAACCCCATGAAAACCAAATTTCACATCATCCGTTCTTCTGAGCCTGCTCTACAGGCAAACAGCCAGACAAACCAATCCACATTCACCATCAAGCGCATAAAGACAACTCTATGCCTTGTTGCGGCCCTCGTAATCCTGCAGGTTCAAGCGTGGGCTCAAGCCAAAACCAAAATGGCTATTGTTGCGGTAGACACCCGTGGATTAAACATTGACCCAATTTCTATGGGTAACCTGGTAAGGCTTGAACTTTCAAAAATTCCCCAATTCGAAATCATGGATCGCTACGATTCCGAATTCCTTCTCCAGAAAAACCAAATCAAAACCGAATCCTGCTTCGGAAAGCTTTGCCTGGTTGAGGTGGGTAAAGTTCTGGGCGTCCAAAAAATGCTCACGGGTTCCGTAGAACAAATGGGAGAGAGCATCATCATTACCCTATCTCAAATCGACATTGCCACCGCATCGGTGGAAAAGACTCAGGTTCAGGAGTTTTTGGTCCTACCAAAAGAAATCCGCACCATGATCGCCATCACCTTAAACAACATGTATGGCATTCCCAACGAAGCGGCGCTGGTATCAAACCTCACCAAAAAGTTTGAACTCGACAATTCAGTTAACAACCCGGGCGAGTTTATGCTGAGATCAGATGGTCCACGCTTCGGTGTGGTTCAAATACTGGGGCAAGAAGCCCTCATCATCAAGCGGGACAAGGCAGCCGGTGGATACGATGCCTACCCCACCATGTTCCAGTTCGGCTATCAGTTTGAGAAGCAATACCTCAACCAAGGTCGACTTCAAGCCCTATTCGAGGTCATTCCAATGGTAACCGGAATAGACCAAGGCTTTTTTATTCCAAGCTTAACTTTTTTGCACGGCATTCGAGACAACAAAAGCGGATGGGAGTTTGCGTTTGGTCCAACAGCACGTCTGGAGCGCACCTTAAAAGGCTTCGAATTCAACAACCGATTCATTCCCATGTCGCAGTACAGTGCCATAATACATGGAAGCAGTGTAAACATGGTAGAACAGCTGGATAGCCGTGGTAATATCAAAGGAGAATTTGGTTTCGTTATTGCATTTGGTCGCACATTCCGCAGCGGAAACCTGAACATACCCATAAATGTTTTCGCCATTCCATCCACCGGCAACGGTTGGAGAATCGGAGCCTCTTTTGGCTTCAATGCGAAAAACAGAAGAATGTAAATGTGCTCATACAAACAAAAAGCCCCGACAGTTGCCGGGGCTTTTTTTATATTTTTTTTATTATGCAGCTTTTGCTTTTCGCTTTCCCGCGTATGCAGCGGCGGCGGCCCGAACCCAAGCTCCATCTTCATGGGCACGTTTGCGCGTCTGCAAACGTTCCACGTTGCAAGGGCCATTTCCTTTAACCACATCGAAAAACTCTTTCCAATCGATGTTGCCAAAATCGTAATGTCCGCGCTCTTCGTTCCATTTCATATCTGGATCTGGAAGGGAAAGACCTGCAAACTCAGCCTGTGGAACGGTTCGATCAATAAACCGCTGGCGAATCGCATCATTGGATTCGAGTTTCACTTTCCACCGAGTGAGTTCTCCGGAATTTGGAGATTGATCATCCGGAGGGCCAAACATCATGATGGAGGGCCACCACCAGCGGTTAACCGCATCCTGGGCCATAGCGCGCTGAGCTTCGGTACCACGCATCATGGCTAGAAGAAGCTCATAGCCTTGGCGATTGTGAAAACTCTCCTCCTTACAAATGCGCACCATTGCTCTGGAATAAGGACCGTATGAGCCCCTTGCCAGCATGGTTTGATTCATAATAGCTGCGCCATCCACCAGCCAACCAATGGCGCCTACATCGGCCCAAGTAAGGCTTGGGTAATTAAAAATGCTCGAGTATTTTGCCTTGCCTGTAATGAGCTGCTCGAGCAGTTCGCTGCGGTCTATACCAAGTGTTTCAGCAGCGCTGTATAAATACAATCCATGCCCACCCTCGTCTTGAACCTTGGCAAGAAGAATGGATTTACGGCGCAAACTGGGGGCGCGGGTAATCCAGTTTCCTTCAGGCAACATTCCAACTATCTCGCTGTGTGCATGCTGGGAAATCATGCGAATCAATTGATTTCGATACCGATCCGGCATCCAGTCTTTTGGCTCGATTTTGAGCCCCTTGGCTATTCTATCCTCAAATTGGGCGAGGAGTTCTTGTTCATTAGAAGGAGTCATTGTACCGATTATTGGGCAATATTAACCATTTTGCTCACCCATAACAACCAAACGCCCGAGTTGTTTTCATTAGGAAAGACTAAGAAGTACCTTCACAAAAAACAAGAACATGATACGCGCCCTAGTAATTGAAGATGAACCTCAGAGCCTGGCAATGTTGTCCCACTTGCTGGAATCGTTCAAGGAACTTGGAATAGAGGTGGTTGGAACAGCCCAATCGGTGACCGAGGCTTTGGCAGCGGTGAGCAACACCAACCCAGACCTTCTCTTTTTGGACATAGAACTTTCAGGTCAAACAGGCTTCGACCTGCTTCAAGCTTTGCCTGAACCAAGGCCCAAAGTGATTTTTACCACGGCATACGATCAATACGCGCTCAAAGCCATCAAATACAGCGCCCTCGACTACCTGTTGAAGCCCATTGACCCGGAAGAATTAAAGGCTGCCGTAGAAAAAGTGGTGAAACAGCGGGCAGAATCTCCACTTTCACCGGATAATCTGCAACTGCTTTTGCAGGCCATAAAAAAGCCCGAAACCGGATTTCAACGGATTTCGCTGCCCAGTGTGTATGGCCATGAGATCGTGAACGTGCGCGACATCATCCGCTGCGATTCAGAAGACCATTATACCCGATTTGTGCTCACCAATAAAAAAAGGCTTCTCGTATCAAACAGCCTCAAATACTATGAGGATTTGCTTCCAGAGGACAAATTTTTTCGCATTCACAACAGCCACTTAATCAACTTAGAACATGTAGTGAGGGTAACCAAAGAAAATTATGTGGTGTTGAGCGACGAATCCTCGGCAGAAATTTCGCGCAGAAAAAAAGAAGCCTTCATGCAGAGAATTGGCAAGATTTAAGGCAAATTAACCGACTCAACCTCTTTGGCACAGCGATTGACTTATTGGGCCTGCCTTGGGTGCTGCGGTCTAGAGAGCAATCAATGCTTACGATAGACCGGGCCGGGGTGTCATATTGTCAGTTCATGATGGATCCCAGCTTTTCGAATTTAAAGGGTTTCGAACTCAGCCAGCAGGTTGATGAGGAAACCGAGTTAATACCTCTCCTCTCGGTTGAAGATGAGGAACAAATGAACAATGAAGTGGTGCCTGAGGTGCTGCCGATTTTATCCTTGCGCAACACGGTTTTGTTTCCTGGAGTGGTTATTCCCATAACCGTAGGCCGAGATAAATCCATCAACCTAATTAAAGATGCTACCAAGAACGATAAGGTGGTGGGAGTGGTTTCGCAGAAAGACGACAAAGTAGAGGACCCCCATTTCGATGACTTAAATCGAATTGGAACCGTGGCGGTCATCTTAAAATCGCTGCGGATGCCCGATGGCAATACTACGGTGATTATCCAAGGGAAACAGCGGTTTGAACTGGTAGAAGAAATTCAAAGCGAACCCTATCTCAAAGCAAGCATTCGGAAGGTAACCGAAGTGAGGCCAGCAAAGGGAGATAAAGAATTTGAAGCCCTTGTGAGTTCATTAAAAGACATTGCGCTTAACATCATTCAACAGTCGCCCAACATACCAAGTGAAGCAGGGTTTGCTATTCGCAACATTGAAAGCCCAGCTTTTCTGATACATTTCATTTCTTCCAATATGAATGCTTCCGTAGGTGAGAAGCAAGCCATTTTGGAAGTGGTAAGCTTATCGGAACGAGCCACAACAGTTTTACAACATCTGACCAATGAACTTCAGATGTTGGAATTAAAAAACCAGATACAATCGAAAGTAAAAGTTGATCTCGATAAGCAGCAGCGGGATTATTTTCTGAGCCAACAACTGAAAACCATTCAGGAAGAACTTGGCGGAAATCCCATTGAACAACAAATAAAGGATTACCAAAAAAGGGCTGCTGAGAAGAAATGGAACCAGGCCGTTTCGGACATATTCTCCAAAGAACTGGCGAAACTTGAGCGTATGAATCCGAATGCTGCTGAATACAGCGTTCAAACCAACTACATAGAAACCTTACTCGACCTCCCGTGGGGTGAATACAGTGAAGATGATTTGGACCTAAATCGAGCGCAGAACATATTGGATGAGGACCACTTTGGGCTTGAAAAAGTAAAAGAACGCATATTGGAATACCTTGCTGTTCTGAAGCTGAAAGGCAACTTAAAATCGCCCATACTTTGTTTGTATGGCCCTCCGGGGGTTGGTAAAACTTCTTTGGGTAAATCCATTGCAAAATCTTTAAACCGATCCTTTGTCCGGATGAGCTTGGGAGGTTTGAAGGATGAGAGCGAAATAAGGGGGCACCGGAAAACATACATTGGTGCTATGCCAGGGCGTATTTTGCAAAGCTTGAAAAAAGCCAAAACATCAAATCCGGTGTTCATCTTAGATGAGATAGATAAGGTTGGTAATGATTTTCACGGCGATCCTTCCAGTGCACTTTTGGAGGTATTGGATCCGGAACAAAACGAAGCGTTTTACGATAATTTTATTGAAATGGATTATGATCTTTCTCAGGTCATGTTCATTGCCACAGCCAATTCACTGAGCACCATTCAGCCGGCATTGCGTGATCGAATGGAAATCATTGATGTTACCGGTTACACCGTGGAGGAAAAAATGGAAATTGCTCGTCGGCACCTCATCCCCAAACAACTGGAAGAACATGGCTTAACCGATGCTCAAGTAGTGTTTTCAGATGAGGTGGTTGAACGTCTCATTGAGGGATATACGCGAGAATCGGGCGTAAGGGGTTTGGAAAAACAATTGGCGAAAGTGATCCGCAATCGCGCACGTTTGGTGGCCATGAATAAAAAGGCAACTGCCGACATAGCCTTAGGAGATCTTGGAAAAATCATGGGGCCTCCGCTGTTTCAAAAGGATCTCTATACCGACAACTCAGTTGCAGGGGTAGTTACCGGCTTGGCTTGGACACCCGTAGGCGGGGACATCCTTTTTATTGAAGTGAGTTTAAGCAAAGGAAAAACGGGTGGCAAACTTACGCTGACCGGCAACCTCGGCGAGGTGATGAAAGAGAGTGCTGTAATTGCGTTGGAATTCCTAAAAGCCCACTGCCATGATTATCAAATTCCCGCTGCCGCCTTCGATGAATGGAATGTGCACATACACGTGCCGGAGGGAGCTACGCCAAAGGACGGCCCCTCTGCAGGGGTTACCATGCTTACTGCGCTTGCTTCAGCGTTTACACAACGGAAAGTGCGCAGTCAATTAGCTATGACCGGGGAAATAACCCTAAGGGGATCGGTACTTCCGGTAGGTGGAATCAAGGAAAAAATCTTGGCAGCCAAGCGGGCTGGAGTGCATCACATCGTATTGTGTTATGACAACAAAAAAGATGTGGAGGAAATCAAGAAAGAGTACATCCGCGATTTGAAATTTCATTATGTAAAACAGATGAAAGATGTATTGCGCCTATCTCTTCTCAAAGAAAAAGTGGATAATCCACTCGCCATTTTTGGAGAACGTTTAGAAAAAAAGAGCAAATAACAGGAGCGCTCACGAAGTTTCTTTAGCTCTTTCGCTTTTTGCGTTTCACCGCAAAACGAAAAAGAGCCGAAGGGATATCGCTGAGAATTTGTGCACTGCAAACGTTTTTTTAATCTTCATTTAATTAACCCCCTGTACACCTTTTTCGGCTTTAGGTTTTCTTTGCAATCGGTATGACAGGGAAACTAGGTAAGGTGTTGGTAGTGGAAGACGAACCCAAGGTTGGGGCATTTATCCATCAGGGGCTGGTAGAGAATGGCTATGAAGTTGTCTTGGTGCGGGATGCTGAAACGGCCTTGAGCCTGGATATCGCTCGCACGTATTCCATTGCCATTGTTGACATCAACCTGCCCGGAATAAGCGGATATGAACTGGCCCGCAGCCTGAGGAAAAATGCCCCGGGTTTTCCAATTCTAATCCTGTCTGCAATGTCTTCTGTAGAAGACAAGATTGAAGGGTTTAACAGTGGGGCGGACGACTACCTTGTGAAGCCATTCGATTTCCTTGAGCTTCTTGCCCGCTTGCAAGCCCTGCTGAGGCGAACCGCGCAAACGACTGAGGCAAAATCGGAAGTGTTGAAGGTGGCCGACCTTGAAATCAATTTATTTTCGTTTGAAGTTACCCGTGGAAACACCAAAATTCCGCTTACACAAAAAGAGTTTCAACTGCTGGCATACCTCATGCGAAATGCAGGAAAAATTTTAAAGCGGAGCCAAATTGCCAAAGACGTTTGGGACATTTCCTTTGATACCGGAACCAATGTAATTGACGTTTACATCAACTTCCTTCGAAAAAAAATAGATCGGGGATTTGAACACAAACTCATTCATACACAGACGGGAGTCGGCTATGGCTTAAAGCCTCATTGACATGTTGCAACTGGACATTCGTACCCGCTTGGCTCTCCAATTTTCGGTGAGTTTTGGGCTGTTGTTGTTGATTTCTTTCTTTGGGATTTACATGGCTTCGGCCAGTTACCGGGAAGCCGGGATGATGAACCGCTTGCGCGACAAAGCAACCACAACCGCAAGGTTGTTGATTAATGTGCATGAAGTCTCCACTGAATTATTGAAAATCATCGACCGAAACACCGTTCACGATTTCCATGAAGAGCAAGTGCTTGTGGTGAACGACTCCAATAGGATCATATACAACAGCCTTTCCGGTAGGGCTATGGAGAGCCTTACGCTCGGAATTGTCAAAAAAATCAGGAAAGAAGGAGATCAAAAATGGAGGAATGGAAACTTGGAGTCTATAGGCATTCGTTATTCCTATAAGAACAAACATTATGTAGTGCTATCAAAAGGATTCGATTATTATGGACTGGCTAAGTTAAATAATCTAAAACTTATTTTGGTAATAAGTTATATTTTAGGACTTGGAATAAGTTTGCTCATAGCGTGGATTTATGCCGGAAGAGCTCTAAAGCCAATGCAAGATGTGGTAAATCAAGTTGAGAACATCTCCATTTCCAGCTTAAACCTGAGAGTTGACGAGGGCAATGGAAAAGATGAAATTGCACAATTGGCAGCTACTTTTAACCAAATGCTCGATCGCCTGGAGCAAGCCTTCCTGATGCAAAAAAGTTTTGTTTCACATGCTTCTCACGAACTGCGCACACCGTTAACGGCTATTAGAGGTCAACTGGATGTTGCCCTCATGGGCGATCGATCGCATGAGCAATATCGGACTGTGCTCGAGAGCATACGGGAGGACATTTTTAACCTAACGCAACTGTGCAACGGTCTTCTGACCCTGGCCCGTGCTGAGTCTGATTTTGCCAACGTGAACTTAACCAAGCTGCGGTTTGATGATCTGGTTTGGCAAGCGCGTGATGAATTGCTGAAAGCCTCTCCTGGCTATAAAATTGAGCTGTCCTTTACTCAAGAGCAGTTGGATGATGACCGCCTCTGGATAAAAGGAAGCGAAACACTTATGAGATCCGCCATCCTCAACTTGATGGAGAATGGTTGTAAGTACAGCCTCGAAAAGCGTTGTCATGCATCCATAAGCACAGACATAAACAACCTGATTTTGGAAGTTACGGATAATGGAATGGGAATCCACCCGGAGGATTTTCCTCATTTATTTGAGCCTTTTTACCGCTCTAAAGCGGTAAGTCATCTTGCTGGCAGCGGAATAGGATTGCCATTGGCCTTTCGAATTGTTCACCTGCATGGGGGAACGCTTACGGTAGCATCGAACTTGGGTCAAGGCACACGGGTTAGGCTCTCAATTCCCACGTTGGCTCAAGATTAAAATTAATTATCTTTTAATGGGCAGTTGTGCAGGCAAATCAGTTTGTTTCGGAACCTTTGCATTAAGGTTTTATTATGACCATTTTCCCTTTTAGACTTCAGTTTTTCACTTCCTGCTTGGTGGTTTTCCTGGTGACCTTTCTAGTCATGATGGGTTGGTGTGTGCGACGCATAGAGGGCCTGAACCAAGACCGATTGCGCCTCATGGAGGAAATGAAACGGATGGACGAAAAACGAAATATAATGCTCCCGGGGTTGCCCGGGATCGAATCTGCATCCAAAAGCAGTTTGATCCAGGAGAGGGGACTTTGGGCACCCCGGAGCATTTCGTTTTGACGCCAACATTAGAAGTGGTCAAATGCAAAAGAGTTGGGTTGGCCTTGTTAAGCCGTCTTGTTTTCCTGAAGTTGTGTTTGGCTGGTACTTTCTCCGAAAAAAACTTGCGGCAACATCTCATCAACTTCGCCGATGAATTTCTACATTTTGGCCTGCATGAAGTGGGTATATCGGTCCTTAAAGCTGTTTCAATAGCACGTTGACCCTAAACTTTTTGTAACCGGAAACTGTACTGATGAAGGAAGCGGGTATTCTTTGTTAAGTTTGTACCGAATCTTTCCCCTTTATGCTGGACAAAAACGGAATTGCCAGGCGAATTGCTCAGGAATTGCGCAACGGCTACTATGTAAATTTGGGCATTGGCATTCCTACTCTTGTTGCCAACTTCATTCCCGCAGGAATGTCGGTTGTGCTGCAGTCGGAGAATGGCCTCCTTGGCATGGGGCCTTACCCAACAGAAGATGAGGTAGACCCGGATTTGATAAACGCCGGCAAGCAAACCGTTACCACTCTTCCGGGCTCTTCTATATTCGACTCTGCCACAAGCTTTGCCATGATTCGGGGTGAGCACGTTCAACTTACTGTGTTGGGGGCTATGGAGGTAAGCGATAAAGGAGACATTGCCAACTGGAAAATTCCGGGCAAAATGGTAAAGGGCATGGGTGGGGCCATGGATTTAGTGGCAAGCGCCCGCAACATCATCGTAGCCATGCAACATGTAAATAAAGCCGGTGAATCCAAACTCCTTCCCGAATGTACCCTTCCGCTTACCGGAGTTCATTGCGTAAAAAAGGTGGTAACCGAGCTGGCTGTTCTTGACATTGTGCCTGAAGGTTTTTATTTGTTGGAGCGTGCACCGGGTGTAAGCGTTGAGCAAATTAAAAATGCAACCAAGGGTCGCCTTGTGGTTCCGGATGTTGTTCCTGAAATGAACCTTTCTTAAATTTTCATTCAATTGTTATTAAATCTGGTGGGATTTTATAACTCCTAACCGTTTTCTTCTTTCTGTCTCATGTCCATTCGCATAACCCCTACAACCACAACTCGATTATCAGAGGTTGATTTTGACCATCTTGTTTTTGGCAAGGTATTTTCCGATCATATGTTCATGGCAGATGTGGAAGAAGGAAAATGGAACGACGGTGCCATCATCCCCTATGGGCGCTTTGAGGTTGCTCCTTCCATGTCGGCCTTGCACCACGCCCAGGCCATATTTGAGGGAATGAAAGTTTACCGCTCTCCTGAGGGCAACCCCATGCTGTTTCGCTGGCACGATAACTTTGAGCGTTTAAACGTTAGCGCTGCGCGCATGTGCATGCCTCCGGTTCCTGAACATTTGTTTTGGGAAGGGTTTTCCAATTTGGTGATGATCGACAAAGCCTTTATTCCCACCAAAGAAGACACCGCATTGTACGTTAGGCCGGTCTATTTCGCTACCGAAGAAGCCATCGGGGTAAAAGCATCCCGCAGTTACCGCTTCATCATTTTTACCACCCCCACCGGGCCCTTTTACAGCGAGCCTTTGAAGGTTTTTATTGAGCAGCACTTTTCTCGCTCTGCCGATGGCGGAACAGGCTATGCAAAAGCTGCGGGCAACTACGGTGGTTCATTCTTCCCTACCCGTCAGGCGTTTGATCGGGGTTATCATCAATTAATTTGGACCGATGCCCGCGAAAATCGTTACGTGGAAGAATCGGGAAGTATGAACCTGATGTTTGTATTTGGAAACCGTTTGGTAACCCCTTCTTTGAGTCCAAGCAAACTGGCGGGTATCACGCGCGACAGCATCTTAAAGTTGGCACGTCACCATGGAATCGAGGTTGAGGAACGAGACATTTCCGTTGACGAAATTCTTGAGCAATATGCTGCCGGACAGCTGAAAGAAGCCTTTGGTGTGGGAACGGCTGCAAACGTTGCCCACATTGCTGAAATCGGATATGAAAAAAATGGGAAGGAAGAGCGGATGATTCTTCCCAGCATGGCAGACCGCCCCGTTGCTGATTTTCTTGGCAAGACCCTAACTTCCATTAAACTTGGCCTTTCCGACGATCCTTTTGGGTGGGTTACCCGGCTCTAAATAATCCGGAGGCCTTGCGAAATGCTTACCTTCGCGGCCATGAACGGAGAAGAGCGTTTTAAACAAATTATTTCGCACAGCAAGGAGTATGGATTCATATTCCCCAGCTCAGAGATTTACGATGGCCTAAGCGCCGTTTACGATTACGGCCAGTATGGAGCAGAACTAAAAAACAACCTGCGTCAATATTGGTGGAAATCCATGGTGCAAATGCACGAGAACATTGTGGGCATCGATGCAGCCATCTTCATGCATCCAACCACCTGGAAAGCCTCGGGCCACATAGATGCGTTTTCGGATCCTCTAATAGACAATAAAGATTCAAAAAAACGCTATCGGGCAGATGTCCTGATAGAGGACTTTATTGCGAAGCTGGAAGAAAAGCAAAACAAAGAAGTTGCTAAGGCACGCGAGCGTTTTGGGGAATCATTTGATGAGTCCATGTTTCGCAGTACCAATCCCAAAATTCTGGATTCAGCAAAATTGATTACCCAAACTGAAGCCCGTTTCAAACAGGCGTTGGAGAGCGGGGATCTTGCGGATGTGAAAGCGCTCATTCTGGACCTCGGCATTGTTTGTCCTGTTTCGGGAACCCGCAACTGGACAGATGTGCGTCAGTTTAACCTGATGTTTTCTACCCAACTGGGCTCGGTTGCGGATGAGTCCAATACCATTTACCTGAGGCCCGAGACCGCCCAAGGCATTTTCGTTAATTTTCTGAATGTGCAAAAAACCGGAAGGATGAAAATTCCATTTGGCATTGCACAAACCGGTAAGGCCTTTCGGAATGAGATTGTTGCGCGCCAATTCATCTTTCGCATGCGGGAATTCGAGCAAATGGAGATGCAGTTTTTTGTGCGGCCGGGAACAGAAATGGAATGGTATGCCTATTGGAAAGAGCACCGCATGGAATGGCATCGGGCTTTGGGCTTCCCAACATCCGATTACCGTTTCCACGATCACCTGAAACTGGCGCATTATGCCAATGCTGCCTGCGACATTGAATTTCAGTTTCCCTTTGGGTTTAAAGAATTAGAGGGTATACATTCCCGCACCGATTTCGATTTAAAAAACCATGAGCTCCACTCCGGAAAAAAACTCCAGTACTTCGATCCGGAAACCAATCAGAGTTATGTGCCCTATGTGGTAGAAACTTCTGTTGGATTGGACCGCTTGTTTTTGGCGGTTCTTTCTGCTTCCTATACCGAAGAAACATTGGAAGACGGCAGCAGCAGGGTTGTATTGGCCATTCCTCCGATTTTAGCCCCCGTGAAAGCCTGCATAATGCCCCTCACAAAAAAGGATGGCTTGCCGGAAAAAAGTAGAGAGATTTTTAAAACTTTAAGTTATGAATTTCTCTGTCAATACGATGAGAAAGACAGCATTGGGAAGCGTTACAGAAGACAGGATGCTATAGGCACTCCATACTGCATTACCGTAGATCACCAAACGTTGGAAGACGGAACCGTAACCATTCGCGATCGCGATACTATGGAGCAGGAGCGCATTCCAATGGAAACCCTGCTCGATAAAATGCGGCAGCGGTTTAGCTGGAAAAACCTATTGGGGTAAACGGTTCGCGGAGGCATTGCCCCCATTTCGAATTGCTTTGCCCAATCAACATCACCCGGAAGTAAACGGTTAATCCCATAGATTCGTTAAAGAAAGGAAAAGAGCCTTTCTATGAACCTTCGTTTACTTTTTCTTACGCTCACCATTTTCCCCTTTGTGCGCACACAGGCCCAGCCCTTGCGGTTCTTTGAATTTGGAACCTCGTGCGGGCACAACAACTGGCAAGACACAACCTTTATTGCGGCAGCATCAAACCAAGTCCTTATTGACAGTATTCTTGCCAACCTATCAAGGCCAGTGAATCAGCGAAAATTCATTGCCGGCCCAATTGATTATGGAAATGGAGGATACAACCGAAATGGTGGTCATTGGTTTAAGTGGCACTTTATTCCCGACCAATGGACATTAACCGAAATGGCCATAGAACTCTGCGACGGCTGCCCGTATTCCGATTTAGATGCAGACACTGCCTACTGGGTGGGCGTCGTGGGTTCCTTTTGTCCCTGGACCGGTTTTCCAATGCGCGAGGTTTCGGGCCCAACTGTGTTGCCTAAAGTGAACAAAGGCCTTGAGTTGGAGCTTTTCCCAAATCCGGCTGTAGAAAGAGTTACCTTGAGATGGTCAGGAAACGAAGAAGCAAAGGTGGAGTTGCTGGGCGCCCAAGGCCAGCACTTAACGGACATTGCGCTTACCATGAGAAGCCCCACACTCTCTTTAGCGGGTTTGTCCGAGGGTATTTATCTGCTGAAGATAACCTCCGGAAATTCTTTTGCTATTAAAAAACTTCTGATCATGGGTTGCTGCTCTACCAATCCGTAGTGCATTGTGTAGAATCGCTTTTACAGCAAACATCGGTTTTGAAAAAAGGAACGAATATGCATTATAAAGAATGCTTTTTCTTATTTTGATGCGGAATTAACGCATTATAAAACACAATCATGAACACTCCGGAACCAAAACTGCATCATTATAAAACTTCAGTTGTTTGGACCGGCAATACGGGCAGGGGAACAAGCGATTATCGGGCATACAGCAGAGCACATGAGATAACTGCGGAACAAAAATTGTGTATTCCCGGATCATCCGATCCGGCTTTCCGAGGCGACTCCAGCAGATACAATCCAGAGGAGCTCTTGGTTTCGTCACTTTCTGCATGCCACATGTTGTGGTATCTGCACTTGTGTTCTGCCGAAGGCGTGGTGGTAACTGAGTATCACGATCAGGCCACCGGAACTATGCTAGAGGCAGAAGATGGTGGAGGTGCATTTGCAGAGGTTATCCTGCATCCTGAGGTTACGGTTTTAACCCCAGAAATGGTCACCCGGGCTGAGGCACTGCATGCAAAGGCGCATGCTTTGTGTTTCATTGCCCGATCGGTGCGGTTTCCGGTTCTGCACAAACCGCGCACGCAGGCGCAAGCATCTTAAGATGTTCGGAACAGGAGCCGCATTCCTTACTTTTGCTCATCACCAACATCACATGTCAACGGTATCATTTTATACGGCCCATTCAAGGGGGGAAGCCAATTTTGGTTGGCTGGAAAGTTATCACAGCTTCAGTTTTGGGCATTATTATAACCCAAAACGAATGGGGTTTGGTGCCCTTCGAGTATTAAACGACGACCGAGTAGCTCCTGGAATGGGGTTCGGCAAGCATCCTCATCATAACATGGAAATTATTTCCATTCCGCTTTCAGGAAGCTTAAAGCACCAGGACAGCATGGGAAACGAGACCATTATTCGTCCGGGTGAAGTTCAAATCATGAGTGCAGGAACGGGTGTGGAACACAGTGAATACAACAACAGTTCGGTTGAAGAGGTGCGTTTTCTTCAAATTTGGGTTATCCCCAACCAAGAAAATCTCACCCCCCGATACGACCAGATTACACTGCCCGAAAGCGCCCTTCACAACACCTTGTACACCTTTATGGGCCCAACTGCTGCCAACTTACCCATGGTGATTCATCAGAATGCATGGTTTTCTATGGGCAATTTTGAAGCAGGGAAAGCAGCAGAATATGCTTTGCATGCCCAAGGGAATGGGGTGTTTCTATTCTGTTTGGATGGTGCCTTTTCTATAAACGGTACGCTTTTGCACAGAAGAGATGCTTTAGAAATACGCGATGCAGGCTCGTTTGAAGCAACCGCTCAAACCAATGGAACCCTGCTTGCCATAGAAGTGCCTATGGCATAATTTAACCGCTTATAGTTTATAAAAGCGTAAATAGGGCTAAGGCAATTCCCAGCACCATAAACAGGATGTAAAGCCCTACTTTTCCTGTTTGCACTTGGCGAAGCAGTTGTCCGCCCCAAGAGAAGGACCGTCCGGACAGGTTTACGGAACCGTCGACTACTTCTTTCTCGAAAAACTTGGATAACACCTCTGAAATCGTTTGGAGCGGTCGTGTGATGAATGCGGCATACACTTCGTCGATGTATAATTTATTGTACACCAATTTGTGAATGGGCTTAAGAGTAGCCGTTTCCGGCTCGGGGCGTTGTTTTTCGCGCTCGTAGCGGCTGTAGGCTACATAGATGGAGATGCCTGCCAACAGTAAGGCGAGGGCCATCAGCATATTCTCGGTGCTGTGATCCAAATCGAGAGGGAGTAAATGCGTTTGGGCATCGCGAAAAACCGGCTCCAAGAAGGATTCAAGGGGAGCATGTTCAACCCAAGCTTTGGGCAATCCAATCCATCCACCAATTAAGGACAATATGCCCAAAACAACCAGAGGGAAGGTCATGGAGGCAGGAGATTCGTGAAGGTGATGCTTTTGAGAATCGGTGCCTCTAAACTCTCCGGAGAAGGTTAGGAAATATAAACGGAACATATAAAATGCCGTTAAGACCGAGCCAACCAACCCCAAAATCCAAAGGATTTTTGAGTCGCTTGAGAAGGCATGCGCGAGTATTTCGTCTTTTGAGAAAAACCCTGCGAATGGGAAAATACCACAAATGGCCAACGTGGCCAGCAAAAACGTTGCGTGGGTTATGGGCAGCGCTTTTTTGAGTCCGCCCATAGAACGAATATCTTGCTCTCCGGACATGGCGTGAATTACGGATCCGGCACCAAGAAATAAACAGGCTTTAAAAAAAGCATGGGTAAGCACATGGAACACGCCGGCAGTGAACGCGCCCACGCCAAGTGCCACAAACATCAATCCCAATTGGCTTACCGTAGAGTAGGCCAGAACCTTTTTAATATCGTTTTGGGCCAGGCCAATTACCGCACCAAGCAGGGCCGTTGCAATGCCTACGTATGCAATAAGGTGCATGGTATCTGGGGCGAGCACAAAGATTGCACTGCTGCGGGCTACCATGTAAATACCTGCGGTAACCATGGTTGCTGCGTGTATGAGGGCCGAAACAGGAGTTGGACCGGCCATGGCATCTGGAAGCCAAGTATAAAGTGGAATCTGTGCCGACTTACCCATCGCGCCAATAAAAAAGAGCATGGTGGCTGCGGTAAGAGTTGGATCTCCTGAAAGAGTTCCTTTTACGGCGGAAAACACTTGGCTGTACTCGAGGCTTCCCAAATGCACAAACAACAACAGCATACCCAACAAAAAGCCGAGGTCGCCGATGCGATTCATCACAAATGCCTTTCGAGCGGCAGCATTGTATGCGGTGTTCTTAAACCAGAAGCCAATCAGCAAATAAGAGCATAATCCAACGCCTTCCCATCCAACGAACATCACAACATAGTTGGAGCCCAGCACCAACAGCAACATGAAGAATACAAACAGATTCAGGTAAGAGAAGAAGCGGTTGTGGCCATCATCATCGTGCATGTAGCCGGCAGAGTATACATGTATTAAAAAGCCTATTCCGGTAATGATTAGGAGGAAGAGGCTGCTGAGCGGGTCGATCAAAAACGACATGGAGAGCTTCAAGCTACCCACCTCGATCCAAGGAAACAACTGTACCGTTTCAGAAGCTTTCCCATCCTGACCTACTTGATTGAAAAAGAGAGCAAGCGAGACCAAAAAAGAAAGCAGAATGGCACCGGATCCAATCCAAGCTGATGCGGTTTTGGATAAACGTGAGCCTGACGCTGACAGAACCAAAAATCCCAGCAAAGGGAAAAGAGGAACAAGAGAAACCAGTTGGTTCATAAACAGGGATTTAGCCCTTTAAGCGGTTTAACAAATCGATGTCGGTGCTGCGGATGTTTCGGTAAATCATCATCAGAATGGCAAGTCCAACCGCCACTTCTGCCGCAGCCACAGCCATGATGAAAAACACAAACACTTGCCCATTGGGTTCAGAGCGAAAGGTGGAGAATGCGGCAAGCAAAAGATTTACTGCGTTCAGCATAAGCTCAATGGACATAAACAAAATGATGGCGTTTCGGCGGTATAACACCCCTAGAACCCCTATGGAGAAGAGGATGCCGCTCAGCAAGATATAATGTTGAAGGGGGATTCCGTGTAGGGATGAAAGCAGGGGATTTCCCATTGTATTCTGATTAACGGCGCAGCACGAAGGTTGAACCCGGTAAGGCGTGCAAAACTAAGGCATACCAATGCAATGTGCAAGGTCTTGGGCAGGTCTAAATCCACACCGGTCGGGACCAACAAAGCTTAACGTATGCAGCTTGATGGAAATGTGGGCAGAGGGTGTACTTTTGGAAGCATGAAAAGAAGTTGGTTTTTACGTTTTGGGATGCTTCTGTTGGCCCTACACGGCGGTGTGCTGGCACAATCCAACAACCGGGAGGCCCTAAAAAAGAGATTGACCCCTATCCAGTACCAGGTAACTCAAGAAAAAGAAACCGAGCGGCCCTTTACCGGGGCTTACTGGAACCACTTTGTGAAAGGTGCTTACCACTGTGTGGTTTGTGGAACCCAGCTTTTTTCCAGTGACAAGAAATTTGATGCGGGTTGTGGATGGCCAAGCTTCTCCGAGGCTGCTGCCCAAGGAACCATTCGAGAGGCTAAAGACAACACCCTTGGGATGATGCGTACCGAAATACTATGCGCCAAATGCGGCGCCCATTTGGGCCATGTGTTCGACGATGGCCCTGCTCCAACCCATTTGCGCTATTGCGTAAACTCTGCATCGCTTCGTTTCGAACCCAACAGCCGATGATCACCATCCACATTCTAAACGGCCCCAACCTAAATCTACTAGGGCAACGGGAGCCTGGCCTTTATGGGCATCGTTCAATGCCTGATTTCATGGTTGAACTGAAACAAAGATTTCCCAACCATCGTCTTGAGCTTTACCAAGCCAACCGAGAAGACACGCTCATTGACCTGCTTCATGAAAGCGCTCTAAAAGCCGATGCGGTTGTGCTCAACGCCGGGGCCTACACCCATACCAGCCTTGCATTGGGAGATGCCGTAAAGGCCATTGGCATACCGGTTATTGAGGTGCACATCAGCAACGTATTCAGCAGAGAAGAGGTGCGGCACCACAGTTACATCGCTGCAGGTTGCATAGGCACCATTACCGGTTTTGGGCTGGAGGGTTATGCTTTGGCTGTGCAACACCTGATTGGTTTAGACCAAAAAAAATCCGGACTGCAATCCTAAGCTAAATGCAGAAAGCCAAGGTGCAGTCCGGTTAAGGATTAGTATCAATTAGATTGTGTACAAATCAACACTTTGAACCATAATAAAAAAATAGTCAAAAGTGACTATTGCCTCCAGGAAGAGGCTTCATCGCATAACCTTTGCGTTTTATCACGGTAATTAAATCCGGCAGGCATCCGAGCACGTTCGATGCGGCTTTAATGCTATCGTGAAACACTACAATGCTTCCTGGGCGAAGGTGTTCCATTACCCTTTGATGGCACAATTCGGGGGTTGCGTTTGTTTGGTAGTCACCGGAAAGCACGTCCCACATAACCACCTTGTGGGTTCTAAGAATGCGCTTCAATTGGGCGCGCCGTATTCGACCATAGGGCGGTCGAAACAAATTCGAATGGATGTGCTGTTCAGCACGATTGAAGTCGTCTAGATAAGCAAGAGTGGAGGTTTTCCAGCCGTTACAATGGTTGTGGGTATGATTGCCCACCTGATGACCTTCGTCCATCATCCGTTGAAAAAGCTTGGGATGGGCTTGTACATTTTTCCCCAAGACAAAAAAAGTAGCCTTTGCAGCATTTTCCCGAAGAATATCCAGAATGACGTCGGTTACGCCCGGGGTTGGACCATCATCAAAGGTTAGGTAAACAACATCATCGGAGTCCATTTGCCAAACACAGCCCGGGTATAACATGCGCAGGGCCTTGGGTGGCGAAACCACCCAGCTCATGTGGCAGGTTGAAGGGCTTGTTGGGCCATGAAGGCCTCTGCTTTCTCAACCATTTCCGTGGAGCCAATGAAGAGACTCACCCGCTGGTGAATATCCGTTGGCTCAATGTCCATTATGCGGTTAACCCCATCGGTGGCTTTTGAGCCGGCCTGCTCGGCTATGAAGGCAAGCGGATTGCATTCATACAGCAGCCGCAGTTTGCCCTTTGGTGATTTTAGGGTGGGGGGATAAATATAGATGCCGCCTTTAATAAGGTTTCGGTGGAAATCGGCGACAAGAGATCCAATGTACCGCAGTGAATATGGGCGATTGGTGGCTTTTTCCTCGTCCTGACAATACTTGATGTATTCCTTAACTCCCACGGGGAAGTGAACGAAGTTGCCCTGGTTGATGGAATATATTTCTCCATTTAAAGGGGCTTTCATGTCGGGATGAGAGAGGCAGAATTCTCCGATGCTCGGATCGAGGGTAAAACCGTTAACGCCTCTTCCGGTGGTGTAGACCAACATGGTTGAGGAACCGTAGATGATGTATCCGGCTGCAATCTGCTCTGTGCCTTTTTGCAAGAAATCATCTACCGTACCGGGCCCATAAGGCGACTTGCGGCGATAAACGGAAAAAATGGTTCCAATGGATACGTTAACATCGATGTTTGAGGAGCCATCGAGGGGATCGATGCACACCACGTATTTGGCGTTACGGGAAACGTGGTTGTTAATGGGAATGATGTCGTCGTTCTCTTCGGAGGCTATAGCGCATACTTCACCGCCTGCCATAAGGGCTGCTATGAATTGCTCGTTGGCAAAAACATCCAGTTTTTTTTGCTCTTCGCCTTGCACATTCACATCTCCTGCGGGACCCAAAATGTCTACCAAGCCAGCCTTGTTTACCTCTCGGTTAACAATCTTGGCGGCTATGCCAATGTCGCGCAACAAGCGTGAGAGCTCACCTTTGGCATAAGGAAAATCGGATTGTTTGGCAATGATGAACTGCCCAAGGGTTACAACGCCCTGTGCTGATGGCATGCTGAAACAGTTGGTTTTCAGCAAAGATTAACCTTTTTTTTGAAAGGCAGGGTTTCTATACTTTTGGCAACCATGTGTGAACCGATAATTAGGGCCGGAGAACCGGCAGATATGGAGGGAGCGTTTGCCCTCATAGCCGAGCTTGCCGAATACGAGATGGCTGCCCATGAACTGGAAAACACCGTTTCTCGCATGCTTCAGGACGGATTTGGACAAAAGGCTTCGTTTCGGTTTTGGGTGGCATGCAAAGGCAATGCTGTTGTGGGATTGGCGCTGGTTTACGATCGATACAGCACTTGGAAAGGGCGCTGCCTGTATTTGGAGGACCTCATTGTTACCCAGGCAGAACGAAGCAAAGGAGTAGGAAAGGCCTTGTTTGAACATGTGTTGAACATCGCCCGAAAGGAAGGCTACTCCCAAATGAATTGGCAGGTCTTGGATTGGAATGAGTCTGCCATTGGGTTCTACAACAGCTGGAACCCCACTTGGGATGGGCAGTGGATCAATGGAAAAATCTCCCTTTAAATAGAACAGCATGATCGTTATAACAGGAGCTGCGGGGTTTATTGGAAGCGTCTTGGTGGGTTATCTCAACCAGCAAGGGTTTACCGACTTGGTGGTAGTAGACGATTTCTCCAGTCCGTCGAAGGATGGGAATCTGAATGGAAAACGATTCACTCACAAGGTGCAGCGAATGCAGTTCTTCGATTGGTTGGATAACCATCATCGCATGGTACAATTTGTATTTCACTTGGGAGCACGAACCGACACGACAGAACCTTCGAAAGAAATTTTTGAGACTTTGAACCTAACATACAGCCAACGTGTTTGGCGGGCATGCTGTGCATACGGTCTACCCCTTGTTTATGCCAGCTCTGCCGCAACGTACGGCAACGGCGACAAGGGATACCATGATACCACGCCTCCCGCCGAATTAACTCCGCTGAACCCATATGCATGGTCTAAAAATGCATTTGATGAATGGGCACTGACCCAACAAGAAAAGCCGTTTTTTTGGGTAGGCCTCAAATTTTTCAATGTGTTTGGACCCAACGAATACCACAAAGGCCGCATGGCGTCGGTGGTATTCCATTCGTTTCAACAAATTCAAAAGACCGGATCGATGCGCCTGTTTCGGTCTCACAAGCCGGGTATCGGAGACGGGGAACAGAAACGGGACTTTGTTTATGTAATGGATGTGGCGAATGTGTTGTACTACTTCATGCACTTAAGAAAAAAAAGCGGCCTGTACAACTTGGGGACGGGGCAAGCCAGAACATTCTTGGACTTGACCACGTCGGTGTTTTCGGCATTGAATCGAACTCCCGAAATCGCTTTCATGGATACACCCGAGGACATTCGCGATACCTATCAGTACTATACCCAGGCAGATATCCAAAAATTGAGGGATGCAGGTTTCAGGCAACCCTTTACCTGTCTTGAGGACGCAGTTCAGGAGTATGTTACCCGCTATTTAAACAACGGAACGTTTGCATAATGCTTTCTACCTACAGAAACAAACGTCCGAAAGAAGTTGCTCAATTGCTGTATAAGCAAAAAGTAGTGCGTTATTTCTTTGCAGCAGGCACAGCAACCTTAGTTGATGTTGGTGTATATAAATTTATGCTGGATGCAGTACTGCACCGTCAACCCGTATACTTTTCAGAGCATCTGGTATTGGCTGCCATAACGGTTGCCATTTGCATTTCTTATAGTTGTGGACTCATCACCAATTTCCTCATCACAAAATACTTCGTGTTTCGCGAATCAGAAATGAGGGGAAGAAGCCAGTTTGGGAGGTTTGTGTTGGTTGCTGCCGTAGTCTTTTTTGCCAACTACCTAGCCACAAAGGGACTAACTGAGTACTTACACTGGTACCCAACCGTTTCCCGTGCTGTGAGTGCGATAAGCATAGGCATATTCAGCTTCGCCGCCCACAAAGCCTTTTCGTTTAAGATGTCATAATCCAAGTATTAATCTATGCAATGAGCCAACTCTTCTAGGTCTAAGGGTTTGCGTATAAACCCGTTTACTAGGGGATAACTTCTTGCCCGAGTAAGATCACGCGGGTGAAGAGAGGAGCTGAGCAGAAGCACGTTGGGAAGAGGCTTATCCGGAGGAAGGTCCAAAGCCCTTAACCGATCCAAAAAACCAAAACCATCCAAACGGGGCATTTGAATGTCTAATAAAATTAAACCAGGAAACTGCGTGGAATCGCACCTTTCCAAAAAAAAGAGACCCTCTATTGGATTGGTAAACGACTGAGGGCAAACAGAATAGCCTGCAAACTGCAACAATTCTCTATGAATGTACAAGTCGAGGCTGCTGTCGTCAACCAACATTATGGGCCTATGATACCTTGCCTTATGCATGGTTGGGTATGGAAACACTGAATACGGTTCCGTTAGCAGGATTGGAGGATACCTCAACTTTTCCGCCCAAACGATCAATGGCCTCCTTCACGATATAAAGCCCCAGCCCAGATCCTTGGCGCTGCATGCCGTCTTCTGTGCGAAAAAATAGTTCGAAGATGGAGTTCAGATGCTCGTTCAGAATGCCCATCCCGTTATCCTCAACCTCAAGCACAAGAGCCATAGGTTCTATTCTTGCACGAACCGAAACGCGATGTTGATCGACATGGGCCTTATTGAAACGAAATGCATTGGAAAGCAGGTTAACCAATATTATGCGCAAGCGAAAGGGATCGGTAACGACAATCTCGCCCGAAATGGAAACATCTACATGGGCCTCTGGGTTGATAGCCTTTGCATCTTGAACCAGTTTGTGTAATAAATCCGGAAGAAAAACGGTTTCATAATGAGTGTCTTCCCGAAGATTGAGAAAGTAATCCATCATTTGGTGGATATATTCATCCATTCGATGAATGGTATCTCCAATCATTTTCAGAACCGTTCCGGCGGAGTGATCCTTGGGATTGAGATCGTGCAATTGAATAAGCCCAAGCACAGACATTAAAGGGGAACGGAGGTCGTGTGAGATGCTGTATACAAACCGGTTTAGATCGCGGTTGAGCTTGTCCAGCTCTTGGTTTTTTTGTGCCAACTCTTTTGCTGCTTGATGCTGCATGGCACAAGTCTCGACGGTAAGAGATAAGGTAGGCCAATCCCAAGGCTTCTGAATGTAGCGGGCAATTCGCCCCTTATTTACCGCATCAATCACCACTTTCAAATCGGAAAACGCGGTTATGAGAATTCGTGTGGTTTGAGGATATTTGTTGGCTACCTTCTCCAGAAATTCTACGCCTGTGGTGGTTGGCATGCGTTGATCGGAAAGTACCAAATCCACGTGTACATGCGAGAGAATACGCATGGCCTCTCCGGCGCTGGAAGCCGTATGTACCTCATATTCCTTTCGAAAAAAAGCCTGAAAAGAGGTAAGGTTTCCCCGTTCGTCATCGACGTAGAGAATACTAATCGGATTTTTCATCACGTAAGAGTTGAGGTTGCCGTATAGGTAGGGAAATGCACATAGATGATCCTGCCCCAGGAGCAGTTTCTATTTCGATTTTTCCGTGGTGATTTTCCAAAATTTTAAACACAATTGCCATTCCTAATCCAGTACCTTCACCCACGTCTTTGGTCGTAAAAAAGGGTTCGAAGATACGCGCTTTCACTTCAGGGGTCATTCCTATTCCTGTGTCGGAGATGCGAATATCCAATTCATCCTCCCGAACTTTTAAGGAAATGCGAATGCAGTGGTTATGGGTTGTTTTGGTGGCGAGAACTGCTTGAACGCTGTTGTTCAGGATATTGAGAAATACCTGGTTTAACTTACCCGGCAGGCATTCGATTGGGGGTACAGAGCCATAGTCGCGTTCGATTGTCAAAAAGGACGGTATGGAAGACCGAAGTAGAATAAGCGTACTCTCTAATCCATCAACGATGTTGGAGGTTTTCCAATCGCTTTCATCCCTTCTACTGAAGGTTTGCAAGCCGGCAACAATATCTGCGGTACGTTTGGCCCCATCCTCAATACCGGATAATAAAGCGCTAACCTCCTCCTTTAAATAGCCGATATCGAGGTCTTTAGCTTTTTTGCTGAAACTTTGAATCACGTCGGCAGATTGGGATTTACCATCGGTTGAGTCCTCTACAACCTGTGAAAATGCATTTACAACCTCCATTAAATCATCAATATCCTGCTTTAGAGGACCTATGCTGGAGCTGACAAAGTTTATGGGGTTGTTGATTTCATGTGCAATCCCAGCGGTAAGCTGTCCCAAAGAAGCCATTTTCTCGGCCTCCACAAGTTGCAACTGAGCCTCTTTGAGCGAATCTAACGCATGAATGAGGTCTTGATTCGCCTCAGAGAGCTGATGAGTGCGTTCAGCAACCTTTCCTTCCAACACCACGTTTTGTTCTCGAATCAATTTCTCCTTATCCATCATAACGGAAAGTGCATGTGCTTGAGACGCATCTTTTTCTCTTTTCAGAATGTTGATGCGATCTGCCAAGGCAAAAGAAAGAAGAATTACCTCTACTGCCGAACCGAAATGCATGGTGTATCGGGTGAACGTGGTATAAGGCAGCACCTCAAAATCCTTGAGAACATAAATGCAGATGCCCACCAAAAAAAGCGTCCAGCCCAATAGAAAAAAACGCGCTTCCTGAAGACCTGATCGGTATAGTCGATAGGCTTGAACCAATAAAAATATACTGACTGCACTGGCCGTAATTTCTACCAACTGGAAACTGGACTTATAATAACCCGAGATTCCTAAAACAACGGAAAGGAAATAGGCAGGATAAAACAGATAAGAATATCGATATGCCTTGGGTGACTTATCGCGCAAATGGGTGAAGTTTTTAAAAAATTCCAAGCCCGCAATTCCCACCAAGGCTGGAAAAACAAAAGATCCATAGACAGCAAAAACAGGGAGGTTGGGCCACAAAAATTGAAAAGGAAGGCCCTGCAAACTGGTTTGGGTTATGAGGATAAGTAGGATATATGCCGTATATACCAAATAGGAACGATCCCGAAAAATCCAATAAATAAAAAAGTTATACAGCAACATAACCAACATGATGCCCACGTAAACTCCTGCTGCAAGATTTCCCTCAACTGTTTGCTTCAAGAGGTGCTGATGACTTTCGATCGTTAAAGGAATCTGTATGTTTTCTTTTGCCTTAATCCTAATGAAAAAAGTTTGGGTTGCCCCCTTGGGTAAATCAAGCTCAAAAAGGTACTCTGGAGTTAAGAACCTGCGCATGTGAAAAGGCAGTTCTTCTGAAACGCGCTCAGTCTTCCAACGTTTTGTTTCAGACTCCTGACTATAAAGCACAACTTCATCTAATATGGGCTGGTTCAGACGGAGGAATACCGATGGAGATGATGTTCGGTTGCAAACTTCAAGCTTCAGCCAAACGGTGGCTGGAGTAATACCAAAGTTTAATACGTCCTTTCCCGATGCCCTGAAAGACTTGTTCATTACCTGATCCAAAGGGAGGACTGAAGACTGATCCTCGTAATAATGCAAGTACTTCCCAGCGGAAACCCCCGAAAAACCGGGTTGAAGCGTTAATGTTTTCGCAATGGAAAGCGTACTCGAAAAAAAAATCAACAATAGACCCAACCTACCTAGGTGGGCAACGCTTAACTTGTCCATATAGCATAGTTTGAATCTACAATTCCTTTGCTGGTCTCTTCAAAATACTGCTGATTGGGATTGGTTCTAAGAGCCATCATTCTTATGCGATCTTCCTCGAGAGCGGTGTCCAATGTTTCGGCGTTTAATATCCCGAGAACCCTTGCCAGATAGTCTTGATTGGGATAAGGGAATGTTCCCTCTGTGCCCAGTTGATTGTTGACAACAAATCCTACGCGTTGGAACATGGGAAGGGTGTAATCAGCGCAAATTCCCATTAAGGTTTTTACTCCGATCAAGCCACTTATGGCAATTCCCGCGCGGGTGAGCAGGAGGCTGATTCCCCAACCGGCAACCAACCGATCGTTCCAAAGAGCACAAAGCTCAGCCACAGGACCCTCCTCGCGCATGTGCTCTACTAGGCTATGAATGCGTGGATCCATTTTGCCGATGGCTTGCTCAACAGGCAAGGAGTGCTGTGGGCTGGATAGGTGAATGCGAATTCCACCCACAACATTTTGCGATTCCCGCTCAAGCGCAACAATTCCATAAACACCCGGATTAGCCATCCAATTATCGTTGTTGGTGGTTATATTGGTAATGTTATATGCCTTTAGCACATTCACATGACCCTCACGAAATCTCGTGCAAGTAGGAAAATCGCGTATGGCATGGAAAAACTGAAAATCAATGGCACCTAATAGCTCATTCATACCGAAAAATTGCTTCAATGGGTAGGCGTTTAGAAGGCTGGGGGCTTCCCTCAACCTTAAGCATGCGTACCATAAATAACACTTGTTGGTTGCTGTTTAACTCAAGAACACTTCTTAATTCCCCCAGGAGGGTTGAAATTCCGATTTGGGTTTCGGCCAACATGCCCTCTCCCCTGCCCTCCTCAACGCGTGCTGCAAGAAAAGCCAATGCGCCGCATGGATGCAGGTGCCAAGCCTGGTTCTCTGCCTCGAGCCACATACGCTGGAGAAGGCATCCGGCGTGAAAAAATCTGTTCGGGTCGCGCACATCGCCGGATATAACCCAAATACCGGAAGACGCCCTAAGATAATTCCGCGTATACGTTTTGAAAGCTCCTCCACCCTTCCATTGCCGCAATGCATCCTGCACGGACAACTGTCGAAACAATTCGAAGCCCGCCCTTTCTTTTGCCGTTGCTTCAATGGTAGCAATGTCGATGCCATCGCCTTTGTTTGCTTCATCAAGAGTCCATCGAACTTCTTTTATAAAATCAAGCCCTCCTTTGGGATCCAACAATCGAATTTTTTCAGAGGTTGCAATGATTTCTGTTAGAGCGTTTAGGCGGGCTCCGGGCTCAATAAACCGAGTCGAAACAGATGGTATTCCCTCTTGTTGTGCTGTTAAAGCACTTTGTACATGCAGAGGAACCGGCAACACCGGAGCATGCCTACGATCGGTCTGGCGGAGGGTTTTGGCAACATAGAGAGATCTGCCTGATGCCGATGAAAGCTTGGAAAAGGAAATAATGGCTGCGCGGGCCGGATTGTTTGTTAACGTCAATTCCTCCAGTGTGGCTCTCCAACCAAGATGGGCAGCCATTTGACTGAGGTTTGTCCAGGCAGCACCCAGAGCCACGTGGTGAGGATATTGCCCATAGCCCAGTAAGGTGTTGCGGCAGTCCACGCCATCGAACATCCACAGCCTACCCTTGTGAAAGCAAAATCTCCAAGGTTGAGCATTCCCTCCTGATGGTGCCCACCGCGCGGCTTCAATCATTTGAGTAACCTCTTCCAAAGTAGGACTTTCGGTGGCCGGATTGGCTCCTGCATCCACCTGACTCCAACACCAATCCCACGAACGCAATTCCATTTCTGAATCATCAACCAAATGTGATGAAGGTGCAGCAAACATGGCATCAAGGTCTATGTAAAAACGCCCGGATTCCTGATGTTGATCAAGTAGGATACGGCGTGCGATATCGGCGGCAACGCCACCGCCCATGGCTACGGCGCTGGCCAGCTGAGGCCAGGTGGAAACCGATTGTCCTATTTCCAGCATGGATGCTTTAAGCCGAACCGAAGCTTGTTCGATGCCGAGCACCTTTAACATGATGGGGATTTTTTCTTCGGTAGATCCTAATGACGCCAAGGAGTCGGGGTCGATGCCTTCGAGCAAGCCGTGCAGCAAAGGCCTGGATGGCTCCCGATCGAAGCGTTCAATATCCAACATGCAGCGGTCGCTTGCCTCCATAAGAACCGGAATACCAAATGCTTTTGCGCGTTGACGAGCCCGAATTTTGGCGTCGAATCCATCCGATTCTTCGACGAGTAAATCGAGTTTGGCTTTCCCATCCTCTCCCGTAAGAAACGCATCCAGATTGCCTGCGTTGACACCTTCGGGAAAAATCTCTACGGAGAGAAATGGATCGAGCTCGGCAATCTCGCGGGCAACGACAATGGTTTTGGGTAGACCAATGCTGTGCACTGGAGCTCGCAATCGGTTGAGGTTGCTGAGAGAAAGGAGATCAAAATCGGCCAAGCGAAGACTTCCACAAATGCGCTCCATTGAAATGACAAGGGATACAGACTGTCCAACAGACAGACCTATTACACCAACCTTCTTGTTGAGCAATATTTCCTGCTCAGTGGCGGTTATCTTGTTCCGGTTTCGATCGGTGCGTACCCTAATGAACTGCTCTTTATGCAAAAGGTGCACCAGATAACGCTTCCAAGGATAGTAAACCCAAACACCGTAGCGTTGGGGATCCATGTCTCCCAAAGCCTCTTTCACGAGCATTTGTCGTTCCTGGTGATTGAGCGTTTTATTGGGCAAGTTGGTTTCCACCCACTCATCCAACTGCTCCAAAAGGGTATCGAAAACCGTTACAGTGGTATCGGATTGAAGTTGTTGAATGCTATGCCAATCCGGATCCAAAACGGGATGTAAAATGATGGGCTGCCAAGAATGTCCTTGAAAGGAAGGTGAGCGATGCTCGAACTCGGATACACAAGAGGGTCCTTTACTCATGCCCTACAAGGTACAACAAAATTAACCTCTTGGAAGTACGAAGAAAAAAAAATGCGGGTTCGATTGATGATTTTCAATATCTTCGGGTTTGAAACCCACAGCTCATGGAATCCGCCGTTAAGGCCAAAATCTTGTATGTAGACGATGAGGCGCACAATCTTGTTGCCTTCAGAGCCAACTTTCGACGGGATTTCGAGGTGCTAACAGCAGGTTCGGTTTCAGAAGCATTGGAGGTTTTAGAGAAAGAAGATGTGCACGTGCTGGTTACGGACCAACGGATGCCGGAACAATTGGGGACAGAACTTTTGGCTGTTGCACGAAGCAAATACCCAGATCAAGCCCGTATCCTGCTTACCGGTTTCACCGATTTGGAGGCGTTGAGAGATGCCGTGAACGAAGGGAAAATAACCTGTTACGTTCAAAAACCTTGGGAAGCTGAAGCGCTTCGGAAAATCCTGTTGGAAGCTGCTCGCAACGTGGCCCAAACCCGTGGAGAAAAGAAACTTTCACGGGAGTTGATTCGCACCAATGAACAGCTCGAGTTCATTCTGCGCCAACGCTTAATTTCATAACGCTAATCCAATATTGCCTGAATACCTGGCAATATTTTTCCTTCCATAAATTCAAGCAGCGCACCTCCGCCTGTTGACACAAAAGAAACGGCATCGCCTAGGCCATTTTGATTGATTGCAGCTACCGAATCGCCTCCACCCACTAAGGTAAACGCCCCTTTCTGAGTTGCCTCGGCACAAGCCTGGGCAATGGAGCTGGTGCCTTTTTTGAACCGTTCCATTTCAAAAACACCCATTGGACCGTTCCATAACACAGTTTTGGAAGCCATTATAATTTGGCGGAAAGCCGACTGGGACTTTGGACCAATGTCGAGGCCCATCCATCCGGGTTGTATTTGGCGAACGTCCACTACCTGGGTCTCGGCTTCATTTGAAAAGGCATTGGCCAGCACCACATCGGAGGGCAACCATACCTGAACGGCCTTCTCTTTGGCCATCGCCAATACCTTCAAAGCCAGATCCAACTTATCATTTTCACAAATAGAGTTTCCTATTTCATAGCCTTGAGCTTTTAAAAAAGTAAACGCCATTCCTCCACCCAAAATCAAGTGATTGACTTTATTGAGAAGGTTTTCTATGATGAGAATTTTATCCGAAACTTTTGCCCCACCCATAATGGCGGTAAACGGTGCCTCGGCATGGTTCATTACGCGGGTAGCACTCTCCACCTCTTTTGCCATTAGGTAACCAAAATAGCGCTCAACAGGAAAAAACTGAGCCATAACGGCGGTAGAAGCATGGGCCCTGTGCGCGGTTCCAAAGGCATCGTTCACATACACGTCTCCCAATGCTGCCAACTTAGCGGCAAAATCAGAATTGCCCTTCTCTTCCTCTTTATAAAAACGTAGGTTTTCGAGCAGCAAAACAGACCCAGGTTGTAAAGAAGAAGACAAGGAAACGGCCTGCTCGCCTATGCAATCGTCGGCAAAAAGGATGGGCGTTTGCAGCAATTGGCTGAGATGCGGAACCAGGTGGCGCAGAGAAAAAGCCGCAGTGGGCCCCTCTTTGGGCCGACCCAGATGACTCATCAAGATGACGCTGCCTCCATCGGCCAACACTTTTTGGATGGTGGGCAAGGACGCCCGTATGCGGGTATCATCCGTAATCCGAAACTCAGCATCGAGTGGAACATTGAAGTCCACCCGAATGAGCACCCTTTTTCCGGCAAAGGAGCGTAGGTCTATGGTTCTCATTGGCTTAAATTTGTAGCGAATGGCAAAGGTACCATTCTCAAGAAAAGTTCCATTCCCACATGAGCACCAATTGGATAGTTAAGCATTTTGACGACCTGTCGGCTTCGGAGCTGTATGCCGCACTTGCGCTGCGCGAGGAGGTGTTTGTATTAGAACAGCAGTGTTTATACCGGGATTTGGATGGATTGGATCAGCGCTGCTTTCACCTGCTTGGGTGGCAAGGAACCCATTTGGTGGCGTATTGCCGCTTAATGCCGGCCGGATTAAAATATGCCGAAGCTTCCATTGGTCGAGTGGTAACTCCTCTGGATGTTCGCGCCAAAGGCCACGGGCGGATGCTGATGAGGCAAGCGTTGCGGTTTATGGGGCAGTACTATCCTTTCGAAGATGTGGTTATTTCGGCTCAACAGTATTTAGAGAACTTTTACACCTCCTTTGGATTCGTTACGGAGTCTGAGCCCTATGACGAAGACGGAATACCGCACATTCAAATGCGTTGGAAAGAAGAGTTTTGATCAGCGAATCGAATCTCCGGCCAGTTCAATAACACAGTTAATTTTATACTTCTTGTGCCTTTCAAAAGCAACGCCAACATAGCGTAATTGCGGATTCAAGAGGCTCTTCCTGTGACCATAACCCGGAACCCCTTCGTCGATGAGCAGATCGCATATCACGCTCAGGGGATCTTTATAGCCGTACTGGCAATTCTCTTGTACAACCTGAAATGCATCTAGGAGCGGTTTCGCCCGCTTTGGAAAGCTAGCACCTGCTGACCCGGTGTGCCCAACCTTGCCCGTTTTCCCCATATCCAATGCATGCGCTCTGGCCATGGCTTGAAGAGTCGAAACCGACGAAAGAGCAGACAGGCGCGGAGTTTGATTAAGCTCGACCATGAGGGAGTGAAATGCCGGACTTTGGGAAAAGCCCATAGAGTCTGCCCACGGCCTTAACTCATGCTCTGCAAAAACGGCCGGTGCAGCACGCAAGCGGTTGAGCACATCGATCACATCTTGCTCAGCTCCAGAGTCCGCTGGGGTGAATCCGGAGATTGAAATCCAAACTAGTAATACAATAAAAAAGTTATGTTTTTCGAATCGCATCACGGGTGCTGCCTTGAGCAAGCGGAGTAAGTAAAATATCGTTTATGTTAACATGAGGCGGCTGGCTGGCAGCAAACCAGATGGCCTCGGCAACGTCTTCTGCAGAGAGGGGCTTCAAGCCCTTGTAGGTTTGTTCTGCCCGCTGGGCATCGCCTTTAAACCGAACCAAAGAAAACTCGGTCTCCACCATACCGGGAGCAATGTTGGTGACCTTAATTCCGGCATGCAGAAGATCTATGCGCATGCCACGGGAGAGCGCATCTACCGCAAACTTTGTGGCACAATACACATTTCCGTTTGGATACACCTCTTTGCCGGCAATGGAGGCAATGTTGATGATGTGACCTTTTTCCCTTAACACCATTCTCTTACTAATGATGCTGGTTACATACAACAATCCTTTTATATTGGTATCAATCATTACATCCCAATCATCGGGATTGCCTTGATCGATGGTGCCTAGTCCCAGAGCGAGGCCGGCATTATTGACGAGCACATCTGGACAAGACCAACTTTCGGGGAGGCTATTGAGTGCGGTTTCCAACTGGGTTCGGTTTCGAACATCGGCTACCAAAATCTGTGCCTCAACACTGTATTCCTCTTGAAGGTCTGTTTTCAGGGCCTGAAGCCGCTCTATTCTTCTGGCAAGCAGCACCAGTCTATAGCCGGCTTGGGCAAACTTCTTGGCTGAGGCCAAACCAATTCCCGAGGTTGCTCCGGTAATCAGAACGATGGGTGAATGTGTTTCCATGCTCCAAAGAAAGCGAGTTTTCGCGGGTTGCAGAATCAAATGCCTACCTTCGAACTCCGTTCGCAAATCCGTGTTCGACCCCGATACCTGGTCCGAGATTTTTTCCACCCTGAAGCGCAACCGGCTCAGGACCTTCCTAACCTGCTTAAGTGTAGGTTGGGGCATATACATGTTGGTGTTGCTCCTGGGTTCGGGCAAGGGGTTGGAGAACGGAGTAAACGAGCAGTTTGCCGGCGATGCGGTAAACACCATTTGGGTGAGCGGTGGCCAAACGGCAGAACCCTATCACGGTTACCAAAGGGGCCGGGCAATTCGTTTAACCAATCGCGATGTAGACTTCCTTTCCTCGGCATTTCCGAATGTAGAGCATCTTACTTCCCGGGTACATTTGAATCAGCCGGTTACCGTTGTGCACGGTCAACAATATGCTTCGTTTGATGTAAGAGGGTGTATGAAAGGCATGCGGTTTGGGGAGAACATTCGGGTAGAAAGCGGTCGTTTCCTAAACGATCCCGACCAGGAAGAGGGCCGAAAAGTGTGTTGCATTGGCCTGCCGGTAAAAGCCACTTTTTTCCCGAACCAACCTGCAGAGGGGCAATACCTGTGGTTGGGCGGATTTTCATTTAAAGTAATAGGCACATTCTCCGACAAAGGTGGGCCGGGCGACAACAACCGCATTTACATTCCCTCTTCCGCTGCACAGCGTACCTTTACCGGTAACCAGCGCGTTTCGCAAGTGGTTTTTTCAGCGGGGGGTGACTTGGAAGGGAGTTTGGATTTGGCGAATAAAGTTCGGAATCGATTGGCGGTGTTGCACGAATTCGATGCGAAAGACGATCGGGCCTTGTATGTGAACAACAACCTAGAAAATTACAAAAGAGTGATGCAGGTACTCACCTCCATTCGGCTCTTCATTTGGATCATTGGCTTGGGTACCATCTTCTCTGGAATCGTGGGTGTAAGCAACATTATGATGATTGTGGTGAAGGAGCGGACCCGGGAATTTGGCATCCGCAAAGCACTGGGAGCGACCCCGCGTTCTTTGGTATCATTGGTATTGCAAGAATCGGTTTTGATTACCGGACTGAGCGGATACATTGGCTTGCTGCTGGGCATCGGTACCTTAGAACTGGCCGCCAAAGCATTGCCCGAAAACGACTTCTTTCAAAATCCCGGCGTGGATCTTCGCCTTGCCCTATCTGCGCTTGCGCTGCTGGTTGCATGCGGATTGCTGGCGGGCTTTATTCCGGCCAGACGAGCCGCCTCAATTCCTCCTGTTCAAGCGCTTAAAGAAGAATGAGATGCGCCTAACCATACTCGACTCAGACAACTGGCAAGAGATCTTTGCCACCTTGCGAAAAAATCGCTTGCGCAGCTTTCTTACCGCACTCGGCGTATTCTGGGGCATCTTTATGCTTGTGGTTATGATTGGCGCTGGAAAGGGTTTGAGAAACGGAGCGACCTCCGACTTTTCGGATTTCGCCACCAATAGTTTTTACCTCTGGACACAGGTTACCAGCAAACCGTACCATGGATTTAAACGTGGAAGGAACTTTGATTTTAACAACGATGATGTGATGGCCATCCGAAAACAGGTTCCGGAAGCGGATGTCATATCGGCGCGCAATCAATTGGGAGATTATGGAGGAAATACCAACATCATACATGGAATCCATTCGGGCACATTTTCGGTCATGGGCGACTTTCCTGATGTGCTGGCCATTCAACCCATTCGCAAGATAAAAGGCAGATTTCTAAACCAACGGGATATCCAGGAGAATCGGAAAGTGTGCGTAATTGGAGATCGCGTAGAGGGGGTTCTGTTTGACAAAGAGCGACAAGTTTTGGGAAAGCACATTCAAATCAACGGGGTCTTTTTTCAGGTTGTGGGGCACTTCAAATCCGAGAAAACGAACGATGGAGGGGAACTCGCCCAAACCATTTTTGTACCCTTTACCACCTTTCAACGTGCCTTTCATCTGGGCAACCGAGTCGGTTGGTTTTCCATAACATCCAAGCCCGGAGTGCCTTGTGACGTTACCGAAAAAAAAACCATTGCATTATTGGCCAAAAGACACGATGTGCATCCTGATGATGAATTAGCAATAGGGCATTGGAATGCAGAGGCGGAATTTGCCAAAATGAATGGTCTCTTCAATGGAATTTCCACCCTCATTTGGATTGTGGGCACGGGCACATTGCTGGCGGGCATAATAGGAGTAAGCAACATCATGCTCATCGTGGTAAGGGAGCGCACCCGAGAAATTGGGGTGAAGCGGGCCTTAGGCGCTCGACCATTTGAAGTAGTAACCCAAGTTTTACTCGAATCGGTTTTTCTTACCTCTACAGCAGGTTACCTAGGATTGCTCAGCGGTTTGGGACTGATCACCGCCATAGGAAACTTAATCGGCCCCGATGTTCCCATGTTCCGCAACCCTGAGGTAAACCTAAATGTGGTGCTAACCGCTCTGGGACTGCTTGTGGCCGGTGGATTGATGGCCGGTTTGATTCCGGCTCTCAAAGCGGTAAGAATAAGGCCAGTAGAAGCCTTAAGAACGGAAATTTTATAAAGATTCATGGATACCAATAAAACAGTAGAAATTCTACGTCTCGGAATCATTCCATACCGGAAGGCTTGGGATTTACAGGAAAACCTGTTGGCCGAAAAGGTTTCTGAAAAAACCCTTCGCAGATCAAATTCCGAATTGCCGTTTTCAAACCATCAACTTCTGCTGTGCGAACATCCCTCTACCTTTACCCTAGGAAAAAGTGGCAATACTTTGAACTTATTAGTGGATGAGCAGTTTCTTTTTGATCATCAAATAGAATATATAAAAATAAACCGTGGCGGCGACATCACCCATCATGGTCCTGGGCAATGCGTTGGTTATCCCATTCTCGATTTGGAATGCTTCTTTACCGACATACACCGGTATCTGAGGCTATTGGAAGAAACCATCATCCTTACCCTTCGCGATTTTGGCATAGAATCTGGCCGCTACCCCGGATACACCGGTGTTTGGCTTGAACCCGAGCATCCGGAGCGCGCACGGAAGATTTGTGCTATGGGAATACGGTGCAGCCGTTGGATTACCATGCACGGCTGGGCACTGAATGTAAACAACGACCTCACGCCGTTTGGGTGGATGGTACCGTGTGGCATACGCGACAAAGACGTTACATCCTTGTCGCGCGAGTTGGGTCAGGAAGTATCCATGAACTTGGTGCACGAGCGCATTCTTAAGCACTTTGCCGCAACGTTCGGCGCGGAACTTCTTGCGAAAGAGAGCCCTGTTTCCTCTTCCGATGAGGTGGAGCACTAACTCTTTACCGCAACCCGATCAAACGCCTTTTCTAAAATCTCGCGTTGCTGGCGCTGATGCACCTTAGGTGAACCGGTGGCCGGAGAAGCGCTTTCCTCCCTTCCTACTACCTGCAACGGAATATCGCGTACGGTGCGCAACAAATACGCCCATGCGCCCATGTTCAGAGGCTCTTCCTGAACCCAAACCGTTTCTTTGGCTTTGGTGTAGCGCGACAGCACTGCCTGAACCTGTTTTTTCGGGAATGGATACATCTGCTCTATGCGCACCACTGCAACATCGTTTGCGCCTTCTTTTTGTTGGAAATCGAGCAAATCGTAGTAAACCTTGCCCCAGCACAAAACAACACGACGCACATCTGATGGCTTAACCCCATCATCATCGATTACCTCTTTGAATCCTCCATTTACAAAAGCAGACATGGGAGAAACGCATTTGTTGTGACGAAGGAGACTCTTGGGGGTAAAGGCAATCAGCGGTTTCCGGAATGGATTCTTCATTTGGCGCCGTATGGCGTGGAAGAAGTTCGCAGGGGTTGTACAATTTACTACGTACATATTATTCTCGGCACAAAGCACCAAAAAGCGCTCGATGCGGGCAGAGCTGTGCTCAGAACCTTGTCCTTCGTAACCATGAGGCAAAAACAAACAGATGCCGTTCATTCTTCTCCATTTGTCCTCGGCACTGCTGAGATATTGGTCGATGATGATTTGGGCCCCGTTGTTAAAGTCCCCGAACTGAGCTTCCCAAATGGTGAGGTTGTTTGGGCTTGCCATGGCATAGCCATACTCAAACCCAAGCACGCCATATTCCGAGAGTAAACTGTTGTACACATCAAAGCGGGCGGCTTCAAACGGAAGATGACGCAAAGGCACGTACTCGTCCTCTGAATCCTCGAGCTTCAACACGGCATGACGATGCGAGAACGTTCCGCGTTCTACATCTTGCCCACTTAAACGCACCGGATGGCCTTCTGACAACAAGGAGGCATACGCCATAAGCTCGCCCATCGCCCAGTCGAAAGAATCTTCGGAAATCATTTTTTTGCGATCGGAAAAAAGCTTCTCGGTTTTGGAGAAAAACTTTTGACCGACCGGTAAGGAGGAAATGCTTTCCGCCAGTTTTTTCAGCAACTCTGCTTTTACCGCAGTATCGGGCGATTGTTCAAAATCGGCATCGGTGGTCATGCGAATGCCCTTCCAGGAACCCTCTAGGAACGAGGTTATCTTAGTTTTTCGGATTTGCTTAGCTTCATCCAAACGCTCCTGAAGCATCTTCTTAAAATCTCCATCTATGGTCTTGGCCGCATCGGAAGAAACAACACCTTCGTCCAACAACTTTTGCAGATAAATCTCGCGTGGGTTCTTGTGAGCAGCAATGGCCTTATACAACAAAGGTTGTGTAAACCTTGGTTCATCGCCTTCGTTGTGTCCGTATTTGCGATAACACAAGAGGTCGATGAATACATCACGGTGAAAATGCTGACGGAACTCCATGGCCAAACGAATGGCGTACACAAGCCCTTCCACATCATCTCCGTTCACATGAAACACCGGTGAAAGCACCACCTTAGCTATGTCTGTGCAGTAGGTACTGGAACGGCCATCGAGATAATCGGTCGTGAATCCAATCTGATTGTTGATGACCAAATGAATGGTTCCACCTGTACGGTAGCCTTCGAGCTTGCTCATCTGAATGACTTCGTACACAATGCCCTGAGCAGCAATAGCGGCATCTCCATGAATGACAATTGGAGCAATTTTGTTAAAATCTCCGCCGTATGCCTGATCGGCTTTTGCTCGGGTAATGCCCTCTACGACTGGAGCCACAGCTTCCAAATGGGAGGGATTTGGAGTTAAGCTGAGGTGAACCCTTTTGCCTTCTTTCGTAACAATGTTTGTTGAATATCCCAAGTGATACTTCACATCCCCATCAAACAAGGAATCTTCGTATTCTTTCCCTTCGAATTCGTTGAAAATATCCTCATAGGTTTTGTTCATGATGTTGGCCAGTACATTGAGTCTACCTCGGTGCGCCATGCCAATAATGAACTCCTGAATGCCCAGTGAGGCGCCTTTGTCGATGATGGCATCCAACGCCGGAATCATGGCCTCAGCACCTTCAAGGGAAAATCGCTTTTGGCCAACGAACTTGGTATGCAAAAAATTTTCAAACACCACCGCCTTGCTGATCATATGAAGAAGGTTGTGTTTTTCCTCTACCGATAGACTGGGATGATTACGGGAAGCCTCCATCTTGCTTTGCAGCCAATCGGAGACCTTATTGTTGCGTATGTACTTATACTCTACCCCGATGGTACGACAATACGTATCCTTCAGAAAGGAAATAATATCTTTGAGTTTGGCCGGTCCCAAGCCTATTTCTCGACCCGCTTCAAACACCGTATCCATATCGGCCGACGAGAGCCCAATCAACTGAATATCATCCAGCGTGGGAGTATATTGCCTGCGTTTGCGCACAGGATTGGTTTCGGTGTAGAGGTGGCCGGCGGTGCGATATAGGTTGATGAGATTCAATACAGCAAACTCCTTTCGCACCTTTTCGGGAACCTCTGTTGAACCTTGACCTGCAGAGGGCAGCATGGGAAACTGAGTGCGGGCGAACTCAAATCCTTCAAAGAATTTTTGCCAACCCACATCGACAGAGCTTTCGTCTTTCAGATAATGTTCGTAGAGGTCGTCGATGGCGGCGGAGTGTCCGTTGTTGAGGTAGCTGTGCTTATCCATATGCAAAAGCCGTGTACAGATTAGAAACGGGCCAAAAGTAACGCAAATTGGCGGCCCATTCTCAACCTGAGAAAAAGGAGACCTAGGGTTGCCTCCTTCTTCGAACTTTTTAAGCAGAGCCTTGTTGCACTCCCATCGTTTCACGCTTGCCTATTGCCTATCTTTGGGCGCTTTTTTTCTCTCATGTACAACGATTCATTTGCCAGCCGCCACATTGGCCCAAACCCCAAGGAGCAAGCCGAAATGCTGAATCTTTTGGGATGTTCCTCCCTGGAAGAACTTATTACGCAAACCGTTCCAAAAAACATCCTTCTTAAAAAGCCATTGAATATTGGTTCGCCCATGAGCGAGCATGGCTACTTGAAGCACCTTAAATCCTTGGGGG
>JBEIVB010000139.1:0-5285 GCA_040374085.1 Flavobacteriales bacterium | reverse complement strand
CGATGCCAACAAAGCCTCGCTCAAAGATGCGGTGGTGCTCTTTGGGGGCGGCTGCACCGGTGAATTTGTTTCCGGCAAAGGCTTGCTCATCACCAACCACCACTGTGGGTTCGACGCCATACAACAGCTCTCGAGCTTGGAGCACGACTGGTTGAAAGACGGCTTTTGGGCCTCCTCCGAAACCGCCGAGATGCCCGCACAGGGCCTCACGTGCAGCATTGTGCAAAGCATGGAAGACGTTACCGTAAACGTGTTGGTGGACTTGTCGCAAAGCCTGAAACCCGAAGAACGCGAAGCCGCCATAAAAAAGCGCATACAAACCCTGGAAGAAACCCTGTCCAAGCAGAAAGGAGAGGTGGTGCAGATCAAATCTTTTTATCACGGAAACCAATACATAGCCATTCGCTTGTTGGTATTCAAAGACGTGCGCTTGGTGGGGGCACCGCCCGTAGACATTGGGAAATTTGGTGCCGAAACCGACAACTGGATGTGGCCCAGGCACACCGGCGACTTCAGCCTCTTTCGCGTGTACGCCGACAGCGCCAACCAACCCGCATCCTATGCCAAAGGCAACAGCCCCTATCAGCCAAAAGCTGTTTTTTCTGTGTGCACCACCGGCGTTAAAGAGGGCGACTTTACCATGGTTATGGGCTTTCCTGCGCGCACCAACGCCTACCTGCACCCCAGCATGCTGGAGCAGATACGGGACGACGACGACCCCATCCGCGTGAAGCTGCGCACGATACGCTTGGGTGTGTGGGATGCTGCCATGAAAAACAACGACACCGTTAACCTGCAATACGCCTCAAAATTCTCGTCACTGGCCAACGGCTGGAAAAAATGGCAGGGAGAAATCCTGGGCCTCAACCGCACCCGTGCCGTAGAGAAGCGCCGGCAGAGGCAGCGCATGCTGAACGAAATAAAAAAGCCCGCCACCGCACGAGCGGCCCGGGAATCCGACAGCTTGTTGACGGCCTTAACGGCCGGCATACGTCCCCTCAACCGCACCCGGCTGGCCTTTCAGGAAGCCTGGTTGGGCGTAGAAGCCTTCTCGCTGGTGAACACCCTTTGGCAATTGGAGCAACGCATGCGCGACACCACCCTAACCCCGGCCAACCGCATAAAAGAGCGGGATGCCTTTCTTGCCGGGGTGGGAAGATTTTTAAAAGATTACCGCTATGAATTAGACGCCAACGTATGGGAGGCGCTAAAGCCCTGGTGGAAGAACCATCAAGAAAACGATGCGTGGTGGAAAGCCCACCTGCCTCCCTCTTTGCTGAGCAGCGCCACCAAAGCCCTTTGGAAGCAGACCGCCCTCTTCTCTGCCGACAGCCTCAAAGCTTGGGTGAGCGCGTGGCCCAACCGGCTCGATGCCTGGCACCGCGACACCCTTTATAAAATTGCGGCCCCCATATCCAAAGCCTTTCAGGAAACCATACGCCCTACCCTAACCAAAATGGAAAGCCAGCAGCAACTTGCCTTGCGCACCCAGATGGCGTGCTTGCTGAACGCCGATACCACCCAAAAATGGTATCCCGATGCCAACAGCACCCTGCGCGTTGCCTACGGTAAGGTGCAGGGCTATGCCCCGCGCAACGGCGTACAATACCATTGGCAAACCACCTTAGATGGGGTAATGGAGAAAAAAACCATGGGTGCCGAAGACTACCGCGTTCCCCCGCGGTTGGAGGCTTTATACAACAGCAAAGACTTTGGTCCCTGGGCCTTATCCGATGGGCGCTTGCCGGTGGCCTTCATAGCCAGCAACCACACCACGGGCGGCAACTCGGGCAGTCCGGTGCTCAACGCCCGGGGCGAGCTCATAGGCACCAACTTCGACCGGTGTTGGGAAGGAACCATGAGCGACCTGCAATACGACCCACAGCAATGCCGCAACATTGTGCTGGACATACGCTACACCCTTTTCATAATAGACCGCTACGGCAACGCTCCGCATTTAATAAAAGAAATGCATATCACCGGAGCCGCTCCCGAGCCTAAGTCCAACCCAAAGCGCAAGCCATGAGCGGGCCACGCGTGCACATCATTGGATCGGGCGTGGCGGGGCTGGCCTGTGCCGCGCGCTTGGCGCATGCGGGCTACGCCACCACCGTTTGGGAAGCCGCCGATGGTGCAGGTGGAAAGCTGAGGGAGATGTGGCTCGGGGCCTACCGCTTCGATCGGGGTCCCTCCTTGTTTACCTTGCCCGAAGCCTTGGATCGGGTTTTTGAAGACTGCGGCAAAAACCCGCGCGACTACTACCGCTACCGCAAACTGGATGAGCTCACCCATTACTTCTTCGCCAACGGAAAGCGCTTTGTGGCCCATGCCGATGCTGCACAATTTGCTGCGCGTGCCTCTGAGGCAACCGGCGAACCGGCCGAGCGCATACTCGGATACCTGAAGCAATCGGAATGGATGTATGCGCATGCGGGCGAAGTGTTTCTGGAAAACAGCCTGCATCACCCCCGCCAACTCCTAAACCGCAAAACCCTGAGGCTGCTGGGTGCGCTGCACCGGCTGCCCATGCTCGACCGCATGGCCTCCTACAACAGCAAGCACCTGCAAACCGCCGAAATGCAGCAGTATTTCAACCGCTTTGCCACCTACAACGGTTCCGATCCGCACCAGGCGCCGGCCCTGCTCAACCTCATACCTCACCTCGAGCACGGCAAAGGCGCCTATCTGCCCGAAGGTGGCATGTATTCCATAACCAAAGCCCTATATAAACTCTGTTGCGACCTGGGTGTGGAATTTCAATTCAACGCCCCGGTAGAGCGCATTGCCCACCAGAACGGCAAGGTAACCGGCATTGTAAGCGGGGGTAGGTTTATGCCCGGAAAATGGGTGGTTTCCAATATGGATGTATTGCCCACCTACCGCAAACTGCTGGCCGACATAAAACCACCGGAGAAACTGCTCACACAAGAGAAATCGTCCTCGGCCATCATCTTCTATTGGGGCATAAAAGGCACCTTCTCGGAGCTGGGATTGCACAACATTTTCTTCAGTTCAGATTATAAAAAAGAGTTTCAGCAAATCTTCCGGGAGCAGGTCATTGCCGATGATCCCACCATTTACCTAAACATCACCTCGAAATACGAAGCCGCAGATGCCCCGGCCGGAAGCGAGAATTGGTTTGTGATGGTGAACACCCCACCCAACAGGGGTCAAGATTGGGAGCAATGGATACGCCAGACACGGGAGCGTGTGATCGGCCGCTTAGAGGAGCAATTGAACACCCCCCTTACCGGGCGCATCGAGCACGAAGACGTGATGGATCCGCGGGAAATTGAGCGCAGGACCTCTTCATTCGGAGGCTCTTTATACGGCAACTCCTCAAACAACCGCTGGGCCGCCTTTCTGCGCCACCGCAACGACGTGCTTAAACCGCGCGGGCTCTTTGTGTGCGGCGGCAGCGTGCACCCGGGTGGCGGGGTGCCCCTATGCCTGCACTCTGCCCGCATTACCGCCGGGTTGTTGATGAAAAGCAAACCCTAATGCAGCGGGCATTGGCGGGATTGCCGTACTTTCGGACCTGAAAAGCCTACTCAACCATGGAATTGCTAAAAACCCTGTGCAGCATTGAGGCGCCTTCAGGTGAAGAGATCAACCTATCGGTTTTTCTTATGAACCACATTTCGGAGGTGAAGCACACCTGGAAAGTTCAGCCCGAAATACATTTTGGACCCGAGTTTCAGGATGGTCTCATGTTGGTATTTGGGAAACCGCGTACCGCTGTTTTCGCCCACATGGACTCCATAGGATTCACCGTTCGGTACAACAATGAACTTGTAAAAATAGGCGGTCCCCGGGTGGAAAGCGGATACCGCCTGCGGGGCAAAGATCGCCACGGCGATGTGGAAGCCACCTTGCTTGTAGGCGACGACGGAGCCTTGAAAGCCGAATGCAGCCGCGACATAGAGCGGGCCACCTCCCTCACCTTCGTGCCCCACTACCGCGAAACCGAAGAAACCATACAGTGTTGCTACTTAGACAACCGCCTGGGGGTGTATTTGGCGTTGGAATTGGCCAAAACCCTGGAGAACGGCATCATTTGCTTTACCACATACGAAGAGCACGGGGGTGGCAACGCAGAAGTGATGGCGCGGGTGCTGCACGACCGTTTTCAGATTCGACAGGCCCTTATTCTGGACGTTACCTGGGTAACCGAAGGCGTGCATGCCGGCAAAGGAACGGTAATCTCCATGCGCGACTCGGGCATACCCCGCAAACCCTATTTGAAACGCATTTTAGCCCTTGCCGCCAAGCTGGGCGTAGACCATCAGATTGAAGTGGAAGGAAGCGGTGGCAGCGATGGAAACTCGTTGCAGAGAAGTCCTTATCCCTTTGATTGGTGCTTCATTGGTCCGGCCGAAGAAAACGTGCACACCCCCGACGAAAAAGTACACAAGCACGACATACAATCTACCCTTTTGTTGTACAAAGGGCTAATGCGCGAACTGTAACATGAAAAAAGTATTTCGTATTTTTTGGATTCTGGCCTTGGTGGGTTCCTTGTTTGGCACCATCTATTGGCTCTATTCGAGAGAGGAGAAAAAGCCCGAACGCTATGCCGTTGAATATGCTCGCTACACCGACATTGTGCGTAAGACCGTTGCTACCGGAACCGTTGTGCCGAGAAAAGAAGTATTGATTAAAAGTATGGTTTCGGGCATCATTGAAAAAATCATGGTTACCGCCGGGAAGCCCATTCAGAAAGGAGACATCATTGCCCGCATCCGCATTGTGCCCGACCTGGTTTCGGTGAACGAGGCGGAGAACCGGGTGAAACGAGCGCGCATTCAGCTGGAGAATGCGCAGTTGGATTTCGACCGTTTAAACAAGCTGTATCAACAGGAAGTGATACCCAAAACCGAGTGGATCGTTGGCGATATTGCCCTCAAAAATGCCCGTCAGGAATTGGAAGCGGCAGAAAGCAACGTGCAGTTGATACGAGAAGGCATATCGAAATCCATGGGCGATGCCACCAACACCCTCATACGTTCCACCCTGTCGGGTTTGATCTTAGACATACCGGTAAAGGAAGGAAACAGCGTAATTCAAGCCAACAACTTCAACGAAGGCACCACCATAGCTTCTATAGCCGATATGGGTAAAATGGTGTTCGAAGGGAAAGTAGATGAAGCAGAAGTGGGCCGTTTGAAGCCGGGCATGGGCCTTTCCATATCGGTGGGTGCCATACCGGGCAAATCCTTTGGTGCCAACCTCGAGTACATTGCCCCCAAAGGCGTTTCGGAAAACGGCACCATACAATTTCAAAT
>JBEIVB010000118.1:0-6922 GCA_040374085.1 Flavobacteriales bacterium | reverse complement strand
TGGGTGCACGAGGTGTATCCGGGCATCGATTTGGTGGTGGGCTCCAGTGCAGAAGGGCATCCTAAATACAGCTTTAGGGTTATGCCGGGTGCCGATGCCTCGCGCATTGCATGGAGCTATCAAGGCTTGCCTGCAGCACCCAAGCTAGAGGCCGGGAACCTGGTGCTGCACACTTCCCGCATCCACCTCATCGAACATGCACCCATAGCCTGGACGCTCGGCTCAAAAGGGAAAAAAGAAATTCCTTGCGCGTTTCGTTTGGATGGAAATACGTTGAAATTTTCATTACCCAAAAATTATAGCCGGCGCGACACCCTTTGGATCGATCCAACCCTTGTATTTGCCAGTTATTCTGGCTCAGAGGCCGACAACTTTGGCATGACGGCAACCTACGATGCACAGGGCAATCTGTACTCGGGTGGCATGGCCTTCCAAACCGGCTACCCCGTTACCTTGGGTGCCTACGACGTAACCTCCAGCGTGGGCATCAACTACGGTTCGCCCGATGTGGTCATCACCAAATACAATGCTTCGGGCAGCGCATTGGTTTACTCCACCTATCTCGGTGGAATTCAGGGCGAAACTGTAAACAGCTTGGTGGTCAACGCCCAAGGGCAATTGTATGCCTTTGGCGTAACCGGCTCTGCTGATTTTCCCGTTCCCAACGGAGCCTTTCAGAACTTTCAGGGCGGGCAACCCGAAAACCTCGCCTCGGTGGCCGTTTCCTTTCCCTCCGGAGCAGATGCATACGTGGCTCGCTTCTCGGCAGATGGTTCACAACTTTTGGGTTGTACCTACATGGGCGGAACGGACAACGATGGGGTGCTGATCTCAACAGAGGGCTTGTATTACAACTACGGGGACTACTTTCGTGGTGAGGTGGTGCTCGATGCCGAGGGAGCTTGTTACGTAGCCACCACCACCCGCAGCGCCGGATTGCAAACGGTGGGCAGCCCTTTTCAAGCCCTCGCACAAGGCGGATCAGACGGGTGGGTGTTTCGCCTCTCTCCCGATCTCAGCCAGCTTCAATGGAGCACCTATTTGGGCGGCAGCAACGACGATGCAGCTTACGGCCTGGATGTAGCCAAAGACGGATCGGTTTTTGTTACCGGCGGAACGGCCTCCAACACCTTTCCGGCCGGAAGCAGCGGTCCACAAGCCGGCTATCAGGGGAGCGTAGATGGTTTTTTGGTGCGTTTGAAACCGGGCGTCTCCACCTTGCTGGGCGGAACGTTTCTGGGAACCAGCCAATACGATCAATGTTATTTCGTAAAACTCGATAAGCGCTCGCGGGTATATGTTTACGGTCAAACTGCAGGTCCGCTTCCGGTATTAAATGCACCTTATGTAAACCCGGCCAGCGGGCAGTTTATTCGCCAATACAATCCTCAACTCACGGCCATCTTGGCCAGCACCACCATCGGAAATGGTCAGGGCATAAACCTATCGCCGAGTGCGTTTCTGGTGGATCGATGCAACCGGGTTTACATCTCGGGTTGGGGCGGAACCCTGGCCAACACCAACATGCTCAATATGCCCCTCACGGCCGATGCCTTGCAGGGCAGCACCGATGGAGACGACTTTTACTTTGCGGTGTTGGAGCCCGATTTTGCCGGGTTGCTGTATGCTTCTTATTTGGGTGGTGGCGTAAGTGAAGAGCATGTAGATGGGGGCACCAGCCGTTTCGATCCCAATGGAATTATATACCAAAGTGTATGCGGTGGTTGCGGTGGAAACAGCGATTTCCCGACCACACCCGGGGCCTGGAGCCAAAACAACCTCAGCAGCAACTGCAACAATGCCGTTTTTAAGTTCGACTTTGAACTGCCCTTTGTCAACGCATTGTATACCACCAGCGGTGTAGAGGGTTGTGCACCCTATTCGACCACCCTGCAGAACCAAAGCAATGGAAATGCCTTCGTATGGTTGTTGCCCGGTGGTGGGCGCGACAGTCTGCAAACTGCGCTCAGCCTCACCTTTCCCCAACCCGGGAATTATAGTGTTACTCTTGTAGCCCAAAATCCCCTGGCCTGCAACGGTTCCGATACCGCCGTAGTTAACTTTACCGTGCATCCCAAACCCGAAGTTTCCTTTGCTGCTTCAACACAGCCCTGCTCCAATCAGGTCAACCTACAAGGCCCGGCGGCATTAACCTGCGCTTGGTCGTGGCCCGGCGGCACTGCCAGCGGATCCGATGTCCAAACCGTTTTGGCCCCAGGCACCACCCCGGTTACCCTGGTTGCCACCAATGCTTTTGGATGCTCCGATACCGTGGTGCAGCAGGTGGTTACCTTCCCTCAAGGCGACCCGGAGGTGGAAACACCCAAGCCACGCTGTACAGATGCACCCGTTGCCCTGAATGCTTCAGGAGGCCAAGGCTATCGTTGGTTTCCTACAACCGGATTAAGCAATCCAAACAGTTCCAATCCACTCGCTTCGCCCAATGAGTCCATCACCTACAACGTTGATGTGTTTTGGGTACAACCTTCAGGTGATACCTGTAGGCAGGTGCTCAGTGTGCCGGTATCGGTGAGCGCATACCGCAATCAAGAGGTTGTGGCCTCAGCCAAGCCCGCCGTGGTGTACAACAATGAGCCCTGCACGTTAAACGCTTCCTTCACCGGTGGTTCGGTAGCGTGGACACCTGCGGTGGGTCTTTCACAACCCAATGCGGCAATTACCAACGCAAGAGTTACCACCAACACCATTTTTGTGGCTACGATTTCCGATAACTTGGGTTGTACCTGGACGGATACTACGGCTGTGCGCGTCCTCAACGCCATCTGCGGAGATCCGAACGTTGGACTTCCCAATCTTTTTTCGCCCAACGACGATGGGAAGAACGATATACTTAAAGTTATGGGAGGCTTTGTGGGCACGCTCCGGCTTGAGATATTCAACCGTTGGGGGCAGAAGGTATTCGATGGAGACGCCATACAAGGTTGGGATGGTTTGATGAACGGGCTTCCCGCCGATCCCGGCGTTTATGGGTATAGACTAAGCGGTACCTGCCGAGATGGGGTCGCTTTTCAGGAAAAGGGAAACATAACCCTAGTGCGATGAATCCCATGCTGCGTCCCTCCGTCGTTTTGTGTTTGTTTCTATTTGGAGCTAACTTGGTGCATGCACAGGATGTCTTGTGGACCCAGTTTGCGCGTTACATGGTGTGGCAAAATCCCGCCCACATGCCGGGCGATGAAGTGGATGCCGAGGTGTCTTCTATAACCCGAAACCAATACGCATCGGTGCCGGTGGGCTACACCTCATCTGCGCTGTGCGGGCGGCTTGCACGTCCATTGGGTACCAGAAAAAGTTGGTCGCCCGGCTTAATGGTAGTAGCCGACCGCGCCGGCGATTTGGGATATGGGCATCAAGGCGCATGGCTGCCACTGGCAGTTCAATGGACGAACCCTCAGGGAGATGCCATTTCATTGGGCGTCAGTCCGGCACTTCAGTTTTTGGGTTGGAGTTCGCGAAACCTCCGCACCGCCGATCAGTTTTCGGGCGATGCCTTTCAGTTGGGTGCCCCCAGTGCCGATGCGGGCTTGGGCAGCAGAGTACGGTTTGGTAGTCTTAATATAGGGTTGCACAGTAGGGTGCATGTGGGCTATCGGTCGTGGCTCGAGGTGGGTTTTAGCCGAACGGGTTATTCCAGCGATTTCAGTGGATCCAATCCCGGCTTTAGCATGTCTTCTCGATTGGTGGCCACCGCATTGCATCGCTTTCGTCTTATGCCCACTTTAGATCTGGAGCAGGTGTTGCTGGTGGCACGGAAGGGTTCGGCAAGGCAGTTGGTGCTGCAGAGTGGAGTACGGTATCGCTTATCGGCCTCCGAGGCTGGAGGACTTCAGCTTTTAGGCGCACTCTCCTGGCGCACCGCCGATGCCTTGGCCTTTCAGGTTGGTGCTGAACGCGGACCCTGGTCTTTGGGCCTCTCCTTCGATGCCACCACCTCGCGATTCAGAACCGCAACCCAAAGCAACGGAGCCATAGAGATATTAATTGCATACCGATGGTTTCGTGCACCCATAGTGCCCCTCAACCGCAAGGCTTGCCCAACCTTTTTATAAGATTAAAGATGAACCGATTGTTTTGCCTACTCCTTTTGTTTGCGTCGAGTATGGTTTGGGCATCCGAACCGCTTCGCTCGGGTGAGCTGTTGGTATGCTTTTCCGAAGGCGTGCATGCGGGCAATGCCGTAAACGATTGGCGCAAGCAGCAACCCGAGTGGGAGTTCGCTTTGGGCGCTTTAAGGAGTCCACAGTTCAGGTGTTATGAAATTTTTTATCACCCACAAGGTCAAACCCCCGATCGGATTCTGGCTTGGGTAAAGCAGCAACCGGGCATACGCCTTGCTCAGCACAACCACGTTCTTCAGGTGCGCAGCACCGTGCCCAACGACAGCCTTTTTCCGCAATCATGGCATTGGAACAACACCGGTCAGCAAGGTGGCTTGCCGGGTGCCGATGTAGACGCGCCCTCGGCCTGGGATTCGGTTACCACCTCTGCACTGCCCAACGGCGATACCGCCCTGGTGGCCGTTGTAGATGGAGGAGCCGATCGCTACCACCCGGATCTCCGCTTCTGGACCAACACACACGAGGTTGCCGGAAATGGAATAGACGACGACCAGAACGGCTACGTGGACGATGTTCGGGGATGGAACGCATTCAACCAAACGGACAGCATACCCCGCGATCCGCACGGAACCCATGTGTGCGGATTGGTGGGTGCACGCGGCAACAATGGTCGTGGGGTATGCGGCGCCGTATGGGGACTCCCGATTGTTCCCATACGAGGCAGTTCAACCAACGAAGCCACCGTAGTAGAGGCCTACAGCTATGCCCTTTCATTGAAGCAACGCTATATAAATACCTCAGGCAATATGGGCGCCTGCATAGTGGCCATCAACAGCTCCTTCGGTGTCGACAACGCCTTGCCTGCGCAATACCCCATTTGGTGTGAGATGTTCGACAGCTTGGGTGCGGCCGGTATTCTGGGGGTTTCGGCGGTATCCAACAACAGCGTAGATGTAGATGCCGTAGGCGATATGCCCACGCGTTGCAGCAGTCCCTATCAGATTACCGTTACCTCTTCCAACCGCTACGATGAGCATCAAAGCGGAGGATTGGGATTCCTTTCCGTGGATTTGGCAGCACCGGGCCGTCAGATCTGGAGCACCTATCCGGGCGGTGGGTATGTGGCCTATAACGGAACTTCTATGGCCGCTCCTCAGGTTGCCGGTGCAGTAGCTTTGCTCTGTGGAAGAGCTTCATTGGGCTTGGCTCAGGCCATACGCCAACAGCCCGCTGCTGCGGCGCTTCTGTTGAAGCGCGTGGTGATGCAAACGGTAGACCCTCTTCCTTGGCTTACCGACAGCTCGGTGAGCGGAGGCAGGCTCAACCTCAAAGGTGCCATAGATCGCCTTCCTCTGGAGGAGGCTTTGTCTCTGGGTATCGCACCACATTCCAAATCAAACGCAACGTGGAGTGTATGGCCTCAACCGGCTCACAACCGATGTCGAATTTCCTGGACAAGCGGCGATTTGCGCACCATTCGTTTGTTTGATGTTATGGGGCAAGAGGTTTTGTTGTTTTCCAACCAACCCCCTGGCGAGTTCGATGTGAGCAGCCTAAAGCCCGGAATCTACATCGTGCAACTTTCAGGCGAACATCAACAAATCAAACTACTTCTGCATTGAAACTCCACAAACTTTTTATTATATTATTCTGGTGCCGGCCATGCCTCCTTCTTGCGCAACCCGGAGCGGGCAGCCCTTCGGTGGTGTGGAGCATTTCCGGACAGGGCATTCCGGAGGGCACCGTGCTCTTTGGTACCATGCACCTCTCGCTCAGCGAGGAGGCTGCTGTTCCGGCAAAGGTGTGGGATGCCCTTAAAGGGTGTAAAACGCTGGTTACCGAAGCCTCCCTCGATATGAGCCTGAGGCAACAAATTGCCCTCGCACAGCAGCTTTCCCTGCCACGCGGACAGAGCCTCCGTCAATTCATGAGCGACAGCGCCTACGCACGTCTCTGTACTTATGCCCACGATTCTCTGCACATGCGCAAGCGAAAACTAAAACGGTATATGCGCCTTAAGCCGGTGCTCTTCAGTTCGGCCTTGGTGCGCGCCCGGTTTAAAACTTTGTTTGTACCGGAGGAGATGCTGTTTCGGGAAGCCAAGCGCCGCGGAATTCCTAATCTTGGGCTGGAGCGCTTCGAGGATCAGCTTAGGGTCATCGATTCCATTCCATTGGCCCAGCAAATGGCTTCTATGCAAGGTCAATGGAACATCTACGGCGATTATCTGGAGCTGTCTGCCTTGTATCGCCTGGCAGATGTGGATTCTATGGCTTCTTTATCAAAAAGCGAAGCCGGTGGCGAAATGTTGTTGGACCACCGAAACAACCAATGGATGATGAAATTGCCCGTTTTGCTTACATCCGGCCCATTGCTGATTGCCGTTGGAGCGGCCCATTTGGGCGGACCTGCGGGTTTGGTGGCCCAGCTCAGGAGGTTAGGCTACACGGTTCGCCCCGTTTAAAAGGGTGCCATAAACCTTACGTTGTCTTGCAGCCTTTCCCCTTCTTCTAGGAGGCATGTTGGTTTCGCATGACCTCATTAGGGGCATTGTATTTGTATCGTAAAATTATGCGCTTCCATCGCTTGTTATTATAGCTTCCGCCAAGAATTTATCCAAGGCTATCATTCGCTTGGGGGCCTTCAGTAACAGCCTTTGGGTTTTGAAGATGAGGTAGTGGCCGGTTGCATGCGCATCTACTCTTGGGCGAAACCTATGCCTTTATGCATTTAGGATGAAGGATATGAACTTCACCGGTTTGAACCGTCGTGCGCAACGTTTTATTATTTTATTTATATGATGCGCTCCTCGATGTTGGTGATGTTTTCTGTGTTCACGGGGG
>JBEIVB010000140.1:0-5203 GCA_040374085.1 Flavobacteriales bacterium | reverse complement strand
TTCCGTTTCTTCCTATTGCATGCAACAGATAAAAACCCTTTGGAAGACCCGATACATCCAGGCGCACTTCTCCCTCGGAGAGTTGGTTCCAAGGCAGGTGCTGCATTTGCCCCATCGCATTTACGGCCGAAACCGTAAGGGGCATTCCAAGTCCTTTGCTTCTCCAAATGACCCAGTCTTCAGCCGGATTCGGATAGACAAGGCATTCGCTCTGCAATGACTTAAGGCCTTGCACGTTGCAATTGGGTGCGGTGCCGGGTTGGCTGGCAAAGGTACCGGAGCTTGCACTCCAGAAGAGCCAAGTGCCGCCTGCACCGGTTTTCCAATCGGCAAGAGACAAGGTGTTGCGTCCGGTGGCGGTTCCTTTTACTTGATATACCCTCAGCGCAAGGCTGTCGTGGTTCCAGGTTAAAGGTACTCCGGCCGCACAGGTTTCCGGACCGGGTGAATCGATATCGCAATTGAGTTGTATAAAATAGGCATTATCATCGCTTGCCGGGTATTGTCCAAAAATTTTGGCCATACCCAGGGTATCGATGCACACTGCCGTGTATTCGTCGCAGGCAATGGCTTTGGATGGGTTCATGTTCATGGCGAAAAGTCTGGCCAGGAACACCACCAAACGGCCTCTGCGGTCGGGGTTATCGAAGTGGGTATCGGTAATGGTTTGGGTTAGCCAGTTGTTGGAGAGAAATGCAGCGGTATCGGGTGTTATGGTATTGGCGAAGGGGTTGGCAAGTGCCGTTGCCGAGGTGGCGGTGCCGTTTTGGGCACTGAAGTAGTGCTGACCTTGTATGGCCATGCCCGCGCTGGTTCCGCCAATAACTATGCGCCGCTGGTGGATGGCAATGTTCAGCAAGCTGTCTACGGGGGTGTTGCGCCAGTAGGTGATGTAGGTCCATTGATTCCCTCCTGCAAACCAAACGGCTTCGGCCTGAGCAATGCGCTGCTGAACGTATGGATCGAAGGCCGCACCCGCCTGGTTGCACACAATGGTTTCAACCGAATGAACCGGAATCCCAAGCTGGCTGTATAGGTAATCGTTGTAGCCATTGGACCCGGTGGCTCTCAGTACCAATACATCGCCCCCGTTGGCGCGTTGCAGGAACCATTTCATGGCATTGTCGTCTTCGGTAGCACCCCCCATTAGGCACACTCCGCCCAAAGGCTGGGTAAGGGTGTCGGTTGCCGATCCGGTGCGGTACGAGGTGTAGGTTTGTGCCTGTGCCTTGCTCAGCACCATTAAGCCGATGAATAGAGTGTGGTATAGGGTTTTCATAGTTCAAACCTAATGATTTTTTTTACCGGTTTAAATACCCGGGTATGCAATTTAGTTGAATGCTGCTGAAACCACTTTACTTTAAATCTTACCCATCTGAATTTTTTTGGCATAAATGTTGTTATGCCAGCCTTCAACACAAACCGCATGCTCAATATTTCCACCGCAACAGCGTGAATACAAAATGGCGAGTCTAACCTTTTTTCTATGGATTCCACTGAGACAACCCCTCCTTCAGAAAGATGGGTGAAATGGGCTCTGCTTTCTTTTTTTGTTAACGTTTTCCCATAACTTCACACCAAATAACCAAACCTCTTCATCTTCCTCCAATCTACAAATCTTACCTCCCATGAAACGATTGCTTCCTTTATGCACGGCCCTATTGTTGACTGCAGCGGCTATGGCTCAATCGCCCAACAAGATGAGCTATCAAGCGGTGATACGAAACAGCAGCAACGCCTTGGTTACCAATCAAAGCATTGGTATGCGCGTCAGTATTTTACAAGGCTCAGCCACGGGCACACCTGTGTATGTTGAAACCCACACCGGCACTACGAACACCGAAGGATTGGTGAGCCTGGAGATTGGAGGTGGCGCGGTGGTCAGCGGCAATCTTGCCTCGATCAATTGGTCCAACGGCCCTTATTTCGTAAAAACTGAAACCGATCCAACCGGTGGAACGAGTTACAGCATTACCGGAACTTCTGCGTTATTAAGCGTTCCTTATGCTATGTATGCCACGGTAAGCGGCAGCAGCACTCCCGGGCCTCAGGGACCACAGGGACCACAGGGACCACAAGGACCACAAGGACCTCAGGGACCACAAGGAACACAGGGACCTCAGGGAGCAACCGGAGCTACCGGATCTGCCGGTCCCCAGGGACCTGCAGGTGCAACCGGTGCCACGGGCGCTCAAGGCTCGGCCGGTGCTGCGGGTGCTCAAGGCCCTGCAGGCCCCACCGGAGCAGCAGGAGCAAACGGAAGAACGGTATTGAACGGCATCACGAATCCAACATCCAGTGTCGGCAGTGCCGGAGATTTCTACATCAACACCACCACCAACACCCTTTTCGGACCAAGGTCGGCATCGGCATGGCCAACAACCGGAGTTTCACTGGTGGGTCCACAAGGACCGGCCGGAACAACCGGTGCACAGGGTTTACAAGGACCGCAAGGCCCCACCGGAGCCACAGGTGCAGCGGGTGCAGCCGGTGCAGCCGGTGCAACGGGTCCACAAGGTCCTGCCGGAGTTCTGTCTGCCGGCTCTGCAGCCGGAAATACGCCCTACTGGAATGGAACTGCTTGGGTGGTAAACAACAGCAACGTCTTCAACAATGGAGGCAATGTGGGCATTGGCACATCAACCCCCACCAGTAAGCTGGAGGTAAGCGGGGCCGCCACCAACGCATCTGCCTTCAATGCAGGGTCGGCAACCACCCTTGATTTTTCGCAAAGCAACCTCGCCTATACCTCTGCCATATCCGGTGCCTTCACCCTGAGCAATCTGAAAAATGGCGGTGCGTATACGCTGGTGCTTACCGGAACCTCCAACTCCGGCGCTGCCGCATTTACCGCACCCGGGTTCACGTTCAAGTATATGGGAACATCCGCCATGGCGCCCAACAAGGCTCACATGTATTCTTTTATTGTGGCGGGCAGCATCGTTTACGTGAGCATGGCTACCGAAAATTGATGAATAGGTTATAAAATTCCCAAACGATGAAATACTGTTTTTATATACTATGGGCTATTTGCGTCCTGCCCGGTGTGGCGTTTGCGCAATTGCTCGGTGGTCAGCTCAAATCGGGTCGATCGGCTTCCATTGCTTCACTCAATTGTGCGGCCTCCACCACCAACAACACTCTCACAGCCGGTGTCACGGCCAGTGGCGTTACCTGCACCGTGCCCTACACCGGCGGCAACGGTGGGCCCTACGGCGGACAAGCGGTAGCCTCTACCGGAATACTGGGTTTAACAGCCACCCTTTTGCCCGGTAATTTTGCCAATGGATCAGGCACCTTAACCTACGCCATCACCGGAACTCCGGTAATAGCCGGAACTGCCAGTTTTGCTTTGGGAATCGGAGGTCAGTCCTGCACCCTCAGCCTGGTGGTGAACAGCAGCGGTGTGCCCGGAACCGGCGTGCATACCTGCGGCGCCGCCAACGTGCACAATTCAGCAGTAAGCTACGGCAGCTTAACCGATCAGGGAGGAAATGTATATAAGACTGTAGTTATTGGAAGTCAGGAGTGGATGGCAGAAAATTTGAATACCTCTGTTTACCGAAACGGAGAACCCATCGTCACAGGATTGAATGCTACGGGTTGGAGCACCACCAATTTAGGTGCCTGGTGTCATTATCTGGATGATCCAAGTTATGCATGTCCATATGGGAAAAGCTATAACTGGTTTGCCTGTGTAGATTCGCGTCAGCTTTGTCCTTCGGGCTGGCATGTGCCCTCCGATAATGAATTCAGCACCCTCCTCAATTTCCTCGATCCAAATGCAAACGGCGGTGTCTCGGCCAATACTGCCGGAGCTGCGCTAAAATCGGCAGGAAGCATTTTACAAGGCGATGGCCTGTGGAACTATTCTGCAGGCACCCTGGGCACCAACAGCACGGGTTTCTCAGCGTTACCCGCCAGCTTCCGAAACGCGTTTTCCGGCAATTTTACTCAAAACCTGGGTTTGAATGCGTATTTGTGGACGGCTACCCAAGATAATACAGACCCTACACTGGCCCTCGATCGCAACATGGCCAACACCTCAAACAGCGCAATCCGCAGTCCCAAGTTTAAGCGCAGTGGCTTTTCGGTTCGATGCATCAGAAACAACGGCTCATTCGGCGCCATCAACAGCCTCGACTGCGGAAGTGCGGTTAACAGCGGCACGCTTACCCAAAACCTGGCAGCGCTTAGCGTAAGCAGCATCGTACCCTACACCGGTGGCAACGGTGGGTTTTATAATACCAGCATTACGGCCTCTACCGGTGTAACCGGTTTATTCGCTGCGGTGGCTGCGGGCAACTTTGCCAACAGAGCCGGCAGCCTCACCTACACCATAACCGGAACACCCAGCGGCTCCGGCACTGCATCGTTTGCATTAAACATGGGCGGCACCACCTGTACCCTCACCAGAGTGGTTGCGGCTCAGGTTTTGGTTGGACCTCATGCCTGCGGTGCAAACTATGTACACAATCCGGCACTTACCTATGGCACGGTAACAGACCAATCGGGCTACACCTATAAAACCATAGTGATTGGAAACAAAGAGTGGATGGCCGAGAATCTAAAGACCTATAAATACCGCAACGGCGATGCCATTCCGGTAGTTTCCGATAACTCAGGGTGGAACCTCGCTTTGCTTATGGGCTACTCTTGCTTTGTGCAAAACGACAGCTTGAACAGAAATTGCCCCTACGGAAAGTTTTACAACCATTATGCTGTTGCCGACCCTAGGGGCTTGTGCCCCACAGGCTGGCACGTACCCGATAATTCCGAGTGGAACAGTTTAATCCTCAGCCTCAACCCCGGCGCCGGAGGACAGCTAAAATCAGCCGGAACCATTGAGGGTTTGAATGGATATTGGTATGCACCCAACACCAACGCTACCAACAGCACAGGATTTTCTGGCTTACCGGGAGGCTATCGGGATATGAACGGAGCTTTCACTGGCTTTGGGTACAAAGGGTATTGGTGGAGCTCTCAGGTGGGTGGAACCAATGCAGCCGGTGTCTCCTATCTGGAGGGCAACACCGACACCATGTTCGGCAACAGCTTCGACCGCCGAAGTGGATCCAGTGTGCGTTGTGTGAGAGATTGAGGTGAGTAGGGTTAAGCGCCTTTTACTTGTGCTTTGGAAAGAAGAAGCTTAAGTGAATAATGAGGAAACACCGACTGATATCTACTGAATAGGGTGGAGGTT
>JBEIVB010000128.1:0-5757 GCA_040374085.1 Flavobacteriales bacterium | reverse complement strand
CCGGGGCGAAGACAGCTTAAACAACATCCAAAAAGGGATGGAGATCAGCAAGCTCAACCAAGTCTATCAGTCCGAGAAAAAGCAAGCCGCAATCAACCTTCTCGAAGCCAAGGCCCAGCGCAGCGAACTGTTGATTGCCTTCTTCTTAGCCGTAATTCTTTTGGCCATGGCCCTGTTGATTTTTGTGGCCCGTGCCAACCGTCAGAAGAAACTTGCCAATCTCCAATTGATGGAGAAAAACAACGCAATTGCCCACCAGAATACCCTGCTGGATGCAAGCCAAAAGGCCCTTGCGGAAAAGAACACCGAAATCACTCAGAGCATTGAGTATGCACTGGGACTGCAGCACAGCATTCTGCCTCAGGAGGATGAGCTGAAACGTTTGCTCGGCAACCACGCTTTGTTTTATTTTCCCAAAGACATCGTGGCGGGTGACTTCTACTGGCTACAACCTTTGGATGATGGATTTCTTCTGGCTGTGTGCGACAGCACCGGCCATGGTGTTCCCGGAGCTATGGTGAGCTTGGTATGCCATCAGGCCCTTTCCCGCGCCTTCCGCGAATTGCCCTCTCCTGATCCTTCGGGCATTTTATACAAGGCCGGGGAGTTGGTAGAGGAGGCCTTTTCAGCGAAACAGCGGCCCGATGGCATGGATGCTTCCGTGCTCCGGTGGAATAAGAATACGAATCAAATAACTTGGTCAGGCGCCAATTTACCCCTTTGGATTATAAAAAAAGATGGCACCCTTTTGGAGTGGCGAGGCGACAAACAACATGTGGGTAGAACAGCACACCGGGCACACTTCACCGATCACTACTTCAGCATGGAACCCGGCGATCGATGCTATTTGTTTACCGATGGTTTTGCCGATCAGTTCGGCGGTCCGAAAGGGAAGAAAATAAAACGCAAACCCATGCAAGATATGGTGGTAAGCACCAGCCATCACCCTATGGATGTACAAGCCCGTTTACTTCAACAGCAATTTCTCGATTGGAAAGATGGCCTTGATCAGGTAGACGATGTGTTGGTAATGGGCATCTGCCCCCTACCCCTCTAATGCCCGCAGCAACAGGGCCACGTGACGATCAATGGGAAAGGTCAACACCTCCGGTTCCAATTCTTGCAGCGGATGCCAGCGAAAAGAAACCTGTTCTCCGGGATTTGCTTGCTGCTTAGAAAGATCGAATGGGTTGAATATTTCTATAGGTTCAACTCTATAATAAACACTCAGCAACTGTTGGTTGGGGTGAAAAGCCGAAGCCACAAAAAAATCGGTGGTGTAGAGATGACTCAGGATTCGGAAATGCGCACCCGTTTCCTCTTTCAATTCCCGAATCAGGGCTTCTGCAAGGCCCTCGCCAAATTCCACGCCCCCACCCGGAAACTTGGTCATGCTTACACCGAAACGCTCTTCCTCACTCAGCAGAACCTTGTTTTCGTCTACCCAAACACCATACACCCTAAGGTTGTATCCCGAAGCAGAAGAGGTTGCCATCAACAGTAAAGGGTAACGTCTTTGGCGGTAATTGATTTTCCTCCGAGAATCATCAAGCGCTCCACCACGTTTCTAAGCTCGCGGATGTTGCCGGTCCAGGGTTTTTCCTGCAAGGCAGCAAGCGCATCCTTCGCCATGGTTTTGGGCGCTATGCCTTGTTCCTGAGCCAGCACGGTTAAAAAGTGCGCCACCAGAAGCGGTATGTCTTCTCTGCGCTCGGCCAATGACGGAACGCGAATGGGAATAACGTTTAATCTATGAAACAAATCTTCGCGAAACCTACCCTCGGCAATTTCATGTTGCAGATTTTTGTTGGTAGCCGCAATCACGCGTACGTTTATCTTCTGCTCCTTCTCGCCGCCCACCTTCACAATTTTATTCTCCTGCAAGGCCCTCAACACCTTTGCCTGAGCAGATGGGCTCATATCGCCCACCTCATCTAGGAAAAGCGTTCCGCCCTCGGCCTGCTCAAACCTTCCTTTGCGCGTAGATACCGCAGAGGTAAAGGCTCCTTTCTCGTGGCCAAACAACTCACTCTCGATGAGCTCAGAAGGTATGGCGGCGCAGTTCACCTCCACCAACGGTCCGCCGGCTCTCTGACTTTTCTCGTGTATCCAACGCGCCACCAGCTCTTTTCCGGAGCCGTTTGGACCGGTAATCAAAACACGGGCATCGGTGGGGGCAACCTTCTCAATAATTTCCTGAATGCTTTTTATGGCCCCGCTCTCGCCAACCATATCCACCGTCTTGGCTACTTTCTTGCGCAATACACGCGTTTCTTGTATGAGCTGCTTGCGATCCATGGCGTTGCGCAGGGTAACCAACAAGCGATTCAAATCCAAAGGTTTTTGAATGAAATCGTAAGCACCTTTCTTAACCGCCTCCACGGCTGTTTCTATGTTGCCGTGGCCCGATATCATAATGACAGGGGTGTCTATGCCGGCCTCTTGCATCTTCACCAAGAGCTCCATGCCGTCCATGCCGGGCATTTTAATGTCGCACAGGATAAGATCGTGCTTGCCTTTGCGGATCTTCTCCCAGCCTTCTTTTCCATCGGCAGCCTCATCAACCTGAAGCTTCTCGTATTCCAAAATGTCGCGCAAGGTATTTCGTATGGCGCGCTCGTCGTCAACAATGAGGATGTGGCTCATATTCCTTTATGGTTGTAAAAATGGATTGCTTCTTCGTTCGGCTCCGATGGTGGTCTTGGGTCCGTGACCCGGATACACGGCATAATCGTCGGGCAAGGTAAGCAGTTGCTGAGCAATGGATTGGAGGAGTTCAGGGTGGCTTCCGCCGGGCAGATCGGTGCGACCAATGGAGCCTGCAAACAGCACATCGCCCACCAGCACCCATTTTCCGGGATGGTAGATGAACACCACACTGCCCGGAGAGTGCCCGGGTGCATGGCGCACCTCCAGTTCCTCGCCTTCAAACACAAACGGATGACCGTGTTCGAGAAAGCCTTTGGGCTCGGGCGGTTGTGGACAAGGCACACCGTATGCCTGACCAATGGCCGGAGCGCGCTCCAGCAAGGGTAAATCAGATGCGTGCATCAGGGGGGCATACCCAAAGCGTCGGTGTACATAGGCCAGTCCCAGCACATGATCGATGTGGGCATGGGTGAGCACAACTTCTTTTAGTGTAAGGGAATGGCGGCTAAGTGCATCCTCAAACCCTTGCTCCTCACCCACATCCGAAAACCCCGGATCCACCAATAATGCAGAGCCGTTGGCATGGGAAACCAGGTAGGTGTTCTCCTGAAAGGGATTCACCTCAAATCGATGTATGTGAAGAGCAGATTGCATGGCACAAAGTAACCGTTTTTGCCCGACGCAACGCGCCTTGGCAGCCCAGCCTTGTGGGAGCGGCACCGGCAACTTAACTTGCAGGCCACATAAAAAAACATGACACGTTGTTATACCCTCATTGCCCTGCTGCTTGCATCGGGCGTTACGCAAGCCCAAGGAACTGCTCCTCGGCGCGACCGCGGTACCTTTCGGGATTTGAAACCCGGATATTATGAAAACAGCATCCTCCGCGGAATAGAAGACGCAGAGGTGCAGCAGGCTCCGGAAAAAAAGCGCAGAGCCTTCAAAATCGATCTCAGCACCTTTAACCCTCCCACCTCTGTAGAGGAATTCACCACCTACTGGCGCAACGAGCCCATCAGCCAGGGCGCCACAGGAACCTGCTGGAGCTTCAGCACCACCTCTTTTTTCGAAACCGAGGTGTACCGCTTAACTAAGCAAACCATTAAAATTTCGGAGATGTTTACCGCGTATTGGGAATACGTGGAAAAAGCCAAACGCTTTGTGCAAGAGCGGGGCAACTCTGTGTTCGACGAAGGCTCTGAAGCCAATGCCGTAAAGCGCATTTTTAAACAATACGGAGCCGTGCCCGAGAACCTCTACACCGGCCTAAAACCCGGACAAACCTACCACACCCATAAGAAAATGGTGGCTGAAATGAAAGCCTTCATGGAGGCGGTGAAACAGAACAACCAGTGGAACGAAGCATGGGTGGTTTCCACCATTCAAAGCATCCTCAATTCCCACATGGGTGCGCCTCCCACGCAGGTGACCTGGCAGGGCAAAACCTACACCCCGGCAGCCTTCTTGAAGGATGTTATGAAACTGGTTCCGGATGATTATGTTGATGTTATGTCGCTGCTCGACAAACCTTATTACACCCGAGCCGAATATGAAGTGGAAGACAATTGGTGGCACGATGCCTCTTATTGCAACGTGCCGTTGGATGTGTTTATGCAGGTGCTGCGTCAAGCCATACGAAAAGGCTACACCATTGCCATTGGTGGTGATACCTCCGAATCGGGCTTCGACAGTTGGAACAATACTGCGGTGGTTCCCAGCTACGACATCCCCTCTGAATACATTGATGAGTATGCACGCCAGCTGCGGTTCACCAACAAAACCACCACCGACGACCACGGCATGCACTTAATTGGGTATGCAGAGAAAAACGGGCAGAGCTGGTATTTGGTAAAAGATTCCGGTGCCGGCAGCCGCAACTGCGCCAAAGACTCGAAAAACTTCGGCTACTATTTCTTTCACGAAGATTACATCAAGCTCAAAATCATGGATTTCATGGTCCACAAAGATGCCTTCCGTGATGAGCTTACAAAGTTTCCGAAAGAATAAAGCGATACAAGTAAAACAAAAAAGGCTGCCAATGGCAGCCTTTTTTATTGGATGAAAGAAATGAAATCGATTGAATTACTTCACCAAAATCACGAGATACTTGGAGCTGCTCCAGAACTGCTGTGGATTGTTGATGGTAATCTGCTTCACCATTTTATCTGTACCCTCAATGGTATAAGAGCCGGCAGGGTGGTTGGTAATCACCTCGGCTTTCTTGCCGGATAAAGGGATGGTAGAAAGCTGAGTGATGTCGATCTTAGTGAACCCATCGCGCTTGAAGCTGGGCATCACTTTAATGGTTTTGCCTATGCCAATGAAGCCGCCTTCTTTCTTAATGATGCCCTTCAATTCCAGGTCTTTGGCGTTGCCCACCATGTAGTAAGCAGTATTGAGCTCAACGGTCTTCTGGTTGCTTTCGGCTTCTTTGGATTTGTAGTTGGCGGTAAGCTGATCGAAGTCCATTTTCAGTTTATCGAGCTGGGCCTTGAGGTCAACAAGTTCCTTGTCCTTGGCATCCAGCTGAGCAGTTAAACGGTCAATGGCCTTCTGCATTTCCAGGATGGTGCTGTCGGCTTTGGCTTGGTTCTCGGCGGCGGTTTTCAATTTGGAACGGAGTCCCGCTAGGTTGCCGCGGTTCCGCTTCATCAGATCGTAAATCGCCTGAATGTCGGCCTTGATTTGTTCTTTTTTGTTGGCCGCATCTTCGCCTCTTGCGGAGCTGATGATGAGCTTCTCCTTTTGCTTGATCGAATCCAAATTGTCTTGAATATCGTTGAAAGCACCCATGAACATGTTCATGGAAGAGTCTTTCCCCGTAAGCTGGTTTTGGAGATCCTTGTTTACCCTTGCAAGGCTATCGGCAAGAGGATTGGGGGCCTTTTCGTTTTTGTTTTCGCAGGATTGCAAATAGAGCGCCAAAGCGAGCATCGCCCAAAGCGTTTTTTTCATGGGTAGAGGGGTTGGTTTGGGCAAATATATAGAAATTGTAGGCCCAATCGACGCCTCATGAAACAGCTCTATTATCTTGGAATCCTACTTGGGTGTGTGCTCTTCACAACAGCTGCATTGGCTCAGGTAGGTTTGCGCTCGGGTCCTCGCCTG
>JBEIVB010000132.1:0-5621 GCA_040374085.1 Flavobacteriales bacterium | reverse complement strand
CATCACATACTTACCTAGGTTTTTATCCGGGGCAAATATGATGGGCTGGTCTTTTGGAAAACTGTTTACTACTGCCACTGCATTGGAGCTCGTACACACGACATCGGTTTGAGCTTTTATGGCTGCACTGCAATTGATATAAGATATGACTACATGATTTGGGTGAGCCTCCTTAAATTCTTTAAACTTATTGGGCGGACAGGCATCCGCCAATGAACAACCGGCCTCGAGGTCGGGCAGCAACACTTTTTTGTTGGGACAGAGTATCTTAGCTGTTTCTGCCATGAAATGAACACCGGCAAAAACAATAATCTCAGCATCGGTATCGGCTGCTGCCTGAGAGAGTCCGAGGCTATCGCCTAAATAGTCTGCCACATCTTGTATGGCTGAATCTTGATAGTAATGCGCCAGTATAACGGCGCGTTTCTGTTTCTTTAGCCTGTTGATCTCTTGTGCAAAATCGAAATCAAAGGAAAACATCGACCCTACCATAAATCAAAATATCATTACTTTTTTAAAATTCATCATGATGATGATAATGTCCTGTGAATTCCGTGTAAAACGTTTAAACGATTTGCTTGTAAAGGTAAGTTGTCTCTGTTTGTTCACACGTTGTTCACCGTTAAAAATCAAAAATCTTCAAGTTCTATGCGGCTTTTTATGGGTTTTCAACAAGCTGTGAACGGTTGTGTTTGTGGATTAAACACAGCCCGCCCCATGGTTCAAAAATGTGGATAAGCCGTGCAGTTCTTTTGATGAATAGTGGGCATTGGGATTTGCATAAACAGGAAATTCGTACATACAGGGCTCTTGATCATTAAACCAAGCAAATTCCATCAGAACTTGTACACAAGAAGGCCGTGCTATTCACATCCATTATGTGTACAAGTTTCAATTCGCTCGCTTGAAAATCAGGCGTTTGCGTTATCAACAAGAATAGGAATGTTGATGGAGCTGTTTTTACTTCATGCGCGAGCCGGGTGCGCACCTTACCTTTGACCAAAGCAAAACCCAATTGTCATGATTGTAGCCATAGCCTCTGACCACGCCGGATTTCGTTTAAAGTCCTTTCTCATTCATCACCTTCCGCAGCACGGGTGGGTTGACATGGGCACTCATTCCGAATCCAGCATGGATTATCCAGATGTGGCGCATCCCTTGGCGGCCTTTGTGGAGTCGGGACAAGCTGCATTTGGGATTTTGATTTGTGGGAGCGGAAATGGAGTAAACATCGTGGCCAACAAGCATGCCGGCATACGTTCGGCCTTATGTTGGAACCTCGAGCTGGCTCTTTTAGCGCGCCAGCACAACGATGCCAATGTTTTGGCCCTTCCGGCACGTTTCATAGAGGAGGCTCTTTCTTTGGAGATGGTAGAGGCCTTTCTTACCACAGCCTTTGAAGGGGGGCGACATGCAACCCGCGTTTCCAAAATACCCTGTTGATTTCTTTGTTGTAAACCCGTTGCGAACCCTCCCCGGGTGAGGAGAATTATCCAACACCTTTGGAAAGACAAAACGGGAACATTATGAGTGCATACGACCGGTTTCTGGCTCAGACAGAAGAAAAGGCCTTTGACCCCGGCCAACGAAAAGAAAAACAGGAGCGGCTTCACCATCGTTCAGAGCTTCAACAAAGGCTTTCCGGCTATTATTCCAACCTCGAATTGGCGCGAAGCCGGGCGGCTTACATACGCCAAAAAACCCTGGATAATCTCGAAAAGCACTTGCTTGATTTTGAAAGTGCATTTCAGAAAAAAGGAGGAAAGGTTATTTGGGCCCAACAAGAAAAAGACGTGTGGCAAGAGCTGGCACGTTTGGCAGATAAGAAAGGGTGCAGCCAGGTGTTTATGCACGATGGCCCATTGGCTCGTGAGATACAATTGGAGGTGGGGTTAAACCGCGAAAAGGTGACCATTTTTGGCCAAGGCCCTTTTGACATGGCCATAACCGAGCAAGCTTGGATGATTGCAGAAGGGGGTTTGCTAGGCTGGTTTGAAGAGGATGTAAAAGTCCGACAACACGTGCATCACGCCAAAACCCAGGTTTTTCTTACCACCATTGAGCGCCTAGCGCCCACTTTGGTTGATTTTGAGCTTATCTCAGGCCTTTACAGCAACTATGCCCTTGGCCAGCCTACACCCAGCGCTCTTACCCTTTTATCTGGCCCCGACTCCCATCCCGGACGAGAACTGGTTCTGGTGGTGCTCGACAACGGTCGCAGCGATTTATTGGCCCAGTCCGAGCAGCGCCAAGCGCTATCGTGCATTCAATGTGGAGCCTGCTCCGACGTTTGCCCAGTAACCCGCTTAGCCGGTGAGCGTGCCTATGAAGCCGTTTACTCGGGACCCATTGGCTCGGTAACGGTTCCATATTTGAAGCAGCACGAAGACTATGCACACCTGAGTTTTGCCAGCACCTTGTGTGGAAAGTGTACCGAGGTTTGTCCGGTTAAAATAGATCTGCCCCGCCTGCTTCACCTCAACCGGCGAGATTACATTGCTAATGGTACCGCCACCAAAAAAGAAAACCTGGGGCTGTACTTCTGGAAAAACGCCATGCTCAAACGCAGCAGCATGGAGAAAGGGGGGCCAAAGGTGAAAGCCTTTATGTTGAAGCAGTTCTTTCGGAAAGATTGGGGCAACAGGCGTGAATTTCCCGAACTGGCCTCCAAGTCGTTTAACCAGCAATGGCGCGAGCGGAAAGGCATTAAATAATGCGCTATTTTTGCGCCTCGCATACGAAAAAAGCAAACCTATGCTCATCGAACAGAAAGTACCCAGCCCCGGAGAATCGGTATCGGAAGTTGTTATTGCCCGTTGGTTAAAGAAGGCAGGAGAATATGCAGAGAAAGACGATGAGCTTTGCGAGATAGATTCCGATAAAGCTACTCTTACTGTGAATGCTACGGAATCCGGTGTTTTTCAACCCTTGGTTTCAGAGGGCGATACGGTGGCTGTGGGATCGGTTATTTGCACCATAGATCCTTCTTCTGAACGTCCGAAAGTTGAGCCCAAAGCAGAGCCGAAAGCAGAAAAGACCTCGGCACCTGCGGCCAAACCTGCGGCCGCACCAGTGCCTGCCCCAACTTCTACGGAAATTGCCACCGGTCCTGCTTCCGGGCATCCTTCTCCGGCTGCACGCAAGATGATGGCCGAGAACCAAGTTCCGGCATCGGCTCTAACCGGAACCGGAAAGGGTGGGCGTATTACCCAGCAAGATGTTTCGGGTGCATTGGCCGCCGGCTTCTCTGCCGCTGCTTCTGCCGCACCTTCTCCGTTGGAGCGCAAAGAAGAGCGTCAAAAAATGTCGGCCCTCCGAAAAAAACTCGCCCAACGCTTGGTGTCGGTAAAAAACGAAACGGCCATGCTCACCACCTTCAATGAGGTAGACATGGGCAACATTATGGCGCTTCGTAGCAAGTACAAGGATCAGTTTAAAGAAATACACGGTGTAAACATTGGGTTTATGAGCTTTTTTACAAAAGCGGTAACCCAGGCCCTGCAGCAGTTTCCGGCCGTTAATGCAGCCATTGAAGGCGAAGAAATTGTGTATCACCACTACGCCGATATCGGCATTGCGGTAAGTGCGCCCAAAGGATTGGTGGTGCCGGTTCTGCGCAACGCAGAATCCATGTCTTTGGCTGATATTGAGCGGGGTATAAAGAACCTTGCCGTGAAAGCTCGCGAAAACAAAATCACCCTCGAGGATATGAGCGGAGGTACCTTTACCATCACCAACGGAGGCGTGTTTGGCAGTATGATGAGCACGCCCATCATCAATCCTCCTCAAAGCGCCATTCTGGGTATGCACAATGTGGTGGAGCGCCCTATGGCCGTAAACGGACAAGTGGTGATTCGCCCCATCATGTATGTAGCCTTAAGCTACGACCACCGCATTATTGACGGACGCGAATCGGTTGGCTTCCTTGTTCGGGTAAAAGAGCTGCTCGAGAATCCCGAGCGCATGCTGTTCTCCGGAAAGACGCCATCCGAGGTATTGTTGGGCCTATAAACCCGGTTACCACAAATCGTACTCCGGCAAATAATCGAGAAAGGCATAGCCCCTCTCTTCTACGTTTATTTTGCAAAAAAAATGGTTAATGCCGTTGGTTACCAATAGGTATGGAACCTTGTACACCAAGTTGTAGTGCGAAATCTGGCTAAACACCGTTTGTGTAATGGGCACATCGGGGGCCTTACACTCAGCAAGCAGCATGGGCTGCATGTTTCGCCCATAAACAACCAAATCGCTGCGCCTGCGCAAGTGGTTTACATTCAGAGACGCCTCTATGTGAATTAGGGTTGCCGGACATTTCTTTTCTGAAACCAAGTATCGGGCGAGGTGTTGGCGCACCCATTCCTCGGGTGTGAGCGCAACAAACCTCCGCCGAAAATCGTCGAAAACCTCCTTCCGCTTATTCAGCGATTTAATGGTAAATTCGTACTGCGGAAAATTCAACGAAGGCATCATAACCGGGTTGTGTTAACCGCTGCCTGGAAAAGCAGCCAGGCAACAATGCACTAAATTATGAAAAGCAAAGAAGAAATCGTCAAAAATTGGCTGCCTCGTTATACCGGAACCGCCCTGAAGGACTTTGGAGAGTATATCCTGCTTACCAACTTCAGCAACTACGTAAAAATGTTTGCCGATTGGCATGGGGTAGAGGTTAATGGCACAGACCATCCTATGTTAAATGCCACCGCAAACAACATAACCATAATCAACTTTGGCATGGGCAGCGCCAGCGCCGCAACGGTTATGGACTTGCTCTCTGCCATAGACCCTAAGGCCGTGTTGTTTTTAGGCAAATGCGGGGGATTGAAAAAGAAAAACAACTTGGGTGATCTTATTTTGCCCATTGCGGCCATTCGGGGCGAGGGTACATCCAACGATTACTTCCCCCCAGAGGTTCCGGCCTTACCCGCATTTAACCTTCAAAAAGCCGTTTCCACCACCATACGCGACCATCAGCTCGACTACTGGACCGGCACCGTGTACACCACCAACCGAAGGGTTTGGGAGCACGATGAAAACTTTAAGGAGCACCTGCGCAAACTTCGTTGCATGGGCATAGACATGGAAACCGCCACCATTTTTATTACCGGATTTTATAACCAGATACCCACCGGAGCCTTGTTGCTGGTGAGCGACCAACCCATGATTCCGGAGGGCGTGAAAACCACCGAGAGCGACCGAAAAGTAACCACTAAGTTTGTAGACCGCCACTTGCGCATAGGCATAGACTCTCTGAACCAACTCATCCACAACGGCAATACGGTAAAGCACCTGCGTTTCGAATAAACCCGCGTTTCCATGGCAACAAAAAAGAAGGGGGTCACACACACGGAATTGCTGGCCGAGATGGGCAAAGGGCTGTTTCGCCCTGTGTATTTTTTAGAGGGAACAGAACCTTATTACATTGATTTGTTGGCTTCAACCATAGAAGAAAAAGCCCTACCACCCGAGGAGCGGGCCTTTAATCAAACGGTGTTGTATGGAGCAGATTTGGACCTTGGTCGCCTCATCAACGAATGCAAGCGATTTCCGATGATGGCGCAGCGCCAGGTGGTGATTGTGCGGGAGGCTCAGGAAATTCGCGACCTGGAGAAGTATCAGGAGGT
>JBEIVB010000092.1:0-9240 GCA_040374085.1 Flavobacteriales bacterium | reverse complement strand
GTTATCCGTACAAGCCATGGCACAGAGCGGCATTCCAATGCCCGGCACTGCGCAGTATGATCTTATGAAGCGCAACGGGACCTTGCCTGAGCAGGTTTTGCAGCACGGAAGCTTAAACACCGCGCGCACCGCTCAAGCAAACGCACCGCTTTTGCCATCGGTTTTGAGTACCACCACCAACTCTAACTGTGGGTGTTTGATTCCCTTGGATTCGACCTTCCAGGTAGTGCCTTTCCTTAACGGTTCTGGTCCATTGTTCGTGAACGACGACGGATCCAGCGCACGCATGGCCTTGCCTTTTACCTTCTGTTACTACGGTTCTCAGGTAGATTCTTTCTACATCAACAACAACGGCAACATTTCCTTTAGCGGACCTTATTCTACGTTTACTTCTTTTTCTTTTCCAAGTGGTTCATTCAACATGATTGCTCCTTTCTGGGGCGATGTGGATACACGCGGTTCCTTTACGCAAATTGTTACCGACAGTTTGGGTAATGTAGATACCATCCCGGGCTCTCCTAACCTTGGAGCAGTGTATTATAAAATGACGCCAACTGCTGTCATCATCAAGTGGGAGGATGTGGGTTATTTCAGTATGCAGGGCGATAAGCGCAACACCTTTCAGCTCATCATCACCGATGGAAACGATCCTTTGGTTCCCGGTGGCAACAACGTGGCTTTCTGCTACGGCGACATGCAGTGGACAACAGGCTCTGCTTCAGGCGGTCAGAGTGGTTTCGGTGGAACCCCAGCAACGGTGGGCATCAACAAAGGAGACAACGTGAACTTCTTCCAGTTGGGTCGCTTTGATCATGCCGGAACCGATTACGATGGTCCTACCGGCGTTAGCGACGGCATCAGCTACCTCGACAACAGTGCCTATTACTTCACCACCTGCTCTCAGGTAAACATTCCGCCCATTGCGCTTACCAACTTGTGTGATTCTGTGTTTTTGAACGAAGGCGATTCTGCTGAGTTTGTGTACATGTTCATTGGCCCGGAGAACAACCAGATGGTTACCTTGGCTTTAACCAGCGCCGATCCCAACTACCAGATTGTGAGCAACACCTCCGGCAACCCGGCTGTGATGGTGGTGCAATACGTGGCTACTGCAAACCGCAGCAGCAGCGACATTCAGGTTGTGGCCACCGACAACGGCACACCTGTGGCAACCACTACTACCAACACCCACGTAACCGTAGCACCGTTGATTACCGGCATCAAAGCCAGCAGCGCAGCAGAGCTTAGCCTTCAACCCAATCCAAGCAACGGTATGGTATTGTTGAACTTGGGCAAAGCCGGTAACGGCCAGGTAAGGGTATTGAACCTTGCAGGCCAGGTGGTGCAGCAACACAACCTGCAGAACCAGGCTCAGCTTAGCATAGACCTTACCGCTCAGCCTCGCGGCGTGTACTTTGTGGAGTTGCGCACCCAGGACGGAACCATAACCCGCAAATTGGTGCGTGAATAAGTAAGATTCTTGTGTTTTTTTAAAAGCGCTCCGGCATGTTCCGGGGCGCTTTTTTTGTTTTTTAGAATGGCATCCATTTGCCATGTTTCTCTGGGAATTGGCTTGTATTTACTCGGTTTCCAACTGCATTTTGTTTTAGTCGTTGCAACCGTCTTGTACAGGGATGTTTTTGGGAATACTTTGATTTTAACGTTTCCCATCAAAAAACAGTATTCTTGTACAAACCTGTGATAATGAAAAGAACATACTTTTTTTCCTTTCTGTTTTCTGCCATGACCCTCTCGGGGCTGGCCCAGGAAACGGCACCTGCCCCTAAGGCGAGTCCGTTTTCCGGTTTGAAAATCCGGCCCACCCTTTCCGCTGACTTTTTGGTTGGACCAACCCTGTCGTTCAGCTACGGAGATTTCATCGACCAGCAAAGTGACTTTACCGGGATAAAATACCCGGAGGTAAACGTTTCCAACTCCATAAGGCCGCGCATGTTTTTTGCAATGGGTGGTCAAGGAAGACTTCGGTTGTTTGACGAGGGAATTGGATCCTACTTTACCGGAAGTTTGGGGCTTTACTATTACCAGCGGGGCTACCGTAACGTGTATTCCTTTGATGTTGCTCCTGCAGGGCTCGAAATCACCGATAACATGGTGTACTCAGAAAGTTACCGCATCAACCACGTTGCAGTACCCTTCTTGTTGCGCGTGGGCAAGAAATGGTTTGTAGAAGGTGGCTTTTGCATGATACGCACATTGGGTGGCACTCGCACCCAAAGCTTCAGTCGTTCCATCAGCGGCAACGATGCATACAACGGCGGCTTCAGCACCAGCGAATCCAACACCTTCGCATTGGCAGACACCATGCTTTACGGTTCTCCGGCCTCCATCATGATCAACGTGGGCGGCCAATTGAGCAAAGGCTTTGGCTTTCGCCTCACCAACTCCTTCGATAGCCGCACCTTCACCCGCACGAATGACTTTTCGAGTTACAACCTTCAACTTCACCTTTTGATTAACCTCTTCAACTTCAGCCCCCTCAGAAATGAAACTTCAAAATAAAATCCTCTCGGGGCTTTTGCTCCTCTCCTCGGTTGTGGGCTTGTTTGTTTCCTGCAGCAAAGACACCGTTAGCGATTTGGCCTACGGCATCAAGCCCAACCAATACAACCTCATCAATCGCGCGCTTGTAATTGGAACCGGTGGTAAGTGTATCAAAGGAACAATACCAACCTCTACATCCGGAAATAACTTTATCATTACTCAGTATCCACGTGCGGTTCAGGTTACGGCCGGTGTTGTGTTGTATTACAACTACCAAACCAGCGATACCACCAACCTGTGCAAAGTGTACCTGCAAATTGATAGTGCCGACTCGTATTGGGAAGTTCCGGTTCAGATAGATCCGGTATCTAAGCAACCTTATATTAAGGTGTTGATTCCGAACTTTATCCTCAACGGCAACTTCAAATTCAACATGGCCGTGGGCAGCTGCACCGGTGGCATTACGCCTATGGTGAATACCAACATCTTGGTTACCGATCCTCTTTCCTGCGGATCCAGTTTCTCGGGCAGTGTGGGAATAACCGCTATGGTTGCTAAGCTAGACGATAAGGCCGGCAAGGTGCGCATCACGTACAACATGTACAGCATTCCAGACCGCTTAGACGTGCGCTACAGTGGTTCTTGGGTTGCCTCCACAGGCACTCCGCTCTCTCCGCTTGGATATCCCAATTGCAATGTTGCCGATGGATTTGTTTCCGGGTCCAATTTTGTGGAGTTTAATTACGATCCTAAAACTTCGAAGTATGTGGAGGTGTATGTGAGCGGTTGCAACTCGGGCACGGCCTGGGATATACAGATTACGTGCCCATAGCGCATCGTATATAATTGCGACATTGGGTCACCACTTTGGGTGTGGCCTTAGGCAATAAATCCCCGGATGATTCTTCTCCGGGGATTTCTGTTTTCAATGCCTTTATGATGCAATGAGGGTTGAATGTTCTGATGGGCATCGTAACAGGTAAACTTGCGTTTTGGGACGTAGGCTAATTTTGTTTCTTCGCACATGCGCTTGCCCCTGTCTTTTTTGGATTCACTGCAAGGCCTTCCGGGCTATCATGCCGAGGCCTTTGAGGTTGCCCATCTTGCGGCTCCGGTGGTTTCGGTGCGCAACCACCCACATCGAGATGCATCATGGCCGGGCGCCGACCGTGTTCCATGGCATCCTCAAGGCTGGATTCTTACAGAGCGCCCTCGATTTATTCTGGATCCGCTTTGGCATGCCGGCTGCTATTATGTGCAGGAAGCCAGCTCCATGCTCTTGCACCGTGCATTGGAAAAGATGCAATTGCCGGATCATCCGGTGGTGCTGGATGCCTGCGCTGCTCCGGGCGGCAAGTCTACATTACTTCAGAGTTATTTTATGGATGCGGCCTTGGTGTGGAGCAACGAGGTGGTGAAGTCACGCGTGGGGGCCTTGGTTCAGAACGTGTCGCGGTGGGGATTTGCCAACCGTGTGGTTTCTCAGCTCGATCCTGCGCGCTTGGGCCAGGTTTCTGCATGGGCCGATGCGGTGGTGGTGGATGCGCCTTGCAGCGGTTCGGGTTTGTTTAGGAAGGAGCCCGGTTGGCAAAACGGTTGGTCTCTTGAAACCGTTGCCCATTGTGCTGCTCGGCAGAGGCGCATTGTTGCCGATTTGTTGCCGGCCCTTAAGCCCGGCGGCTGGCTGGTTTATGCCACTTGCTCGTATGCTTGGGAGGAGAATGAGGCCGTGGTGGATGCGTTGATGGAGGAACATGGCCTGTTGTCTGTTTCACTGGAGTTGGATGCGCAATGGGGCGTTGTAGAAAGTATGAGCCCCAAGCAAGGTTTCGGCTACCGTTGCTGGCCGCACTTGGTGCAAGGCGAAGGTTTTTTTCTGGCCTTGTTGCGCAAGCCCGAAGGGCCTACCTCATCAGGCAGAACCCGCAAACCGGAGGGTCGATTGCAACCCGTTTCAACACGCGTTCGATTGGGTATTGAAGCTCAGGTGAATGGACTTGAGGACCATGCCCTGCGCTTGTTTGAGGATCAACTTTTGGCTTTACCCCAAACCCACGTGGAGGTGGCCGAGCGACTGGCTGCCGCACTTCCGGTGCGCACGTTTGGCTTGTGTTTGGGCAGTCTGGATGCCAAGCAGCGCCTGCTTCCGCACCAGGATTTGGCGACGGCTGCAAGGCTCCATTTTGCGGTTCCCGCGGTAAACCTCACTCGGGAGGATGCGCTTGAGGTGCTGCGCAAGGGTACGCCCACCGCGGCTGATGCGCCCAACGGATGGGTGCTTGCCGCATACAAAGGCTTTGGTCTTACATGGCTGAAACGCATCCAAAATCGTTGGAACAATTACCTGCCGGGTGCTTGGCGCATTTTGCAACAATTGCCCGAGCTGCCTTCCGAAAATGCCCTCGAGGAATTACCTTAGGCCCACCGTTCGGTTATGAAAATCGCCATTCTTTCCAGAAATCCACAACTGTATTCTACCCGAAGACTGGTAGAAGCAGGCAAGCAACGCGGACACGACATGCTGGTGCTCGACCATCAGAAGTGTGTGTTGGTAATTGAGAAAAGCAGTCCGCATATATTTTATAAAGGAGAACTTGTAACAGGTGTAAACGCGGTGATTCCGCGCATCGGTGCTTCGGTTACCTTTTACGGAGCTGCCGTGGTGCGGCAGTTCGAGATGATGAAGATTTTTACCGCGGTAGAGTCACAGGCCTTGGTGCGTTCGCGCGACAAGCTGCGCAGCCTCCAACTGCTGGCCCGCGCCGGCATTGGCATGCCTAAAACAGCGTTTGCTTCTGAGCCCAAAAACATAGATAACGTGATTGCTCAGGTGGGCGGAACGCCGGTGGTGATTAAACTCCTGGAGGGCACCCAAGGCATCGGGGTTATATTAGCCGAAACACATAAATCTGCTAAGTCTATGATTGAGGCTTTCCTCGATTTGGAAGCCAATATTTTGGTGCAGGAGTTTATTCCCGAGGCCAATGGCGCCGACATCAGGGCCTTTGTGGTGGATGGCCAGATTGTAGGAGCCATGCGCAGACAGGGCGCACCCGGTGAGTTTCGCAGCAACCTGCACCGGGGTGGGAAAGCGGAGTTGATAGAACTCAGCCACGAGGAGAAGCAAACCGCCCTAAAAGCCGCTCGTAAGCTGGGATTGGCCATTGCCGGGGTGGATATGCTGCAGTCGTCTCGTGGACCTCTAGTGATGGAGGTAAACTCCTCGCCCGGCCTCGAGGGCATAGAAGGTGCCACCAAGGCCGACATTGCCGGAAAGATTATTGAATACGTAGAGCGGAACGAGTTTCTCGATTAAGCCGCAGACTCAGGACCAACCGGAGGCCCCAGCAGGTTCTCCCCGGCTACGTCTACGCAAAACTTGTTTTTTAACAACCTTCTTCCTATTAAAACCGGATGCTTCATGCCGGCTCTATCGGTAAGCGATACGCGCGTGCGTATGCGGCGTTCTCCGATGACTATGGTAGTGGAAATAACAAAGCGTTCCTCCCAATCGCCAAAAGAGTTCTTGATGCGTTTTAAGGAAAAGGTGCGCACCACTTGTTCGCGTTCGGTATAATCGGGGTGGGTGGGGTCCAGCAATTTAAAACAGAGGCGTTGTTTACCGTTTATGATTTTTAGGGAAATGTCGTGGCAATGAAGGGCTGTGCCGTATGCGCCGGTATCTATTTTCGCCTGAAGATCGAACAGGCCCAAGCGGGGGAAGCTAACCCGCTCTCTGCGGCCCACGCAAGGCAAGGACGACATCATGGTTGCTGAGGCTGAGGAGGTTGAACAGAGGGTTCGGCAGGCGCCGGACCGGGTTCCATTGCAGGTGGTGCCGCCTCTTTTTTGCGGCGCTTGCGTTTGGGTCTTGGCTCAGTGCCGCCTTCTGTTGCAGCGTTGCTGTTTTGGTCTTTGCCCTTAACGGCTGAAGAGTCTGATGCGCTTTTGGTTTTGATTTTCTTCTGTTTGTTTTTCTTTTTTCTGGATGAAGCGGTATCCGGGGCTTGCTTCACCGCATCCGTTTCGGGCTCAGCAGAAGCGGTTTTTTTCTTTTTGCCCGCATCGTCTTTTGATTTGGATTTTTCGCGCTCCATTGTTTTCTCCGTCGACACCGCTTTCTTGTTGCTGTCTCCATTTTCGTTCTGTGCTTTGCGCGTTACACCATTGTCCGATGGACTTTTCTCTTTGGATTTTTCTCCCGCTTTTTCCGTTGTTTTTTTCTCAGGGGCTTTCTTTTTCTCGGTGTCGGATATGGCTTTGTCACCCGTCTTTACCTCTGTTTTCTTTTCGCCTCCCTTCGCTTCCGTTTTTTCTGTTGGCTTCAACGGTTCTTCATCGCTTTCCTTTACATAATGCGGAGGCAATACCACACCCTCCATCATGCGCTTCTCTAAGTCTTTTCGCGCAACGGTATCGTGTAGGTATTTCTCGATCATGAGCGTGCCTATGGGGGCGGCCCACGATGCACCCCAGCCCCCGTTCTCTACCATGAGGCCAATGGCGATGCGAGGATTTTCGCGGGGTGCAAATGCCACAAACAAACTGTGGTCTTTTCCATGAGGGTTTTGCGCCGTTCCGGTTTTACCCAAAATGGTGATGTCTTTTACCCGTGAGGCAGCGGCTGTACCGCGCTCCACCACATCCTGCATACCGTCGTACACCAAATCGAAAATGGCCGGGTCTATGCCCACCATGTTGCGCGTACGAAAGGCTTTGGCATGCTCGTCGGTTTTGCCCACTTTTCGAATGATGTGCGGCGTATAATAATATCCTTTGTTGGCTATGATGCACATGATGTTGGCCATCTGCAGAGGCGTTATGCCGAGCTCGCCCTGACCAATGCCCAGAGAAACGATGGTGGAGGAGCGCCACCTTCCTTTGCCAAAAATTTTGTCGTAATACTTTACCGTGGGCACCATGCCGCGCAACTCCTGAGGCAGATCGGAAAAGAGTCGCTTGCCTACGCCAAACTTCAATACATGGTCGCGCCAGTTCTGATACCCTTGCTCGGCGGTAGCAAAACGGGGCTGATCCATGATGCTGCGAAACACGTAGCAATGGTAAGTATTGCAACTGTGCTGGATGGCTGCGCGCAGGCTGATGGCCCCGTGCCGCGCATCGCATTTTACCGTGTGTCCGGCCATGTGGTAACCGCCCGGACAGGGATAGGTTTTTTCGGGAGTGAGCACCCCTTCCTGGAGGGCAATTAGGTCGTCTACCAGTTTAAAGGTTGACCCGGGAGGATAGTACGCCATTAAGGCCCTATTGAACAAAGGTTGTAGAGGATCGCGAGCCAGTCTGCCGTAATTTTTCGAACGCTCTCGGCCCACCAAAAGGTTTGGGTTGTAGGAGGGTGCCGAAATGCAGGCCAGTATTTCGCCCGTCTTCGGATCAATGGCCACCAGTCCGCCCGTCTTATTCTGCATCAGCTTTTCTCCGTATGCCTGCAAGTCGGCATCGAGGGTGCTCATAATGTCGGCACCGGTGATGGCGGTGGTGTCGTATTGCCCATCTTTAAAATGGCCTTTCGGACGGTTGAACACATCCACCATGAGGATTTTCAACCCCTTTTTGCCCCGCAAGTCTTTTTCGTAGGCTTTCTCTATTCCACTGATGCCGATGTAATCGCCCTGGCGGTAATAGGCATCTTTGCGAATGGTGGCTTCGTTTACTTCGCCCACATAGCCCAACGTGTGTGACGCAATGCTGGCTGGATATTTACGCAGGGTTCTGGATTGCACGTAGAACCCTTTGTATGCATACAGCTTCTCCTGCAGCGTAGCATAGGTTTCTGCAGAAAGTTGAGCTGCAAATACAGAAGCTTTGTAAGGTGAATATTGTCTTGCCTGCTTCAGCTTTTTAATAAAGTCCTCTTTGCTGATGCTAATGGTAGCACACAAATCGTTGGTGTCTATGTCTTTCACCTGCTTGGGCGTAACCATGAGGTCGTATGCCGCTTCGTTGTAAACCAAGAGTTTCCCTTTGCGGTCGTAAACCAGTCCGCGGGCGGGGTATTCGGTTACATAGCGCAACACGTTGTTGTTGGCAGAAAGTTTGTATTCATCGTTGAACACCTGCACATAGAACAAACGTAGTATAAAAGTGGCCGAAACTGCAATGAAGATCCCCATCACCACATACTTCCGGTCGTTGAACACGCTCATGGCTAACGGGATTTCTGTCTGCTGAGAAGCAGCTGATAGAGCACAATCATTCCCAACGTAACGGCCGAGCTGAGGATGATGCGCAGTAGGGTGTGGAAGAACTCGGTCCAACGAAATGCCTCCAGCATGAAAAACACAAAGGCGTGCAGCACCACCATGATGCCCGCATACCATAGGTACCAGCTCCAGCCCAGATACTGAAGAGTGGGGACGGTGTTGGATTCATAGCCCTCGCGCGGAGAGAAGAGATTTAGTATGAAGCGCCGCATGAAGGCCATCAAGACCAAGGTAGCCGAATGGAGGCCCGGAGTATCGCAAAAGAAGTCGAGCGCCAAACCCATGAGGAAGCAGCTGAGCATAGCCAACCAAGGCGGCGTTTCGAAGGGCAGCATCAAGAGGAAGAGGATGTACAACATCGGACTGACGTAGCCGCTGACCTGTATGTTGTTCAGTACAAACAGTTGCAACAGCACCAGCAGAAAAAACCGCCCTGTATGCTTCAACAAATCACTTATCATTTTGCGACCGCTCCTCCAATGCGCGCTGTTCGTCTTTGAACAGGTTGTTGATG
>JBEIVB010000026.1:0-26774 GCA_040374085.1 Flavobacteriales bacterium | reverse complement strand
GTGGTAATTTGTGTCCATTCCGTAGCATCAAAGGTGCCGTTCTGATCGTAATCGATCCACATAGAAAGAATGTTGCTTCCTGCAGTGGTTACGTTCATTTGATACTGCCCACCTTGATACAAGGTAGCAGTGGTATTCGACGAAACAGCAAAGTTGCTGTAGGCAGTGCCGCTCAAAGAGCCGCAACCGGTGCCCACGTTGCTGAGCGAAGTACCCGAAATGGTTACTGCGTTGATGTTGTCTGTAGTGGTACAGTTGTTCTGATGCAGGGTGGTACAATAAGGATTAACCGGTGTTACAATGATGTAGCAGGTTTGGGTAAGGGTGTTGGATCCGCTTGCATTGGTTGCGGTAAGGGTAACGGCGTAACAGCCTACAGTGCTGTACACGATGCCTGTGGGGTTCTGCACCGAGCTGCTGGAAGGGGTGCCTCCGGCAAAGGTCCAGTTCCACGAGGTGGGGTTGTTGGTGGTATTATCGGTGAAGCTTACCGGGCTGCCCACCGAAACGGTGATGGGGTTGGCGGTGAAGGCCGCAATAGGCGGAGCTCCGCCCGATGCTAAGATGTTTACTGTGTAGTCCTCGGTTTCGCCCCTAGTGTAGTTGGTACAGGGGTCGAGGTTGGTGGTGTTGCGAGCCACCCGAATGCGCAAGCGAGCCAAGCCGAGGCTGGCCGTATTGGGCACCGTAAAGGTGATGATTACCGGAGCATTGGCCCCACCCGAAGCTACTTCGCCCAGCTTCTCATCGGCTGCAGTAAATAAGGTGTCGCGGTTGTAATCGATCCAAGCTGCATACCGATCGGTGTTGGTTGGACCGCCGGTAATGATCAACTGAAACGTTGCACCCCGAGCAATGTCGGTCTGCTGTGCCGAGTAGTCGTTGTAGCTTGCTCCGGTTGCGCTGCCGGTTGCTTGGTTGTTGATGGTTCCCAAGGCAATACCATCAATGTAATCGTTCTGGGTCGTTCCAATGGTGCTGGTGGGAACGCAGTACACCGTGGGCTGAGCCACAGCGGCAACGGATGCCAGCAAGCCAATTCCGGCCAGCCAATGCGATAATCGTTTAAACATGTGCGTGTTGTTTGTGAGAAATGAGGGTTATTGTGAACCAAGATACGGGAAAGCCCCTGCCCTCCGTCAGTACTTTTTAAAAACAAATAAAATCCATTGATAAAGAGGCATTTAGCCCAATTTATCTCCATAGGTTTGCAACACAAGAAAACGGTTTTTCATGAAAACTTTGGTCATAGGGGCAAGCTTAAAGCCCGAACGTTACAGCCACCGTGCCGTGTTGCAACTGCGGGCTTATGGACACGAGGTAGTGGCGGTTGGAACGGAAAAAGGGTACATAGGCGATGTGGAGGTTGGGTTGGATTTTCCGTCCGCCGGGAGCATACATACCGTAACCCTTTACCTCAATCCGGCCCGCCAAGCAGATCTTTTCGAAAAGGTAATGGCTCTCCATCCGCGTAGGGTCATCTTCAACCCTGGCACCGAAAACCCGGCATTTGCCCAGCGCCTGCAAGCGGCCGGCATCGCAACCGAAGAGGCATGCACCCTGGTGCTCCTATCCATTGGCCAATACGAAGCCATGCCCAACGCTTAAGCCTTCGGGCTTTTCCTGTACTTTTGGGGCGATTTACTTGTGCTTCTTCCCATGCAAACCGTTGCCCCATACCAACCCAAACATAAAGTACGCGTTGTAACCGCCACCTCGCTCTTCGATGGCCACGACGCCTCCATCAACATCATGCGCCGCATCATACAAGCCAGCGGCGCCGAAGTCATTCACCTGGGTCACGACCGAAGCGCATCTGAAGTGGTGAACACCGCCATTCAGGAAGACGCCAACGCCATTGCCCTTACCTCCTACCAAGGCGGACACCTCGAGTATTTCAAATACATGCACGACCTGCTCAAGGAGCGGGGCTGTGGCCACATTCGCATATTTGGCGGAGGCGGCGGAGTTATTCTACCCGAGGAGATAGATGAGTTGCACGCATACGGCATCACCCGCATCTACAGCCCCGACGACGGCCGCGCCATGGGATTGCAGGGCATGATCAACGATCTTCTGGAGCGTTCCGACTATGCTACCGGCCGCGACCTTAACGGTGAGATGAAGCTCATTGCCCAGCAAGATCACCGCAGCATTGCCCACCTCATATCTGTGGCCGAGAACGACCCCGCTGCCTTTGCTACCCTGCGCTCCGAAATGGTGGTAACCAAACCGCACAAAACCATTCCGGTACTCGGCATCACCGGAACCGGTGGCGCCGGAAAATCTTCTCTCGTAGATGAATTGGTAAGGCGTTTCCTCATCGACTTCCCCAAGAAAACCATCGCCATCATCTCCGTTGACCCGTCTAAGCGGAAAACCGGAGGCGCCCTGCTCGGCGACCGCATCCGCATGAACGCCATCCGCAACGATCGGGTGTACATGCGCTCGTTGGCCACCCGCCAAAGCAACCTTGCCCTCAGCAAGCATGTGCAAGAGGCCGTAGACATCGTGCGCACGGCAGGCTTCGACCTCATCGTACTCGAAACCTCGGGCATTGGGCAAAGCGATACCGAAATCATCGAGCACAGCGACCTCAGCTTGTATGTGATGACGCCCGAATACGGCGCCGCCACACAGTTGGAGAAAATCGATATGTTGGATTTTGCCGACGTAATTGCATTAAACAAATTTGATAAAAGAGGGGCTTTAGATGCCTTGCGCGATGTGCGCAAACAATACAAGCGCAACCACCAGCTTTGGGATGCGGAAGACGAATCCCTGCCCGTGTTGGGCACCATCGCCAGCCAATTCAACGATCCGGGTATGAATCGGCTTTATAAAATTCTGATGGATCGCCTATCTGAAAAAACCGGTGCCGACCTCAAGTCTACCTTTGAAGTAACGGATGAGATGAGCGAGAAAATCTACATCATTCCGCCGCATCGCACCCGTTACCTGAGCGAAATCACCGAGAACAACCGCCAATACGATGCTTGGGCTGCGGAGCAGGCTGACCTGGCACAGAAAGCATACGCCTTAGACGAAACCCTGCGCCTGCTCGAAGAGAAAAACGCAGCAAAAGCTGCAGTGGATGCGGTTAAAAAAGAATCCGAAGAGATTCGTTTGGTGCTCGATGGCCGCAACCTTCGCTTGCTGGATGAGCTGCCCAAGAAAATTGCCCAGTATCAAAGTCCGGAGTTTGTGTACACCGTTCGGGGCAAAGAAATACGGGTAAAGACCCATTCAGAAAGTTTATCGAAACTTTCCATCCCAAAAATTGCCACGCCTCGTATGAAAGGATGGGGCGACCAGCTCACCTGGTTGCTTCAGGAAAACTTTCCGGGCGAGTTTCCTTACACGGCCGGCGTATTTCCATTTAAGCGCGAGGGCGAAGACCCCACTCGAATGTTTGCCGGCGAGGGCGGACCCGAGCGCACCAACAAGCGTTTTCACTACGTATCGGCCGGACTGCCCGCCAAGCGTCTTTCCACCGCCTTCGACAGCGTAACCCTCTACGGGCACGACCCCGATTTGCGTCCCGACATCTATGGCAAAATCGGCAACTCCGGCGTTTCGGTATGTTGCCTCGACGATGCTAAAAAATTATACAGTGGTTTTAATTTATGTGCGCCCACCACATCGGTTTCCATGACCATAAATGGTCCCGCCGCCATCATGTGCGCCTTTTTTATGAATGCGGCCATCGATCAGCAGTGTGAGCTCTACATTCGAGAGAACGGCTTGACCGAGCAAGTGAAGAAAACCATTGCCCAGCGCTATGCAGAAAAAGGCTTGCCTGTGCCCACCTACCTGGGCGACCTGCCCGAAGGGAACGATGGATTGGGCTTACTTCTGCTGGGCATAACCGGCGATGAAGTATTGCCGGCAGACGTGTATCAGCAGATCAAAGCCCGCACCCTAAACAGCGTGCGCGGCACTGTTCAGGCCGACATTCTAAAAGAAGATCAGGCCCAAAACACCTGCATCTTCTCTACCGAATTTTCCCTTCGTCTTATGGGCGATGTGCAATCCTACTTCATTCAGCAGCAGGTGCGCAACTTCTATTCTGTATCCATCAGCGGCTACCACATTGCCGAAGCCGGTGCCAACCCCATCACCCAGCTTGCCTTAACCCTCAGCAACGGCTTTACGTTTGTTGAATATTATTTGAGCCGGGGCATGAACATAGACGACTTTGCGCCCAACCTTTCCTTCTTCTTCAGCAACGGCATAGACCCCGAATACAGCGTCATAGGGCGCGTGGCCCGCCGCATTTGGGCCAAAGCCATGAAACTGAAATACAAAGCCAACGAGCGCTCTCAGATGTTGAAATACCACATCCAAACCAGCGGACGTTCTTTGCACGCCCAGGAAATTGATTTCAACGACATACGCACCACCCTACAGGCATTGTATGCCATTTACGACAACTGCCAGAGCCTGCACACCAACGCCTACGACGAGGCCATTACCACACCCACCGAAGAATCGGTGCGCAGGGCTATGGCCATACAGCTCATCATCAACCGCGAGTTGGGCTTAGCCAAAAACGAGAACCCCCTGCAAGGTTCCTTCATCATCGAAACCCTCACCGATTTGGTGGAGGAGGCTGTGCTTACCGAGTTCGACCGCATCAACGAGCGGGGTGGCGTGCTGGGCGCCATGGAAACCATGTACCAGCGCGGAAAAATTCAGGAAGAGAGCTTGTATTATGAAACCTTAAAGCATACCGGAGAGTATCCGATTATTGGTGTAAATACCTTCTTGAGTTCCAAGGGCTCCCCTACCCTCATACCCGCCGAGGTCATTCGTTCTACCACCGAAGAGAAAGACCGGCAGATTGCGAATTTGAACGAGCTCAAAAAAAACCACTCGGAAAAAGCCGGTCACGCTTTGCGCGAACTGCAAAAAGCCGCCATCCAAAACCAAAACATGTTTGAGCATTTGATGGATGCAGTAAAAATTTGTTCTCTGGGTCAAATCACCCACGCGCTGTTTGAGGTTGGGGGGCAGTATAGAAGGAATATGTAAGCAATGCCAAACCCATCGAAAGTGCGCAACCACAAATCGAGTTCAGATAAAATTTGTAATTTTGATTGCAATCAACTCCTTTAAGACTTCTTCAAATTAAATTTCTCCACATCATGAAAAACCGAATTTTATTTTTGTCTGCTGCGCTCCCATTTGCACTGTTACTTGGGTCTCAAACCCAGGCCCAGCAATCCATAAACACCGCAGGTGGCAACGCCACCGGAAGCGGCGGCTCGGTATCCTACAGCATCGGGCAAGTGGCCTACACCACTGCCAGCGGAAGCGCCGGCAGCGTAGCGCAAGGTGTGCAGCATGCCTACGACATCTTAACCAGTACAACTGAAATAACCAACGGCATCTCCGTTTCCGCTTTCCCAAATCCCACCGCCGACCAAATCTCGCTGCAGGTTAACGAAGGATTTGGAAAGGAGCCCCTCATCTACCAAGTATTCGATGCAGCCGGAAAGGTCGTGCTCAGCGGTCCCATGCAAAATCAAATCACGCAAGTTCCCACCCAACAATTAGCCCCGGCTGCTTATATGGTGCGCGTTATGAACCAGAAGAATCAGCGGATTCAGGGCTTTTCAGTAATCAAGCACTAATAGGCCCCTGAGGAAAAGTCCTCAACCTTCTCTCCAATAAAAGGCCCACCGTTGCTGTGGGCCTTTTTTCTTTAGAAGCCTTGCCAATACTCAGAAAAATCGTAGAGCGAATTGTTCTACCGCACCACCAACTTTTGCGTTTCGATGCGCGTGGCGCTTTCATATACCACCAAGTACATACCGGCTGCAAGTCGGTGGGTATCCAGACTTGACTGCTTTCCTTGGGCCACATTCTCACGCCATTGCAGCTGCCCTTCGCTGTTCCACACCTCTACCGCAAAAGGCTCCGGCGTGGCTTGTACGAAGCGTAATACATCCCCCCTGCTCAGAGGGTTGGGCGCCATTAAGAGATCTGTTCCCACCGCTCTTGGCTTACGTGCCGTTAGAGTAGGCAGCAACACGTTGTCTACATACAACGCTTGCCCATACCTGCCCACGTTGCGGAAGACCAGTTCAAGATCGGTGGAGTTGGCTAAGGAGCCCAGCTCCAGGGTATCGGTTTTCCACTGGCTGGCGGTAGGTACGAAAACACCCGAGGTAAGCGCCGGAGCAGTGGCCAGATCGTTGCCCCCTTTGCTGAACAACAACTGCCCATTGGCCCCGCAATTGGTATAGGCCCATACCTGTAAGGTGTCGGAATAAGGAAAACCATATATGGCATAAGCATGGTCGAAAAATACTTGGTTGCTTCCTGCAGCCTGTGCGTTGAAACGGATGTGGAAATCGGTTTTAGCTCCCTGACAGTCTATGCTGTAGTTGTCGAACCAAAGGCTGTTGTTGCTGTCTTGATAGCCACCCGCGGCCGTGCTTCTCGCCCACGCGAAATTGCCGGTGCTGGTGTTCCACCAACCCGCCGGAGGGAAGTTGCCCTCGAAGCCCTCAGACAAGGTGTTGCCCAAAACGTAGGGCTGCACGCCCACAGTGATTTGACTGGTATCGCTATTTCCGGCTGCATTCTGAACCACCAAGGTGGCCTGGTAGGTGCCTACTCCTGCATAGTACACCGCCGGATTGCGGAGAGTAGAGGTGGAAGGCGATCCACCCGGAAACGACCATTGCCACGATGCACCGCTGTGGTTGAGGATGCTGTGGTCTTCGAAATGAAAGCTGTCGGGCAGGCAGGTCTGGGTCATAAAGGGCTTATCCACCATGGCCTGAGCCAAGGGCGTTTGAGGCGCATCGGGCAAAGCAGCCTCCCAAACTCCTCTACCATACGTAGCCAAGCGCACTTTCCCATCGCGGTAGAAAGGCCGGCCGTAAAGTGCATTCACATAAGCCGGCAAGCCGTTGCTCGCATCGGCCCACACGGTATTGTTGTTTCGATAATATGCACCATCGGTTGTAAAAAGAAATACCCCACCCTGGGTTTGTCCTATAGATAAAATCCACCGTACTTCTTGGTTGTTGAATAACGCGTTGGACTGGTTGGTCCAGGTGGCGCCTCCGTTGGTGCTGCGGTAAACTTTTTGGCCGTTGCCCGCACTCGGAAAACCCAACCAAAGTTCATCGGAATTGCTGGGGTTGATGCTCATGACCATGCGCCGGCTGTTGCCCGCCGGTAAGGTGAGCTGAGACCAGGTCTGCCCACCATTGGTTGATTTCCAGAGCCTGCCCTGCAAACCAGAGGAAGGACGCTGAGCCACAAACATAACATTAGGGTTGTTGGTTCCAATTTCAATGTAACTAACCGGCGCCAGGGAGTCGCTTCCAAAGGTGCGCAGAAGGCTGTAGGTTGCTCCGCCATCCTCGGATTTGTATAAGCGGTGGTATCGACCGATGAAAACACGGTTGTAATAAACAGGATGGAATTTCATTTCGCTGGCTTCGGCAGCCCAGTAGCTTTCGTTGGGCCACATGCCCACCCCTCCATAACTGAGGTTGCCCGGCAAGGCACCCGGTAAGGTTACCGCACCAATGTCGGATGAGTATACTTTTTTGTTATTACCCGGATTCACATAGCCGGAAGCAGGTTCTCCTCCACCCAAAGCCAAAAACACGCCATCGCCATAGTTCTCGTGGTGGGCAATGGTGCCGTTGTGGTAAAGGCCTCCCACCATTACATCTTCGTTCCAGCCCGTTCCGAAAGCCCAAAACTCCGAGCCGTGCACGCCGTTCATGAGAATTTGCGGCTGCGTTTGGTAGAAGTCTGTACTGAAGTTGATGCCCCCGTCGTTGGTAATCCAGCACCCCCCAACGCCAACCCGAAAGTCCTGGTTGTCTACGTGCATGTTCAGAGGTCCACCGATGTACCCAGCTACCGAACTAAAGGTTTGGCCCCCATCGTTGCTCCGCCACAGGTTTAGGCCACCAATTAGGATTTGGTCGGCGTTGTTTGGATTGGCCATTAATGCACAGTTGTAAAAACCCTGATCGTAGGTCCAATTCGGATTGCCGTAGGCAAGGTTGGGATGGGCAGTGGTATATGGACCACCGGCCGGCCCATTGGGCAATTGCCATGAATTGCCGGAATCGTCGCTGCGGTAAACTCCAATAAATCCATAATCGTTGGCCTTGGCCGCACCAACCAGGTAGGCGTACACGCGGTTTGGATTGGCCGGTGTAACGGCCAACCGGGCGCCTCCATCGCTGCGGTTGGGGTCGGTAGAGCTGTACCATCCGTTGGTGATGGAGGAAAATGTGAACCCACCATCGGTAGATTTATAAAATGAACATATATCCAAACCGGGATTGTTTTGGAGAACATATACAATTTGCGGATTGCTTGGCTTTGTTTTTACATCGTAGCACGCATTGGGCAGGATAAGCTGAAAGCTGGCTGCATTGTCTGTACTAACCCACAATCCTTTGTTGCTGGCCACCCAAACGCGACTGGGCAGAAGACTGTCTCGATGGATTTCATTCACCCCCAATCCGGAAACGGTGAGCACATTCTGCCAGGTGCCGCCACCATCGGTGGAACGGAAGAGGTAATCGCCGCTGCCGGCCAGCACATGGTTGGGATCCTGCGGATGCACACACAAAGCGGTAACACCCCCATTTAACGGATCGTTGAGGGTTACCAAATTCCATTGTTGACCGGCGTTGGTGCTCTTGTATATCTCACCCGGCTCGGTGCCGCAATACACCACGGAAGGGTTGCGCAGGCATTGGCTGATGGAGTACACGTTGGTTTGGTCGGGCGATTTGCTTTGGTCGGCATTAACGGTGCGGTCGGGTCCCACAAGGGTCCATTGCACGGTAGGCAACGATTGCACCGCCAGATTGCGCGCCTTGGGCATGCCCGCACCGGGCAAGGGTTTTCGTATGAAGCCCGAATCGTTTACCCAGGCTGCATTTTCTTTTCGCCAAAATTGATGGTAGCGGGTATGGCTGGTTGGAATAAAAGGATGAGCGGCGTAGTAGGATGTGTATAAACGATCTACCTCGAACACGTTTGGATCTGTGCCATACATGCGCTGTGCCCATTCCGGCAAGGTGGCAATAACCAAGGCCGATGGTTTTCGCATGATTTGTGCATGCGCAGAAACACCGCAAAAAATAAGAAGAAAAATGGAAATTCTTTTCATACACTTTGTGTTGTAGATTGAACGAGCGATTTTCGTTTCGCCCAAGCATTGAAAAATAAGGTGAGCAAAATAACGCCGGTGCCTATGTAAAAAGGCATGTTCATGCGCTCTGCATCGCCAAAAATCCAACGGGCCAACAGAATGGTATAAACGGGTTCCAGGTTAATGGCCAAGATTACGGTAAACGAGGGAAGGTGGCGCAACACATACGCGCTGGCCACAAACGGAAGCGCCGTGCACACCGAGGCCAGGACAAATAAATATCCCCAATCCGATGCCGGAGCCGAACCCAGGGCACCAAACCAGCTTGGGTCGAAGGCCATAAACAGGGTTAAGAGAAGAACACCACCGGTGAGCTCGGTAACCGAAAAGGCCAAAGGCTCAAAGCGTCTGGAAAGTTTGCCGTTGAAGGTGGTAAAGGCCGCCGAGAAGAAGGCCGATATCACGCCGTATATCATACCCAGCTGATAACCCGGCTGAAAGTTGAAGATGAAACAGATGGCCAACACCACCACTAAGGAGATGATGAGCTCGTAGGGCTGAATGGGCCTTTTGGAAATGAGGGGATCGAGCAGGGCGTTGAAAAAGGTGGAGGTGCTCAGGCAAATTACCGCAATGGATACGGTAGATATTTTAATGGTTTGATAAAAGAAGATCCAGTGCAGGGCAATGAGTCCGCCCACGGCGAGGAGATGCAGGCGGTCGCGGGCTGGCATGCGCAGCGGAGTGCGGCGTATGCCCATTACCAGAAGCAAGATGAGCACAGTGAGCACCATGCGGCTCCAAATCATGGGCACCACCACCATGCCGATGAGCTTGCCCAAGATGCCGGTCCAGCCCCAAATGAACACCACGAAGTGCAGCCAGAGGTAATGCCGAAGACGAGGTTCAGCCATTAGGCCACCAGTTTGGCTATGGCAAATGCAGCAGCGGCGGCAAGCACGCCAATCAAGGTTACGCGGAGCGCACCTTTTAGCGGATGCTGACCGGTAAGTTTGCTCTTATAATATCCGAACACAAAAAGGCACAGTACGGTAACCAAAGAAGAAACTTTTAACCCGTCAATGGGTGTGTTGGTAAACACATAACCGAGCAGAGGCAGGGCACCGCCCACTATATAGGCCACGCCAATGTTGAGGGCGCTTTTGGCGGCCCGGCGCTCGTCGGGCTTTTCTAAGCCCAGCTCAAAGCGCATCATAAACTCAACCCATTGGTCGGGCTTGCGTGAAAACTCATCGGCCACCTTGTCTTGCAGTTCTTTCGATAAACCGTATTCGGCAAACACATCGCGCACCTCTTGTTTCTCGGCCTCAGGCTTGGTTTCTATTTCGAGGTACTCGCGCTTAAGCTCGCTTTGGTAATGCTCCACTTCGGTGCGCCCGGCCAGGTATCCGCCCAAACCCATGGCAATGGAGCCGGCGCAAATTTCTGCAATGCCACCGGTAAGAATGAGGCTGTTGTCGGTGAGAACGCCGCTGAGTCCGGCTGCCAGGGCAAAAGGAACGGTGAGGCCGTCGCTCATGCCTATAACCACATCGCGCACAAGCTCGCTCTGGCTGAAGTGGTCTTCGGTATGGTGGTGATGGTGGTCGTGCATAGTCCAAAGGTAATGGAAAAAAAACGCGTGCTTTTCAGCTATGGGATGTTAACATCTGAGACGGGGTGCACAACAAACCGAGGTTGTGTGGGTTACCTTTGGAACCATGGCAGGAAATGTATTCGGACGGGCTTTGCGCCTGATCACGTTTGGCGAATCGCACGGTGCTGCTGTGGGCGGCGTGTTGGAGGGGTTGCCTTCCGGCGTTACCATCGATGAGGCTTTTTTGGCCGAGCAGATGGCCCGGCGTCAGCCCGGCCAGGCGCCCCATGCAACCTCAAGAAAAGAGCCCGACCGAGTAGAGTTGCTTTCGGGCATCAGCAACGGCATCAGCACAGGCACACCCATTGGGTTCATCATCGCCAACCGCGATGCACGACCGAGCGATTACACGCATTTAGAGACCGTGCTTAGGCCGGGGCACGGCGATTTTACCTATTTGCAGAAATACGGATTGCGCCATGCTTCGGGCGGAGGTCGTGCATCGGCTAGGGAAACGTCGGCGCGCGTGGCCGCCGGAGCCCTTGCCCAAATGTTTCTGACCGCTCACGGGATTCGCATACGCGGTTGGGTAAGCGGCATTGGACCGATTGCCGGCCCGCACGCAGAAGTCTTGAAAAAGATGGAGGATGGTGAGGCCCTCCACGAGAACATCTTCCGTTTTCCGCATCCCGCGCTGCTTGCCGAAGTTGAAGCCTTGTTGGAAGATGCCCGTTTGAAAGGCGACACCGTAGGCGGCACCATCACCTGCTGCGCAACCGGTGTTCCGGCAGGCTTAGGCGAGCCGGTATTCGATAAGCTGGAGGCCCTTCTGGCCCAGGCCATGCTGAGCATAAACGCCACCCGTGCATTTGAGATGGGCGAAGGCTTTGCTTCCTGCGCCCTACGAGGATCGGAGGTAAACGATCTGTTTGAGACCGATGACCATGGCAACATCCGCACCCAAACCAACCGCAGCGGAGGCGTGCAAGCCGGCATCAGCAACGGCATGCCCGTTTGGTTCCGCGTGGGGTTTAAACCCGTTTCTACCCTGCAACTCACCCAACCCACCGTTACCACAGGCGGAGAGCCTGCCGAGGTGGTGGGTAAGGGCCGGCATGATGTCTGCGTGGTGCCACGCGCCGTGCCCATTGTTGAAGCCATGACCGCCTTGGTTCTGGCCGATCTTCTGTTGCAGCAACGCACCAACCGGGCATGAACAACACAAATATTATAAAACTGCTGCTCTTGGCCCCTACCCTTGTGCTGCTGGGAGCTGTGGCACCTACCACCGCACCCAACCCGGTGGTTACCCAAGAGTATTTGGCCAAGCTCAAACCCGAGCTCATAGCCGAATACAAGCCCGATACAGCCGGACCGCAGGTGGTGCACCTCACCATGGATTTTGCATCGAGCAAGCCCAACAACGCAAGCGCACTTTCCAAACTAAAAGGCAAGCAAATCACCGAAGTAACGCTCCTCTACACCAACTACCGTTTATCGGAGCGCTTCAATCAACCCACCCTAAACAGGGCACGCTTCGATACCCTGCGCATGCGCATTCCTTATTTATTTAACCAAAGCATGATTCGCTGGAGGGTAGTAGGGCAAACTGCGTGCAGAAAAGAAGAAACCGCCAAACGCTTTTTTCATGGGTTTCGCATCGTGTACCGCGAGTCTGGAAATCCCAAAACCTCCAAGGCCGAAATCGATTGGCTCAAGCGCATCATGGGCAGCGACAGCCTGGGTAAAACCATAGTGGTGGAAGACGTGCACAAAACCATTACGGTAAACATTAAGAAAAAGGGATACGACCCCATTTTAAAAATCAACCGAAAAAAGGGGAAGGTGTACGATCGCCCGGGCATTTTGGGTCGCAAACCGCATTACCAAAAGAAGCAGGATACGATCATCACCAAAAAGCCGAGAAAGGTTTTTGAAGCCTCTTCATTAGCCGAAGATTATTACCGAAACCACCTCGACTCTACCGTTCGCCTGGCTTTAGAGCGCAATGAAAACGATTGGAAAGGAGCCATTTACGTGCTCGACGTTACCGGCAGCATGTCGCCCTTTACCGCTCAGGTGCTGATGTGGGCCAAGCTCTCGTTTGAACAGCGCAAGGGCACAGGCTTTGTGCTGTTTAACGACGGAGACGGAAAAGAAGATCCCAAAAAAGCCCTGGGAAAAACAGGAGGCATCTACACCATTAAGCCCGAAAAAGCCTCTGACCTAGAGGAAAAAACCTATGCTGTTATGGGCAAAGGCAACGGAGGCGACATTCCCGAAAACAACATTGAAGCCATATTAAAAGGGCTCAGCACCTTTTCAAAAACGAAATGTGTGGTGATGGTGGCCGACAACTTTGCTGCGGTAAAAGATTTGATGATGGCCTCTCAAATAAAGGTGCCGGTGCACATCATCTTGTGCCACACCAAGTTTGGCATCAACCCCGATTATCTTAAACTCGCCCGTTTAACCAAAGGCAGCGTGCACACCATGCAGGACGATGTAAAGAACCTGCACGCGTTAAAAGAAGGCGAGGCAGTGCAGTTGGGCGAACAAACCTTTGTGTTATCAAAAGGCAAGTTTGTGCTGAAAGGATAAAAAAACGCCACCCCGTTTGGAGTGGCGCAGGTGCTTCGAGTGGGTTGTATCATCAACCCAAAAAAGGATACCGGTAATCGGTAGCCGGAACAAACGTTTCTTTAATGGTTCTGGGAGAAACCCAGCGCAGCAGGTTGATCATAGATCCGGCCTTATCGTTGGTGCCTGAGGCCCTACCTCCACCAAAAGGCTGTTGACCAACCACCGCTCCGGTGCACTTATCGTTGATGTAAAAATTGCCGGCAGCGTTGCGCAAAGCCTTGGTAGCCTCCTCAATGGCGTAGCGGTCGGTAGCCAACACCGCACCGGTTAGGGCATAGCCGCTGGTGCTGTCTATGAGGCTTAAGGTTGCCGAGTACTCGGCATCGGGGTACACGTAGATCGTGAGCACCGGCCCAAAAATCTCCTCGCACATGGTGGTGTACATCGGATTATCGGTGAGCAACACCGTTGGTTCAATAAAATACCCTTTGGATTTATCGTATCCTCCACCCGCAATCACCTTCACATCGCTCGACTTGCGGGCCTGATCGATGTAGGCCGCAATTTTATCAAACGCACGCTCGTCGATTACCGCGTTGAAGAAACAAGAGAAATCGTCTGTTGGACCCATCTTGATGCTGGCCAGGTCGCGCAGCAATCCTTCTTGCACGGCCGGCCAAAGGCTTTGCGGAATGTAGGCGCGGCTGGCGGCGGAGCATTTCTGTCCCTGGTATTCGAATGCTCCGCGCACAAGGGCGGTAACCAAAGAATCTACCGGAGCAGAGGGGTGGGCCAAAATAAAATCCTTTCCGCCGGTTTCGCCTACGATGCGGGGGTAGGATTTGTAGCGGTGAATGTTTTGTCCGATCGTTTTCCAGATTTCCTGAAAGATCTCGGTGGAGCCGGTAAAGTGGATGCCGGCAAAATCGGGGTGTTGGAAAATCACCTCGCCAGCCTCGGGTCCCGATACAAACACCAAGTTTATGACCCCATCGGGCAAGCCTGCTTCGCGCAGAATGTTCATGATAACGTTTGCCGAATAAATTTGCGTGTTGGCGGGCTTCCAAACCACCACGTTGCCCATCATGGCTGCAGAAGTGGGCAGGTTTCCTGCAATGGCAGTGAAATTGAAAGGCGTGAGTGCAAACACAAACCCTTCGAGGGCGCGCTGTTCCACCCGGTTCCAAACACCCGGCGAGCTGATGGGCTGCTGAGCGTAGATTTCGGTGGCATATTGCACGTTGAAGCGGAGGAAATCGGCGAACTCACATGCAGCGTCGATCTCGGCTTGGTACACACTCTTGGATTGCCCCAGCATAGTGGCGGCGTTGATGGTGGCGCGGTAAGGCCCTGCCACCAAATCGGCTGCTTTTAGAAATATGGCCGAACGTTGTTCCCAGGAAAGGGCTTCCCATGCCGGCTTGGCAGCCAGTGCAGCGGCAATGGCCTGCTCTACGTGGGATTTGCTTCCCTTATGAAAATGCCCCAGCACGTGCGCCCGCTCATGCGGAGGATGGAGCGTTGCCGTTTGACCGGTGCGCACCTCTTTTCCCCCAATAAACATGGGTATGTCTGCTTGGTGAGCCTTCAGGCGGGCAAGGGTGTTTTGAAGTTCAACACGCTCGGGTGAACCGGGTGCATACGATTTTACCGCCTCGTTAACAGCGGAGGGAACACGAAAAAAACCTACGGACATAACCAAAATTTGAGCCGCAAATATACCGGAAAAAGCACCGTTTAGTCTGAACAACAGGAATCGGCCAAGGAACAAATTGACGATGAAAAACACGGATTAGTCGGGAAAATGGTAACTTCGGCGGAATTTTTTTCGGGATGCGCGTACTCTCTTTGTTACTGATTTCACTTTTGGCTCTTGTCACCCTTGAAACGAAGGGGCAGTGTGTGGTCATCAACGAAATTATGATCAACCCAACCGGGTCTTTTGACGGGAACCAAAACGGTCCTCAAACCTCGGAGTGGATTGAGTTATACAATACATGCAGCACTCCTGTGGATATGAGTTGCTGGGTGCTTGGCGCGGAGTATTTCACAGTAACCATTCCAAGCGGCACCATCATTCAGCCCGGTGACTTTTTCACGCTGGGAACCTCCAATTCAGGTTTTGCTGTTGACCTGGATATTGTAACCTGTGGATGCGGCAATCCTTATCCCGCGGTAAACAACAACACCAACTTTGGGGTCCTGAACAACTCTCACGGCTATGTGGTATTGACCAACAACACGGGCCAGGTCATGGATGGATTGTGGTGGGGACCTGCAGCCGGTTTTTTTCCATTTACTTTCACCTCGGCCAATCAGGGCAGCTGCGGAAGTTTGTCCGTTACCATACCCAATCCGGCAGCTCTTCCCAACAGCACCAGCTTGTATACCGCAGGCTCGGGAACAAACGGGAGTGCATGGGGTCGACCTTGCGATGGCATTCCTGGATTTGCTTCCATTGCTGTCGGAGCCGAAACCCCCAGTGCCCCCAACTCTGTTCCTCCTCCCCCAACCCCGCTCTTGAGCGCCTCTGCAACCACCGTTTGTCCCGGAGAGTGCATCACCTTTACCAGCAGCAACCCCACTGCCGGACTCGTGTTCAGCTGGAACTTACCCGGTGGCACCCCGTCCTTTTTCAGCGGACCAACCCCACCCCCCATTTGCTACAACAGTCCGGGGAACTATACCGTTATTTTGGTTTTATCGAATCCTTGTGGCAACAGCACCTTAACCCTATCCAATTACATCACCGTTGTGCCTCCCACAGTACCGGTAATTTCCGCCTTGGGTCCACTGAGCATCTGTCCCGGCTCCACAACCAATCTTCAAGCAACAGGGGGAGCTGCTCCTTTTCAATGGCTTCTCAACGGGGTTGCTCTTGCAGGGGAAACCGGCAATACCCTCACGGTTACCAACCCGGGCATTTACACCGTGCAAAGCGGTACAGGTTCTTGTCTGGTGAGTTCCAATCCGATTGTAATTACACAACCCGTACTTACCCCACCCACCGTTGCCTTAGGTGGACCTTCTGCAATCTGCTCGGGATCATCGGCCATGCTCAGCGTGGTTTCGGGCCCAGGTAATGTTCAGTGGATGGAGGGAGGTGTGGCCATTACCGGAGAAACGGGCACAACGCTTTCCATCAATCAGGCCGGAAACTACTCCGTTGTGCTGACCAACAATGGTTGCACTGCCCAGAGCAACAGCATTTCCATCACCACCTTAACCGTACCCACCCCTACCATTCAATCCGGCTCTACTGTGATTTGCGGTGCGGGCCCCTTGGCCATACAGACCAACTCCGGGCAAGGTTCTTATCAGTGGCAATTGAACGGTTCAGACATTGCAGGTGCCACCAGCAGCGCCTACAATGCCACCCTTGCCGGCACATACACGGTTGTGGTAACCAACGCCGCCGCTTGCTCTGCAACAGCTTCCATTACTTTAACTCAACTTCCTTTCCAATCGCCCACCGTTTCTCCTTCCGGCAACCAATCTTTTTGTGCAGGCTCGAGTCTTACCCTAAATGCAAATGCAACTTCCGGTTCCACATTTCAGTGGACGCTTAATGGAATTGCGCTGCCGGGTGGTAACACATCCAGCTTCTCTGCTACTCAGGCAGGTACCTACGCAGTAACGGTTGTTTTGGGAAGCTGCTCAGCTGCAACGGCCAACGTTCAAGTTACGGTTAATTCACCACCCAGTCCGGTCATCAACCAGGTGGGACCCCTCACGATTTGCCCAGGGCAAAATCAAGTATTGAGTTTAAGCCAATCGTTTTCGTCTTATCAATGGTTGTTAAATGGATCTCCCATTGCCGGCCAAACATTGGGTTCTTTGAGTGTTACCACCAGCGGAACGTATGGAGTGTTGGTAACCAACTGGTCTGGCTGCACGGCCACTGCCAACGGCCCTGTTGTAAACGTAAGCACCTTAACTCCACCCGTTATCAGCGGTGCACCTGCCAATGCCCTTTGCAGCGGCCAATCGGCCAGTCTCAGTGCTCCTCCCGGTTTAAGTACATACCAATGGTTTTATAACGGTTCTGCTGTTGCAGGTGCAACCACAGCCAATTTGGTTGTTTCCCAAGCTGGGAGTTACAGCGTTAGTGTTTCCGATGCTCTGGGATGCAGTCTTTCATCGTCGAACGTCTCCATTCAGGTAAGCAATCCTACCCCCGGTGTTTGGATTTCTGGCCCTACCTCCTTTTGCAACGGTGGAAGTGTAACCTTAACCTCGCAAAACCCGAACGCATCTTATGTGTGGTTGGAAAGCGGTGTTGCCGTTCCTGGAGGATCGGCTTCGAGTTTGGTGGTAACCCAAACGGGCACCTACACGGTTCAGGTTGTTGTAGGCGGTTGTTCCGTTACCTCTGCACCCATATCGGTATCGGTTTATGGGGCGGTGCCACCCACTATTACCGCCAACCCCGGTCTGGCACTGTGTCCGGGCTCCACGGTTACCATGAGTGCCGGGGGAACCTTTTCTCAACTTCAATGGCTGCTTAATGGAGCTCCAATAGCGGGTGCGAACAATGCAAATCTTTCGGTTACCTCTTCAGGCACCTACAGTGTTGTGGGCACGCAATCGTTTACATGGAACACCACTCCTTTCAACTGCATCGCCACCTCAGTAGATGCGGTTGTTACCAATGGGCAAGTTCCAACCCCTACACTTGCCGGTCCGAACCCATTGGTGTTGTGTGCCGCAACAAGCACTCCAATTGCCGTTACCGGAACCTTTGCAACGTGTCAATGGTTGTTAAATGGCGCCCTAGTTCCGGGTGCCACCTCACCCACATACAATGCATCCACAGCCGGCTCATACACGGTTGTAGCAGTTAGTGCAGACGGGTGTACCGCTGTTTCCAACCCGCTAACCGTGCAGGTCTTGCCTGCTGTGGTGGTGAGTTTGAGCAATCAAGGGCAAAGCAGTTTCTGTCAGGGAGGCCAAACCCAGCTCCAAGCTGCAGCCGGGTATGTAACCTACCAATGGCTTCAAAACGGGGCTCCTCTGATTAGCTCTGCCTCAAACCAGTTATCCGTAAACTCGTCCGGAAGCTACAGCGTGGTGGCAACGGATGGAAATGGATGCAGCGGAATCTCTCCACAACAGAATGTAACGGTTTGGCCTTTGCCCAACCCATCCATTGCATCGGCCAATGGATTGTCTGAGGTTTGCCCAGGCGACAGCATTCTGCTCCAAACTCCGCAAACCTTCAACGCCTATCAATGGAGTCAAGGCGCTGCCCTTTCACCCGGAAATGTTCAACAGCAATGGGCATCCACTCCCGGCATCGTAACCCTTCAGGTTACAGACGCCAATGGCTGCTCGGCCACAACCACCGCAACTGTAACTGCTGCTCCGGTTCCAACTCCGGTGGTTACTGCACCGGCCAATGGCCTATGTGCAGGTCAGGTTTTGGTGCTTTCTACAGGAGTGTTTTCATCCTACGAATGGTTCCTAAACAACACCACGGTATCTACGGGTAACGCCACCATGATTGCGTCGGAAGTGGGCAACTATTCCGTGCGTGTGGAGAATGCTCAGGGCTGCGCCGATACCTCTTCGGTATTTCAAGTGTTTCCCAGCGCCATACCTCCACCGCCCATTACCATTTCCAATCCCCAGCCTTGTGCAGGGGAGCCTGTATTGCTCACCGCCACCAGTACAGATGGAAGCATTGCTTGGTCCACGGGCCAAAGCGGTGGACAATTGGTTGTGTTTGCACCCGGCATCTATACGGCCACGGTTACCGCTCCGAACGGATGCAAGAGCGACAGCACGTTTTCTGTGGTGTATAAGCCTAAGCCTATAATAACCATGGGCCCCGATCAAACTGTTTTTTGCGACCGTGCTGTGGAAATTGATGCCCGCGCTCAGGGAACCTACACTTGGACTCCCACCACCGGCTTAAGCAGTGCTACGGAACTGAGCACCCGAGTGCTGCCCGAAGTTACCACGCGTTATGTGTTAACAGCAACATTGAATGGGTGCACCCACTCCGATTCCGTATTGATTTCAGTGGAGGCATGCGAAACACTCTGGATTCCAAACTCCTTTAGTCCAAACTCCGACGGCAGAAACGAGGTATTTAAAGCCATCGGAAACGATATTGGTGTGTATTCCCTGGAGATATACGACCGTTGGGGCCAGCGCATATTTTCCACATCAGATCCAGAGCAAGGCTGGGATGGTACCATCAATGGAGAAAAAGCCCCATCCGGTGTTTACGTTTGGCGGATAGAGGTGTACAATACCCAAGGCAAGCGCATGCGCAGCGGCCGAGGCGATGTGGGCACCATTTCACTCCTGCGATAACTTCTCAAAATCCTTCGTCTTTCGGCGCAAGCCCCGGCCCAAAAGCCGAACGGCTCCTGTGGTAAGCAACACAATGCCGATGCTGCTGCAGGGCATCAAAACCGCGGCAACAATAGGCTGCAAATCGCCTTGAACTGCAAAGAAAAGCCCAATGGTATTAAACAATATAGAATATATAAATCCGGCAAGCACTACTCTTCGCGTGTTTTTTGCAAAAACCAGCCATTTCGGCAACAGTCCAAACGCGTTTCCATCCAATATTCCATCGCAAGCCGGAGAAAAGTGTCCAACGGAATCGCTTACCGCAATGCCCACATCCGCCTGAGCCAGGGCGCCGGCATCGTTTAATCCGTCTCCCAGCATGACCACTGTTTGTCCATTTTGCTGCAGCGATTCTACAAAAGCCATTTTTTCTTGGGGCGATTGATGGAACCGGAGCGACCCGTCAGAGAAATAGGGCAAAAGCATTTTTTTCTCTGAGTTGTTGTCTCCACTCAAGACATACAATTTATAATGTTTGCTTAATTCCTGCAACATCGATCCAATACCTTCTCTGAAATGGCTCCGCAGGAGAAGACACGCTGTTTTCTTTCCTACGCGCGCATACACAACAGAACCGGTTTCGGCATCCTTAATGGGCGTGCACCTCACCCAATCAGCAGAACCAATGCGGATGGACACGCCGCAAAACTCAGCGCTTATCCCTTTCCCGAGAACCTCCTCAAAAACCTCCGGCATTTGAGTTAAGGTAGTGAAGCCCAGATGGTGCGCTAGAGCTTGGCTCATGGGATGCCCCGATTGAGCTGCAACAAGGGCGAGTAGGTTGCGCTCATCATCGGTCCACTCCTCAACAGCCATCCACTCTGGCGCTGCACCTTGTGTGGTGAGCGTTCCCGTTTTATCAAACACAAGCGTGTTGGCATTGGCCATACTTTCCATGGCTGCCGCATTGCGCAAAAACAAGCCTCGGGCAGCAGCCGAATTGAGGGCGTTGCCAAAAGCAAAAGAGGAGGAAAGCAAAAGAGCGCATGGACATGCAATGATCAGAATGCTGGTGGCAGCCGAAATGGCCTTCTCCCAATCGTGCAACGCCCAAAACAAAAAGGTTGCCAACGAAATGCCCAGCACCGCCCAACTGAACCAACGGTTAATGGACTCTACCATGCGGATGGGCCGCTCCGACTTTCTTACCTCGAAACGAGGGTTGTTCCAAAGGCGGGTAAGGTAGCTTTGCGATACGGCTTTGTCTGCCAACAGTTCTATGGTGGCGCCCAGTTGACGGCCACCTGCAAACACCTTCTCCCCTACCTCTACCCTCACAGGCTTCGATTCTCCGGTTACAAAACTGTAATCCAGCATGGCCCTGCCACGAACCAAAACACTGTCTGCCGGTACAATCTCATGGCTGCGAATCAACAGATGCAGCCCCGGCACCACCTCCGCAAGGGGTATGCTCTCCGCCTTCCCATCGCGCAACACCTTGCAGGCAATGGGAAAATAGGATGTGTAGTCGCGATCGAAGGAAACCGCATCGTAGGTTTTGTTTTGAACGTAGCGGCCCACCAGCATAAAAAACACAATGCCGGTCATAGAATCAAAGTATCCCGGACCGTTAAGCCATAACAAATTAACTATAGAATGGCCAAACGTAAACAGAATGGCCAGAGCAATAGGAAAATCGATGTTGAGGTGACGGGAACGCATGCTTTTCCATGCCGAAATAAAAAAAGAATCGGCGCTGTATGTCAGCACCGGTAGGCTTAAACCAAAGCAGGCCCATCGAAAGAACCGTGCAAGATGTCCTTCTTCGGCCCAATGACCGATAGAGAAATAATCCGGAAAACTCATCATCATGATGTTGCCGAAGGCAAAGCCCGCGATGCCAATCTTCAATACCTCCTTGCGTCGGTTTCGTCCCTCTGAACCACCTCTTTTCCCCTGTCGCATGGAGAAACTGGGTTCATAACCAATGGCATATACCAAGGCTGCCACGTCGGATAGCTTAACTTCGTTGCGGCGATAGGCAATGTGCACCGACTTTGCCGGAAAATCCACGGTAGATGAAATAACCGCGGCATTCAGCTTATGCAGATGCTCGAGCAGCCAGATGCAGGAGCTGCAATGCATGGCGGGGAGAAACAGGGTGATGTGGGTTTCTTGTTCATCCTGATACTGCACCAGTTTGGATTGAATGGCGGGCTCGTCTAAAAAATCGAATTTGTCCTCCTGCGCCTTGCCCTCGGGCCGAAGCCCAGAATGTTCGCCCAAATCGTAGTACCCGCAGAGCTCATGGTCTTCAAGCAGGGCATATACCATTTGGCAGCCCGAGCAGCAGAAATGCTTACCCCTGTCCTCTATTGCTTTTTGAACAATGGGCTCTCCGCAGTGGTAGCAAACGGAAACCGAATCAATCGTAGTCGAGGTCGCCGGGATTCGCATCGGGAATGGATTGATGCATCTCCTCTGCAAGGGATTGTTGTTCCCCCAAAGTCAAGTGGTCGGTTTCTCTGGTTTCGACCCAAACCTTTCCGTTGTTTCGAAACACCTGAGCCAGCAGTCCGCCTTCTTTCAATACCTGCTCAACCTCCGAAACCGTGAGGGTATTCTTTAGGTCGAGGTTCAGAGGAGCGGCCAAACCAAAGGCATCCATCAGCTTTAGGTCATCGTTGCGCAACCAGTGTGCGGCATCGGTAGAATCATTCGCCGTTGGCTTAAAAAATCGGAGGCTTAACAAAGGATACAGAGAGCGAAAAGCGGAACGCGCTTCGGCCAAGGTTTGATGGGGTTGTAGGGAGAGGTGCATGGTTTATGGAACTTGTTCTAGATGAGGTTCAGAGAGCATTTTGCGCAGCCACATAACCACCACCAACGCAATGAGGGCGAAACCCACAATGGCGATGAGCAGCAAATACGTTTCCAGCGTCTCGTGGTAGACAACACCAAAGAACAAGCCCCCGCAAAGGAGTGCTCCTTTGAAAATGACCAACTGGAAATTGCTCCATACGCTCTTGAGCGAAAAGAACCGCATACTTTACCTTCCCTTCTATTTCGATGGAAGACAAAGAACGGGGAAAAAAGTGGTGGATAATACAGCATTGGTTACACTTCTATGAATGATGCGGTCGAGCAAGCTCATATACCGCGGTCTCAATACCAGCCATTGGGCGCGTAAAGCTATTGCAGTGCTTACCAAACCTTCCTCAGGCTCGCCGGTTGGGAATTGGTAAGTATGCTCTATTCCCTCGAGATGATGCTCCAACAAAAGCTCGTGAACCGCTTGCTCGGGGTTTACGACTTTCCCGTCGTGCAATACGCTCACCACTATGAGGCGCGACTTATGGGCCGCAATCAAATCGACAAACGTTTTCGGCAATGGCCAGTCTGCACGGTCGTCGGGGTCGAAACCAAACACCACGCGCTCGGGACGAACGTAATCGGCATCTGGAGGAATGCACAAAACCGGAACCAGGGAGATGCGGGTCAGTTGGCGAGTTGTGGATCCCAGTAAGAAGCGCTCCAGAGCCGTTCTCCCGGTTGTGCCCACCACCACCATCTCGGCACCTATAGAAATCGCAGTCTCCGACAGTGCCTCTGCCCCATCGCCATAGACCGGAAGGGTTTCTACCAAAAGCGAAGGATGCCGCGCTTTAATTTGGTTGGCTATATCCAACAAACCCTCCTCAACCCCGCGTCGCAGGTCTTCTAAATTGAGCGAGACCAACGGGGTTTCATACGAGGTGGCAGGCGGCAATTGATATGCTCCCGCTACAATTAATTTGTGGTGTAAGGCATTCGCCAAATCGGCTGCATACAGCACGGCGTGGTTGCCTCCCGAAGAGAAATCGGTTCCGGTTAATATGGTTTTCATGCCCATCGTATTATAATTTTATCCTCAGCCTCCATGAGCTTTGGGAACAATATGTTTTGCTGCACATGTACGTGACCATATAAGGTCTGCTCTAGAAAAAACAACTCGCCGGCCAGCATCCGTTTTTTGCGGTTCTCGCCGGTTCGCAATGAAAAGTTACGGAATCCTATGCGCAACACTCCCAGCAACTCCAGCATGGCGCTGTGCTCGCCTTCCATTACCTGAAGCGGATTCCGAAGCAAACCAACATGCAACCCTCCAGGGGCATCACCGCCCACATCCCCACCCAAAACTTTTAAGGCATAGGGGAATAAGATGTAGGACTCTTTCCGAATGTGCTCATCCAATTTCAATTTTAGCGCCAGAAAAACCCCATAGGTTTGCTCTACCTCGGCATCGGCAGGTTGCTCCTGCAAAGCCTCGCAATACAAACGCTCAGCACAAGAGCACCCTCTCTTCAACAAGAGATGATCCCACCCCGAAATGTAGTCGATTAACTCATCAGCGGTGAAATCGTAAACGTTATGGTGTGGATGCAGCAACACAGTACCGAATTTGTTTCGGTAAAGGTCTGGGGTTCCGCAAAGGGTGGCAATGATGTGGGTCAGGAAAGAACATGATTCTCGTCATGTTTTTCGAACCAAACAGTCAGATATCAGGCTTGTACGAAAAGTCCAGATACCTTTTCAACGGCCACGCGGATCTCTTCGAGGGTGTTGAATTTCGAAAAAGAAAAACGAACGTTGGGTTGCTCCTGATTCACGCCCAACCCGCGCAACACATGCGAGCCCTGGTTGCTTCCGCTGCTGCACGCGCTGCCGCCACTGGCGCAAATGCCGGCAATATCGAGGTTAAACAGAAACATCTCAGACCCGTCGCTGGCAGGAAAATGCACGTTCAAAACGGTAAACAAGCTGTTCTCTAAATCATCCGAACCCCCGTTGAATTGCACACCGGGAATGCGCTCTACCAAACCGTCGCGGAGCTGACGCTTCAACGAGAGGATGTGTGACCGGTCGGCTTCCAACTCTTCGTAGGCCAATTCCAAGGCACGGGCAAGTCCAACAATGCCGTGCACATTCTCTGTGCCACCCCTCATGTTGCGCTCCTGAGCACCGCCGTGAATGAAGGGGCCAAAACTACGTTCGGAGTTTATGTACATAAACCCAACGCCTTTGGGACCGTGAAATTTGTGCGCTGCGCAGGCAGTACAATCCAACCCGGCGGCTTTAACATCCAAATGGTAATGCCCCATGCTCTGCACGGTATCGCTGTGAAACAAGGCATCGTATTTTTTGCACAGCTCGCCAACACGCATAATGGGAAGCAAAATGCCCACCTCGTTGTTGGCATGCATGAGCGATACCATAGCTTTGCCTTCCATTTGCAGCAAACGCTCGAGATCCTCAAGGTCTACTTGCCCGTTGGATTGATGCTTTACCCAGCTGAGGCGCACTCCATATTGTTTCGCCAGGTATTCGGCCGTATGCGTTACGGCATGGTGTTCTATTCGACTGGTGATGAGGTGCTTGACACCCAATTGTACCACTCCGTTTATAAGCGCAGTATTATCTGCTTCTGTACCACCCGATGTAAAAAACACCTCAGCCGGAGCAGCATGGATGATGCGCGCTACCGTTTTTCGAGCCTGCTCTACCAGAGCACGCGCCTTGCGGCCGGCAGCATGAATGGAAGATGGGTTGCCGTAGTGTTGCTGCATCACTTCGAGCATGGCAGCGGAAACCCTTGGATCGAGGGCCGTGGTGGCAGCGTTATCCAGGTAGATCATGTGATTACTTTACCTTTTTTATCACCTCTTTGATGTCGGTAATGATCTTCTCTGCCAGGTTTTGGGCAGTGGTCTCATGCTCCGATTCTGCGTAGATGCGGATGATGGGCTCTGTGTTGGATTTCCGCAGGTGTACCCACTCTTTATCAAACTCAATTTTAACACCATCTATGTTGTTGATGGGTTGCTTCTTGTATTTTTCTGAAATGGCAGCCAAAACCTTATCGGTATCGATCTCGGGCGTGAGCTCGATTTTGTTTTTCGAAATGTGGTAATTGGGATATTGAGATCGCAACAGGCTGCAACTCTTCCCAAAGCGGGCAAGGTGGCTAAGAAATAGGGCAATTCCGATGAGTGCGTCGCGACCGTAGTGCAAGTCCGGTACAATAACTCCACCGTTGCCCTCGCCGCCCACCACGGCTTTTACCTCCTTCATTTTATCCACCACGTTCACCTCTCCTACCGCTGCGGCATGATGCACGCCTCCTGCACGTTCGGTAATGTCGCGCAGGGCGCGGGTGGATGATAGGTTGGAAACGGTATTTCCTTTTTTTCGGGAGAGCACGTAATCGGCCACCGCAACGAGGGTGTATTCCTCACCAAACATTTCTCCGTCTTCCATTACTAAGGCCAAACGGTCTACATCGGGGTCAACCACGATGCCCAGGTGTGCCTTACTTTTTAAAACGGCAGCGGCAATGTCGCCGAGGTGCTCGGGCAGAGGCTCCGGGTTGTGCGGGAAATTTCCGTTGGGCTCTATGTAAAGCGCTTTTACTACCTGCACACCCAAAGCGTCAAGAAGCATAGGCACAGCAATACCGCCTGTAGAATTCACACAATCTATGGCCACTTTAAACCCACGGTTGCGAATGGCCTCGAGATCCACCAGAGGATGGGCTAAAATGGCCTCAATGTGGCGCTCCATAAGGCGAGTCACCGGCTTCAAATGCCCCAAGTGGTTTACCTCGGCAAAGGTTACCTCACCGGAAGCAGCCAACTGAAGAACCTCCTCTCCATCTGCTGCAGAGATAAACTCCCCTTTTTCGTTCAACAATTTCAATGCATTCCATTGCTTGGGGTTGTGGCTTGCAGTGAGCACGATTCCGCCTTGAGCCTTCTCCATTACCACGCCCATTTCCACGGTGGGGGTGGTAGATAAACCGGTATCCAACACATCAATGCCAAGACCCATTAGGGTCCCACACACCAGCTGGTTCACCATTTCTCCAGAAATTCGGGCATCTCTGCCTACCACCACCGAGACCTTTTTTCGATCATGGTGACGCTGCTTCAGCCAAGACCCGTAGGCGGCTGTAAACTTTACTACATCAAGCGGACTTAACCCCTCTCCGGGTTTTCCTCCTATTGTTCCTCGAATGCCTGAGATGGATTTGATTAACGCCACGGTTCTTCCTTAATTTTTTCAGGGCGCAAAGATAACATTTTGAGTGGCATCGGTTTGATGCTGGGT
>JBEIVB010000183.1:0-3425 GCA_040374085.1 Flavobacteriales bacterium | reverse complement strand
CAGCGGCACGGTAACGTTGGATGCAGGCAACACCGGATCGACGTATGCATGGAGCGACTTGAGCACGGCACAGAGCTTAACGGTGTCTTCATCGGGCATCTATTATGTAACGGTAACCGACATCAACGGCTGCAGCGCCAGCGACACCACTTCGGTAACCATCAACGCGAACCCAACGGTGAACCTGGGAGCTGACACGACACGTTGTGGCGGTACGGTTGCGCTCAACGCAGGCAACCCCGGCTCTACCTATCTGTGGAGCGATGCTTCGACCAACCAAACGCTAACGGCCGCAAGTTCCGGCACCTTCACGGTAACGGTAACGGATGTTAACGGGTGTATATCGAGCGATGCCATTGTGGTAACGATCAACACAACACCAACGGTAAACCTGGGTGCTGATGCGTTACAGTGTGGCGGCACGGTAACGTTGAACGCGGGCAATACGGGATCGACGTATGCATGGAGCGACTTGAGCACGGCACAGAGCTTAACGGTGTCTTCATCGGGCATCTATTATGTAACGGTAACCGACATCAACGGCTGCAGCGCCAGCGACACCACTTCGGTAACCATCAATGCGAACCCAACGGTGAACCTGGGAGCTGACACGACACGTTGTGGCGGTACGGTTGCGCTCAACGCAGGCAACCCCGGCTCTACCTATCTGTGGAGCGATGCTTCGACAGCACAAACACTAACCGTTTCTGGTACAAGCATTTATTTCGTTACTGTTACCGATGTTAACGGCTGCAGCACAAACGACACGATATCTGTAACGATTCATACGCCTCCTCTGGTATCATTGAATCCCACCACCAACGCGGCTTGTTTGAACTCAAACCCCATTGCTCTGAATCCTGTCCCGGCTGGCGGTGTTTTCAGTGGTTTTGCTGCTTTCAATGGATTCTTTTATCCGGGTCTTGCTTTTGCGACGGGCAATTTTGTCATCAATTACGTTTACACGGATCCAAACGGATGTTCGGGTAATGCTTCTGCAACAATAGCCCTATCTGATGAACCAACCGTTTCGCTAGCATCGTTTGCAGATGTTTGTTTAAGTAGCGATTCCGTTCAGTTAAGCGGAGGTTTACCGGCAGGTGGTCAGTACTTTGTTGATGGAACACTCAACAACAATCCTTATGTTTCCTTGAGCGCATTGGGTGCAGGAATTCACACGATAACCTATTTGTATTCTGTTGGTTCTTGCTCTTCATCTGCTGTTCAAAGTTTCTTGGTGTATGCCGCACCTCAGGTTCAGATAACCGCCATACCCGATGTTTGTCAAGGCTCAGGATCGATCATCCTCTCCAGCGGATCGCCTAGTGGAGGAATTTATTCTGAGAATGGCATAAATCTATTTGGTCAATTATCCATTTCGGTACCGGGTATCCACCCAATTCAATACACTTTTGTTGATGAAAATGGCTGTGTGGGTTCTGCTCAAGATACGTTGGCTGTTCTTCCCACACCTGCTGTGAATATTGGAGCACCCTTAACGCTTTGCATCTCTACTCCTTCCATAACTCTTAATCCTTCTCCAGCAGGAGGTGCATTGTGGGTTGATGGAGTTCCTTCCTCGCTATCACTTAATCCTCAGGCTTTGGGATTGGGTAATCACCAGGTGTCGTATTCCGTTACCGATCCGGTCAGTGGTTGTGCGGCAACGGTTACCGGTACCTTTGATGTATTGAACACCCCTTCCGTATCGCTGGCGCCACTTGCATCCGTTTGCTTAGGTACTCCTCCAATTTCGTTGACAGGAGGCATCCCGCAAGGCGGTAATTATCTGGTTGATGGTCAGCCGAACACGGCAGTGAATTCCGTTTCACTTGGTGCAGGACCGCATACCGTGACCTACCAGTATCAAGATGCTTTTGGCTGCAGTTCGGAAACTACCGTTCCACTGAACATTTATACTCTTACCGTGTCTGCAGGCACCGATCAAACCACAACTTGTGCGTCACCGGTTCAACTTAATGCAAACACGAACTTTGTTGGACCTGGATCCGTGACCTACAGCTGGAGTCCGGTTGCAGGCATTTCGAATCCCAACGTGCCCAATCCATCCGCTGTTCTTGGACAAACGACCAATTTAGCGGTAACTGCATCCAGCAACGGTTGCGCAGCAAGCGATTCCATACTGATTACCATTTCCGGTGTCAACTTCAATCTTGATTTTACCCAGAATCAGCAGGTTTTTGCAGCTCCGCCTTTCGCGGTTGCCTTTCAGAACCTCACACCGAATCTTGCAAACTACACCTTTACTTGGATTTTTGGCGATGGCACCTCTTACTCCGGACCTTCACCGGTTTCACACATTTACAATGCCAATGGGTTTTATACAGTTCAGTTGATTGCATTGAATACGCAAACCGGTTGTGCGGACACTCTCACTCGGAACAATTGGATTTACTGTTCCGGAGCTTCAAATTGCAGTCATCAGGCTATTGTCTCTCCATCGTCTAATCAGACAACTTGTGTGAATGGAAATCTTGTGCTCTCTGCGAATACGGGAGTTGGCTTCAGCTATCAATGGAATTTGAATGCCTTCCCCATCAGCGGCGCGAATTCTTCTACCTATAATCCTACCCAAACCGGTAACTACAGCGTTACCATTTACTTAGGAGGCTGTCCAATTTCCTCCAGCCCAGTGTTTGTGGATGTCTTGCCTGCGCCGCCGTCCCCAATAATCACCTCTGCCGGAAATTTGAACTTCTGTGGTCAGGGTTCGGTAGCCTTGCAAGCCACGGGTGGATTTACATCATATGCTTGGTCTAATGGAGAAACCACTCAGTCCATTGTTGTGAGCCAGGCGGGCACCTATCAAGTAGTGGGTACTACAGGAAACGGATGCTTTTCAACTTCTGCACAATTTAACCTCAGTGCATCTGGAATGCTTCCGCCTTCCATTTGCTCGGTAACGGTAGATTCTGTTTCGAATAAAAATTTGGTTGCATGGGAGAAACCCATCACCACGATGATCGATTCCTTCTACTTATATCGCGAAACGAATGTGCAGGGGGTATTTGAAATGTTTAAACGTCAGGCCTACGAAGATTTGAGTGAAGCAGTGGATACTGTCTCACAGCCCGGTATAAAGGCAGAGCGCTACAAGATTGCGCTTAAGGACAGCTGTCAGAACATGACGTTGATGGGGGATCATCACAGAACCATTCACCTGAATGTTAGTGCTTCTCAAAATTTCACCAATCAGTTGATTTGGACGGCTTATGAAGGCCATGTTGTGGATCAATACATAGTCTACAGGGGCACATCACCTACAACCATGCTGCCTTTCGACACGGTTCCTGCTTCAGTTGGAGGAATCAATCTCTATTCTGATTTTCCGGCTCCCTCTGGTCAGGTTTTCTATCAGATAGTATTTGAATTCCCTGGGGATTATAACTGCAATTCCACTGTTG
>JBEIVB010000036.1:0-22833 GCA_040374085.1 Flavobacteriales bacterium | reverse complement strand
GACCTTTACTGGAGAACCCTTCCAAACTGATGTTACCGTAGCCGGAGCTGTTGAGGTTGACTTTGATGTTATCGTGAACAGCAGCGATGCAGACCTTGTAGTGAAACTGGTGGATGTTTTCCCGGATGATTTCTCCTACCCCGACAGCATCGATCGCAAAGGAGACGTTTATCCAATGGGTGGTTATCAGATGATGGTGCGCTGGGAGGTGATGCGCCTGAAGTACCGCAACAGCCTTGAAGAGCCAGAACCAATGCCCATCAACAAGCCAACCCGGGTTCGATTTACCTTGCCCGATGTTGCTCACACGTTTCAAAGAGGACATAAGATCATGATGCAAATTCAAGGCTCCATGTTCCCCTTGGTGGACCGCAATCCTCAGGTGTTTACCAATGTTTATCGTTGTGCCGATTCAGCTTTTCAGGCAGCAGAAATATCCATCATACCCGAGAGCAGCCGTGTGTTGCTTCCTGTTCAACGCCGCTGAGCATCGGGCAGCGGATGAGCAAGATGCAATTCCTTTTTCAGGTCGAGTAGAAAGGGAAAAACCATCTCTGAAAAATGCAGACAATGGTCGGTGAGGGTTTGGGGCGTTTTGGGTCGTTGGGCCCATTCCAATCCATAAATCGTTTTCAAAAAAATACCGCACAGAAGGGCTCCTTTTGCTACCCCGAATAAGAATCCTCCCAGGCGATTGGTAAAACCCAAACCGGCAGACCGCAGCATTCCGCTTAGGATGCGGGAAAAACCAAAAACCGTCATGAGCGCAAGCAGCACAAGGGTGAGGAAGGCAGCAGGTAGAGAGAGTTCCTCTTTTACCAAATGCAGATGTACCATCAACTTCTGTACGGGCTGACGGAAATGGTCCATCAGAAAAAACACCGCCACGAAAAAGGCAAGGGTAGCCAACTGCTGAATGAGCCCCGTGGTGAATCCGCGGTAGCCCAGCCAGGCGCAGATGCCCATGACCAGATAGTCGAATGGAGACAAACCCATTAAAAGAATGTTTTACCGCTTCGGGCCATGCGTTTCAGCAATACGGAGGGGCGGTAACGATCCTCACCGTATTCATCATACAAAGCCGATAACTTCTCGAGCACCTGCTCTATGCCCATCTCATCTGCCCATGCCAACAAACCTTTGGGGTAATTTACACCTTTGGTCATGGCCAGATCGAGATCGATGGCGGTGCCTACACCCAGGTGGAGGGCCTCTGCAGCCTCGTTGATGAGCATGACCAGAATGCGTTCCGAGAGGGTGCGCTGCACCTCGGCATCAGTATTGGGGGCCGGCTTCTGAGCCTGACCTTCTGTGTAACGGTAATAGCCCTGCCCTGACTTTCGTCCGTAACAGCCGGCCTCAAATAAACGCTTTTGAGTAATAGAAGGCTTATAGCGCGGATCGTAAAAAAACTGCTCGAAAACGGTTTCGGTAACGCGGTAATTCACGTCGTGACCGATGAAGTCCATCAACTCAAAAGGTCCCATTTTAAATCCTCGGCTGCGCATGGCTTCATCGATGGTAGCGAAATCGGCTACCTGCTCTTCGTACAGTCTGAGCGCCTCTCCATAGAAAGGGCGTGCGATTCTGTTGACGATGAAACCGGGGGTATCCTTGGCCAGCACCGGCACCTTGCCCCAGCCGCGCATCCAGGCAAGAGCATCTTGGGCCAACTCCGGATGGGTGAAGAAAGCGGGAATCACCTCCACCAGGGGCATTAAGGGAGCCGGATTGAAAAAGTGCAACCCGATTACCCGGTGCGCGTTGCGGCATGCTGCACCGATGGCGGCAATGCTGAGCGAGGAGGTGTTGGTGGCCAACACAGCCTCAGGCCCGCAAATCGACTCCAAAGATTTAAATAACTCTTGTTTAATGGGGAGCTGCTCCACAATGGCCTCTATGACCAGCTTGCAGCCTGCGAAACCCTCCGGTTGTGCGGAGGGCACAATGCGCGCCAACAAAGCCTCGGCCTGACCGGCAGCAAGTTTACCCTTTGCCTCGAGCTGCTCCAGTTGCTCCTTAAGTCTATGATAATTGTGTTGAAGAGCAATTGGGTTAGCATCCCAAATGGTTACGGAATGGCCGGCCATAGCAGCAACCTGGGCGATGCCCATGCCCATAGCGCCGGCTCCTGCCACGCCAATGCGGATATCGGAAGAAAGGGTCATAAACTGGGTAAAGCCTCAAATATAACGTAAGGGGTTGGGGCTTAGCATGCTCTTTTTCGTTTTTTTTGAACCGTGCAAACAACCTCTCCATCCCTGCGCAAGCTTTTGCTGCCGAGCTATGCTCAACTCTTTTTTGTACCCACTCCTTGGATAGGAGCCTTAGCCCTGGTTTGCATGCTGTGGGTTCCTTGGGTTCTGGCAGGAAGCTTGATTTCGTGGGCCGCATGCAGCTTGCTGAGCCGTTCGTTGTTGAGGAACCACCCTCTTCTGGAGGTGGGGCTGCTGGGCTACAATCCCATATTAACCGGTGGGTGGTTGGGCATGGTAGTGCATCCGGGAGCAGGGTTGTTGGTGGCGGCGGTTTCGGGCGGGCTACTGTGTGCATTTTTGCAGTGGCTTTGGCTTCGTAAGGCCCCGCGTGGCCTGTCGTTTTTGAGCTGGCCCTTCATCGCCTCTGCTTCAGCCGCAACACTGGCTGCCCGTCAATTGCCCGTGCTGGGTTCGGTTGTTGTGTTTCCCCCCTACCCCATTGCCCTACAGCCCGGCGTTGAGGCCAGTGCTGCCCTCGACGTGGGCTTTTGGTGCAAGCATTTTTTGGTATCGGTGGGCAGCGTTCCCTTTTTGCCCCTGTGGCCATTTGGACTCCTTCTTGCCGGGGCGTTGGCGGTATCGCACCGCCCTCTCCTGCAATGCATGGCCGTTGCCTGGCTGGCCGGCACCACCGCACAGATTCTGCTCAGCCAAGATGCGTTGTTCTTATTAAATGTTCCCGTAGGATTCAACTTCATGCTGATGGGCATGGCCTGGCACACCTTTTTTCCACCATTGAAAAGCACCTGGCCTTGGCTTGCTGCTGCGTCAGGAGTGTGCGGCTTCTTGTTGATTCCGGCCCAACAACTTGCGAATGTGTTGGGCTTGAGCACCTTCTCTCTTCCGTTCAGCACCACCATGCTGCTGTGCCTGTTGGTGCTTAGGCAGATTCAGAAACGCCAAACAACTTAGCCTTTAATAAACATTCTGTGTATTCCTGCTCGGGGTTGCAGATGTGCGTAATGGCCGAGCCCACCATCAGAGAGGCCTTATCGGCATCGAGGTTGAGCTGAAGGGTTCGAATGACCACGTTCCAGTCCATATCTCCGCTCGGATCCACCCATCCAATGCTTCCGGAGTACAATCCGCGCCGGGTAGTCTCCAAGGACTCGAGCACTTCCATAGCGCGGATTTTCGGTGCACCGGTCATGGAGGCCATGGGAAACGCGGCGGCCAAACAATCGGAGGTTTGCTTTCCCGGGGCCACCCGGCACGCCACTTCCGATACCAATTGGTGAACGGTTTTAAACGACTGTACGCCGAACAGCTTCTCTACGTGCACGCTGCCTTTGGCTGCCACCCTCGATAAATCGTTGCGGACCACGTCTACCACCATAACGTTTTCGTTTTGTTCTTTGGGGTCGCGGGCAAGCTCTTCCGCAATGCACTTGTCCTCTTCAACAATGGCAGATCGGCGGGCGGTGCCTTTGATGGGCCAGCTCCGAAGCACATCATCCTTTCGTTGTAAAAATCGTTCCGGACTAAAGCACATGGCAACCCGATTGCCCAATCGGTAATAGGCGGCAAACGGTGCAGACGCCTGTGGCTCAAGAGCCACGAACCACGCAGCAGGATCGGCATCGGAAACCGCACCTTCGAAGGCCATGCAGAAATTGGCTTCGTACACATCCCCGCGTGCAATGTGGGCTTTGAGCTTTGACACCTGCTCGAGGTACTTGTTGGGCGAGAGAGCGGGTTTCAGTTGGGGCAGAGGATTTGCTTGGGTAGGCACAGCATCGGCAAACATGGTGTTTAACCTTTGGGCTTCGCGCTGGGCCAGCTCAGGAGATTGAGCCTCCAACATCCAAACCTTGTGTTCGTTTCTGCGGATGAGCACGAGGGGCTCTACCACCTGCGCAACCGGAAACCCAATAGAATCTGGCAAATCGGAGGAGAGACGTTCCAGATCGCAGCGTAGGTCGTATCCCAGGTGGCCAAACACCCGCAGGCGGCTTTTTGAAATGAACGCATCCATATTCTGCCACCAGCGGGCATCGTGAACCAACTTGCGGTGAACGCCGTAGGCCAAAACGCCGTTCCAATCGGCTTGCAAAGGAAGAGTATGCTCGCCCGGCGAATTACTTAGGTACACGGCAAAACCACTCTGTTCTGCATAACGCAAAACAGCTTCGAGCCGAAAAGAATCGAGCGTTTCGGGCCAATCCAAGCGAGTGGCGTTCATCAGAGGGTCTTGCGCAAACGGGCTACCGGAATGTTCATTTGCTCGCGGTATTTGGCTACGGTGCGACGGGCGATGTTATATCCTTTTTCCTTTAAAATAACACACAGACGATCGTCGTTCAAAGGTTTGCGTTTGTCCTCTGCCGCAATTGCATCGCTGAGTATTTTCTTCACTTCTTTGTTCGATACCTCCTCTCCGCTATCGGTGCTGAGGCTTTCCGAGAACAGATTTTTAAGCAAGATGGTGCCGAAGTTGGTTTGAATGTACTTGCTGTTGGCAACCCGCGAAATGGTAGAAATGTCCAGGTTAACCATTTCGGCAATGTCCTTCAAAATCATAGGTTTGAGCTTGGTCTCGTCTCCGCTCAAAAAGTAATCGCGCTGGTAATTGAGAATGGCCTCCATGGACATCAGCAGGGTGTTTTGCCGCTCTTTAATTGCGTTGATGAACCAACTGGCAGCATCCAATTTCTGTTTAACAAATTGAACGGCCTCTTTCTTCTCGCGGCTGTTGATGTTGGATTTGCTGTAGGTCTCCAGCATCTCTTTATAGGTGCGGCTGATGCGCAACTCAGGCGCGTTTCTGCTGTTTAGACTCAGCTCTAAAATTCCGTCGTTGTTGAACAGCAAGAAATCGGGAATGACATGCTGAATGGACTTTTTCCCTTCAGAGGTGGAGTTGCCCGGACGGGGGTTCAGGTGGAGAATTTCGTTCACCGCATCCTTAAGCTCCTGGTCGCCGATATTGAATTTTTGTTGTATTTTTTGATAGTGCTTTTTGGAAAAAGCATCCATGGACTTTTGAACAATTTTAAGGGCCAAGTTCAGGATATCCGGATTACCTTCGGTTTCGCGGATTTTCCGTTGAAGCTGCAGCACAAGACACTCCTGAAGGTCGCGGGCACCTACACCGGGAGGATCAAACTCCTGCACCATCTCGAGCACCTCGCGGAGCTCCTCCTCAGTAGTGTTGACACTCTGAGAAAACGCAAGGTCGTCGCAAATGGAGCTGAGCTCGCGGCGCAGGTATCCATCGTCATCGATGTTGCCGATGAGGGTTTCCGCCAAAACATAGTGGTAATCGTCGAGGGCTCGCCAACCGAGCTGGCTGATTAGGCTATCCTGAAAGCTTAGGGTGCCGGTGATGGGAATCTCCCGACGCTCGTCGTCCTCACCCGAATTCTTAACGTTTAGCTTATAGGAAGGAATTTCATCGTCGTCGATGTATTCATCGAGGTTAAAATCTTCCCGGCTGTTCTCTTTGTTCTCAAACTCTTCCTCCTCAGGTGATGAGGAATCCAAATCGGAGAAGTTTTCATCGTCGGTCTTGGGTTCGTCTTCGCCCTCTTCCAATGCAGGATTGACCTCCATTTCTTCTTTGATGCGCTGCTCCAACTCCATGGTGGTTACCTGCAACAGCTTCATCATCTGAATCTGTTGAGGCGAAAGCTTTTGGAGCAGCCTTTGCTGGAGCGATTGCTTGAGCATGGGATCTTAGAACTCTGCGTTTTGCGGTGTGCGGGGAAATGGAATTACATCGCGGATGTTGCTCATTCCGGTAACAAACAAAATGAGGCGCTCAAAGCCCAATCCGAAACCGGCATGCGGTGCGGTGCCAAAGCGGCGGGTATCGAGGTACCAATACAGCTCTTCTTCCGGAATGTGCATCTCCCGCATACGTTGAGCCAGCTTGGAGTAGTCTTCTTCGCGCTGCGATCCACCCACGATCTCGCCAATTCCCGGAAACAGAACGTCCATGGCGCGCACCGTTTTGCCGTCGTCGTTCTGCTTCATGTAGAAGGCTTTTATATGCTTGGGGTAATCGGTTAGGATAACGGGCTTTTTAAAGTGTTGCTCTACCAAATACCGCTCATGCTCAGATTGCAAATCGGTACCCCAGGAAACCGGAAACTCGAATGCTTTACCGGAAGCCTCCAGAATGGAAACTCCTTCTGTATAGGTGAGACGTTGAAAAGGATTCTCTACCACAAACCGAAGACGATTTATAAGCTCTTTATCGTAATGCTGACACAGAAACTCAAGATCGTCGGAACAATGCTCCAAGGCGTGCTGAACGAGATATTTAAGCATCTCTTCCACCAAATCCATGTTGTCGCTGAGTTCGTAAAAAGCCACCTCAGGCTCTATCATCCAAAACTCTGCGAGGTGTCGCGTGGTGTTGCTGTTCTCGGCACGAAAGGTGGGACCAAAGGTGTAGACCTGAGACAAAGCCATAGCGCCCAACTCACTCTCTAATTGGCCGCTCACGGTGAGGTTGGTAGGTCGTCCGAAGAAGTCTTCTTTGAAGTTTATCGAACCATCCTCTGTGCGCGGCACTTCCTGCAGATTGAGGGTGGTAACTCGAAACATCTCTCCCGCCCCTTCGGCATCGGAAGCCGTTATGATGGGAGCATGGAGGTAGAAAAATCCTTTGTCGTGAAAGAACTTGTGAATGGCGTAGGCCATGTGGTGGCGGATGCGAAATATAGCACCGAAGGTGTTGGTACGCGGACGCAGGTGAGCGATTTCGCGCAGAAACTCGAGGCTGTGCCCCTTCTTCTGAAGGGGATACAAGTCTGGATCTGCGGTTCCATAAACTTCGAGGTTCTGAACTTGCACTTCCACCGTTTGTCCTTTTCCTTGGCTGGCTACTAAGGTGCCTTTTACGCCCAAACAGGCTCCGGTAGAGACAACGGAACAAGCAGCAAAAACTGCTTCGTTGCTTTGATCCACCACAAGCTGAAGGTTATGAATGGTTGACCCATCGTTTAGGGCGATGAAGTGCACAAATTTGCTGCTGCGAATGGTGCGCACCCAGCCTTTCACCACAACATCCTGGGGCAGTGGTGTAGAAGCCAAAGCATCTACTATGCGCGTACGTTTTCCTGTAATGATCATATTGCTTTTAAAGGCAACAAAATTGGCAAAAAATCGGGGAAAAGAGGTGGCTAAAGACGTGAAACCCTGCGATTCATCGGGTTTTCAGGCGAAGCCCTTGACATCGAGGGGCATTCCACTTGCGCGTTGCATAGGCACTGAGCCAGGGGACCCGCTCTTGCCAAGGCTCAGGCGTGTAGCGCGGAACATTCTGACCAACGCCCTGCGTATTGCACCAAGCCGTTTCTCCTCGGAGGAGGTATTTGTCGTTGCCCTCGGCCAAAAAAAGCTTACACAAGCCCGGACCCTGCCTGTTCTGACAGATGAGGTGATACATAACCGAAACCTCTGCACGTCCGTCGGAATCGAGGTCGGTGATGCTGAGGCTGCCGGGTAGAAATGCCGCCTCAAAGCAGGTGCTGTCTCCGCATTGCCCATAGTCTTGAACCCTCCAACGCCTCACTAGGCCCTTGGACTTGGGCGGTATGGAGTAAAGGGTGGCCTGAACTTCTGCTACACGAGCGCTGCGCCCTGTGGAGTCGGAAATAGAGAAAGGCTGGGTTTCGCAGATCACCAGGAGGTTTACGCCCGTGCTGTCTGTCCAACGAATGATTTCGCGCGGTACACCCCTGTAATCCACATCGCGCGGCAACTGGCCATAGGGGATGCGCTGCACGGCGATGCCCTTGGGTGCATCTCCATCCCAAAGCAGCGATGGCGACAACGCCTCTTGGGCTTCGACCACCTGAATGATGAGAAGAAAAAGTAAGCCCCAAATGCCTCTCATTGCCTGTGCTGAGGTCCGCGGATAAGTCTGCTCACCAGAGTGCCCAGCACACGCTTCATGCCATTCACTACAACGGTTTTACGATTTTCGGGCTGCTCGAATGCATCCACACCGGTTTGAACGGCTTCTGCCACCACCTCGTGCACCCAATCGGATTCTGCTGAACTTCCATGGCGAGAGAACAGGCTCGAGAGAATAAGGCTGCCGGCATGATCTTGAACGTATTGCACACGCTTGCTCAGATCTTCCTCGGCAACAGCCAAATCGGCTCGAAGCTGAACCTCTTTCGCCTCTAAAACGGTTGGATTAGGATTTGGACTCATCGGTAGCAATTTCTGGAAACATCAACAACAACATTTTCTGCTGCAACCAGCGGTGCAAGGGCTTGCGCACCAGCAGCCAATACAACAAGAACACCAAGAAATACAATCCGGCGTTGCACAGAAAACCCAGGGCGTAGTTGTGCAGGAGCTGCCCAAACCAAAAACCGGAAGCCAAAAACAAAGAGAACATGAAGAACAGAAGCATCAACATCAAAACGAGGGCGGATGCCATCCAGCTTAAAACCTGAGCCACCTGGCGCGCCAGGGAAAGACGAAGCAGGTCGAGCCTCAACTCAAGGTAACGACGGGCTGAAGCCAGCAGTTCGCTCAAAGAGCCGTAATTGGGTTGTTCAGCGTTCAAAATGTTTCGTAATTTGTCCCTAAAATTACCAAATATTGGCGATGCAAGACTCCCTAATCCCCGAAAACCAGCATAAAAATTTAGCTATGGCCGGCCTAGCCATATTGGCCATTTGTCTGCTCTATTGGTTGCGCGGATTTCTTGCCGATTTTCTCGGGGCCATCATTCTGTACGTTTTGTGTCGCCCGATTATGGAATTTTTGATTAAACGATGGAAGTGGAACGCCAACCTGGGCGCAATCGCCATCATCCTCATGACATTCGTGGTGATTTTATTGCCTACGTTTTTTATTGCCAATTTGTTTTACGCAAAGGTGAGCGTGCTTTTAAGCAAAGTAAGCATTGATGACTCCATTCACGAGCTGGATCGCCGATTTAAAGCGTTCTCGGGAATAGCCATTCTAACCGAAAAAAATCTGGAGGCGGTTCAGCAGACCTTGGGACAGTTCTTTGCCAGCTTACTCTCGCAGTCTTTAAGCATCTTAGGGGACATCGGTATTCTTTACATTCTTTTGTTTTATCTTCTGAGAAACACGGGAAAAGTGGAGTCGTTTACCCGCAATTACCTCCCTTTATCTTCTGTAAACCTTCAAATTATGAGCAAAGAACTGGAGGTTCAGATTTTTTCTAATTCGCTGGGGGCACCGGTTTTGGCCATATTGCAAGGCATTGTGGCCTCTTTGGGATTTATGTTTTTCGATGTGCCCGATGCCATTTTTTGGGGTATGCTGGCAGGATTGCTTTCTATAATACCGGTAGTTGGCTCGGCTCTCATTTGGCTGCCCGCTGCTTTAATGCCCCTCTCTAGAGGAGAATATGTGCAGGGATTGGGCCTCATAGCCTATGGCGTGCTCATTATTTCCACTATCGATAACCTCTTTCGGTTTGTATTCCAAAAGCGCATTGCCGATGTGCATCCCCTCATCACCATCTTGGGTGTGGTGATGGGGCTGGAAGTATTTGGTTTGCCCGGTGTGATTTTTGGCCCCCTTTTGCTGAGCTATTTTTTGCTTCTGTTTCGCATGTACCGAAAGGCGTATGTTACTCCCGATCCGGAGGAAGAAAACAGCACCGAGCTTAACCCACAGGCATAAAAAAAGGGAACCCCGGAAGAGTTCCCCTTTTCTAATTAAATAAACCGTTGCTTATCCGTGTAGGTCGTAACGATCTGCATTCATCACTTTTGTCCATGCCTGCACAAAGTCGTTTACGAAACGATCTTTGTTGTCGTCCTGGGCATAGAATTCGGCGTAGGCACGCAAGATGGAGTTGGAACCAAACACCAAGTCTACTCGGGTAGCGGTCCACTTGGCTTGACCCGTTTTGCGATCAACTACATGATATAGATTATCGCCGGCAGGCTTCCATGCATAACTCATGTCGGTTAGGTTCACCAAAAAGTCGTTTGTGAGGTGACCCATGCGCTCGGTAAATACACCGTGTTGTGCACCGCCGTGATTGATTCCCAGCACACGCAAACCGGCAATGAGTACGGTCATTTCAGGAGCAGTGAGGCCCATAAGCTGAGCACGGTCTACCAGGAGTTCCTCTGGCTTAACGCTGTATTTGGTTTTCAACCAGTTGCGGAAACCATCGTGCACCGGTTCGAGGTATTGAAAGGATTCTGCATCGGTCATCTCCTGGCTGGCATCGCCCCGTCCCGCACTAAACGGTACGGTTATGGTGTGGCCAGCATGGCGGGCTGCTTGCTCCACCGCGGCAGTTCCACCCAATACAATGAGATCGGCCATGCTCACCTTTTTCGAAAGACCTGCCTGCACTTCGGCCAACTTAGACAACACCTTGTTTAAACGAGCCGGCTCATTGGCTTCCCAATCTTTTTGAGGAGCCAAACGAATGCGGGCACCGTTGGCGCCTCCACGGAAGTCAGAGCCCCTAAAGGTTCTGGCACTATCCCAAGCGGTTGCAATCAATTCAGAGGAAGACAATCCGCAAGCAAGCAATTTGGTCTTCAATTCCTCGATCTCGGATGCGGAGAGGGTGTAGTCCACGGTTGGAACCGGATCTTGCCACAGCAAGGTTTCCTTGGGAGCATCTGCGCCGAGGTAACGTGCTTGTGGACCCAAATCGCGGTGGGTTAATTTGAACCATGCACGGGCGAATACATCCTCGAAGTATGCTGGATCGTTATAAAACTTTTCTGATATTTTGCGGTACTCCGGGTCCATCTTCATGCCCATGTCGGCATCGGTCATGATGGGGTTGCGGCGAACACCGGCAATGTGCGCGTCAAAGGGTTTGTCTTCTTCCTTGCAGTTGATGGGCTCCCATTGCCACGCACCGGCCGGACTCTTCTTGAGCTCCCAGTCGTAGTTCAGCAGCAAATGAAAATAGGTGTGGTTCCACTTATTGGGTGTGGTGGTCCAGGCGCCTTCCAAACCGCTGGTTACCGTGTGCTCGGCGTTGCCCTTTCCGGAAGGATTCATCCAGCCAAAGCCTTGTGTCTCGATGTCGGATCCTTCGGGATTTGGGCCGAGCAGGGCGGGGTCGGCGTTTCCGTGAGCCTTACCTACGGTGTGCCCACCGGCAGCCAGCGCAACGGTTTCCTCGTCGTTCATAGCCATGCGCTTGAAGGTGGTGCGCACATCCTGAGCGGTGCGCAGAGGATCGGGTTTACCATCCACGCCCTCGGGATTCACATAAATCAAACCCATTTGCACGGCAGCTAAAGGGTTCTCTAAAGATTCGCTGTCGCTTGGATCGGCGTAGCGCGATTTCCCGAGCCACTCACGCTCCGAGCCCCAGTTGATGTCTTTCTCCGGATGCCAGATGTCTTCGCGGCCACCTGAAAAACCAAACGTTTTAAAACCCATGGATTCGTATGCCATGTTGCCTGCCAAAATGAAGAGATCGGCCCAGGATATTTTGTTGCCGTATTTCTTCTTCACCGGCCAAAGCAAACGGCGGGCCTTATCGAGGTTTCCGTTGTCGGGCCAACTGTTCAATGGCGCAAAACGGAGGTTGCCGGTGTTGGAACCACCTCTTCCATCGGTTGCCCTGTAGGTTCCGGCAGCATGCCAGGCCATGCGAATCATCAAACCGCCATAATGGCCCCAATCGGCCGGCCACCAGTCCTGACTGTCGGTCATGAGGTTTTTTAAATCGGTCTTGAGTGCCTCCAGATCCAACTTACGAAACTCCTCGCGGTAGTTGAAGCCGGGCTTGTTGGGGTTCGACTTTTGATCGTGTTGATGCAGAATATCGAGGTTCAGCAGACTGGGCCACCAGTCGGTAACCGTTTTTTGAACTTGGGTGTTGGCACCGTGGTTGAACGGACATTTGCCTTTGGCTTGTTCCATGATTGGGTTTTTATATGTTTTTAGTTGTTTCCTGAAGAAAAACAGGGTTGTTTTTTGTTTCCTTTAGTGGGGTTCGGCTGTGCACGAAAAAACATTACAGCAGGACACCTCACCTACACCGAAGGAGGAGACAAAAATAGGGTTCGGAAAGAGGTGGGAGCCGAAAAGACCGAAAAAAAAAATTTGAGGCCCAGATGGACCGAGGTCTAACCGAGTCGAGCGGTTAAATAGGCCTCCAGATCGGCGAATTCCGGGCTGGTGTCGGGAACAAAGGGTTTGCCCATCACCTGTTCAAACAAGGAACGGTAACGATGAGAAACCGTCTCTACCCAGGCATCGCTCATTTCGGGTACTTCTTGGCCTGAATGCCCGCTGAAGCCTTGCGCAAGCAGCCATTGCCGAACAAACTCCTTGGATAGCTGAAGTTGGGGCATGCCGGCAGCCTGACGGGTTTGATAGCCTTGCATGAGATAGTAGCGCGAAGAATCGGGGGTATGCACCTCGTCCATGAGCATCACCTTTCCATCGTGCAAGCCAAACTCATACTTGGTATCGCACAAAAGGAGGCCTCGTGTTTTGGCAAACTGAGTGCCGTGTTCAAAGAGTTGCAAAGCATAGGACTCCATTTGCGCATAGTGGGCTTCGCTCACCAAGCCAGAGGCCAAGATGGTTTCGCGGGAGGCATCTTCATCGTGCCCTTGCTCAGCCTTGGTGGTGGGGGTTATGATGGGGTTTGGGAGAAGATCGCCGTCGCGCAAGCCTTCCGGCAATGGAACCCCGCACAGGGTGCGCAACCCCGAGGCATAGACGCGCGCTGCATGTCCGGCCAAGTAACCTCTAACCACCATTTCTACCCGAATGGGCGTGCAGGTCAAACCAAAGGTTGCGTTGGCAAATGGGCTTTCCAAAGCCCAGTTGGGAACGATGTGGCGGGTATCGCTTAAAAACTGAAAGGCCATTTGGTTCAGCACCTGACCTTTGTATGGGATGGGGCGGGGAAGAATGACGTCGAATGCAGAGAGGCGATCGCTGGCAACCATGAGCAAATAGCCGCCCTCTAAATGGTACACATCGCGCACCTTGCCCCGGTAAAACGAGATTTGATGAGGCAGCCTATGCTCCATGCTGCAAGACCTCCATAACTGTCCTGAACGCAACAAATCGATCGCCATACCGATCCTTAACCTCCTTCTGCAGGCGAGGCGCCTGCGATTGCTGGTAGGCCTGGAGTTGATCGAGGCTGTCTACCGTGTATTGGATGGAGAAGGTAATTCCACTTTCTTCCTCCACCATTAAGCGGGAAATCCGGTATTCGCGGAAGAAACCGGTGGCCATAACATCTGGAATATGATTCGACTTCATCCAAGAGAGCCAGTCCTCTTTTATAGAGGTGTCGACGTTAACGGTAACGTTGTATATGAACATAGCAGGTGATTGAGGCAAAGGTAGATTTTTATACTTTTTTTTCTTCGGAAAGATAATGGCGAACAAACTGTTCCAGACTGATTAGGGGTATGCCTGCCCATTGCGGCCGGTTGTTTAGTTCATATCCCAGTTCATAGATGGCTTTTTCAAACAAGTAGAGTTGCAACAGAGGCACCAACTGCTTTTTAGGTGGAACAAGGCCCGAGCCTTTGGTAATCTCCAGGTAGGTGTCTAGAAACAGTCGGTTTACGTATTGGTACCACTGTTCTGCCCAGGGTTGGAGGCGACGGATAAGGTCGGGGTCTTCTTGGTGCTGTCTCAGGGCAGCGTAGGCGGCATAATGAAAGGAGCGTATCATACCGGCCACGTCTTTCAGCGCACCGTACTTCAAGCGTCGCATGCCGTGTGGTTTATCGGGTTCGCCCTCGAAATCGAGCACCACGAAATCATCTCCCGTGTTCAGCACCTGCCCCAGGTGGTAGTCGCCGTGCACGCGAATGCGCAGGGCTTGGATGGGCTTTTCTAGGCCGCCCTGAAAAAAATCCAGGATGCGGGTTTTGTTTTGCAATACAGCCAGGGCCAGCCTGCGATCCTGAATGGAGAGGGAATCGAGGGTGTTCTCCAAAAGGCCGAACTTCGACCGACACAACTCCTCTAGGCAACCAAACATCCAGTGCTGAAAGCCGGCATCAAAAGGCTCGGGAGAAAAATCTGCGGATTGCGTGGCGGAAGCCAAAGCCAGATGCATCTGGGCGGTGCGGGTAGCCAATAAGGTTACTTTACGAAACAGCGGCATCCCGATGAGGGTGTTCAACTGTTCGGGAATGTGCTCGAATACCGGAGCACTGTCTTTGGCAAATCCCGAGGAAAGCACCTCCTGAAAATAATGGCGCACCTCTCGGCCAAACTCCACCCAGGCATCGCCCACATTGGGCACCAAATCCTGCATCATGGCGAGGAGTATGCAAGAGCCACCCTTTGGTTTCCACTCGATTCTTCCTCGAAAAACGGGGATGTTTCGGAAGGTTGTTTCCTCACTCAAAAACCGAATGATTTCAAGGTCGGGATTGATCGAATCATCCACCTTGCGGAACCACTTGAAAAAAAATTGTTCGTTGTAAATGATGGCAGAGTTGGATTGCTCGGTCTTGAGCACGCGAACCCGCTCAAACTTGGTGTCCTTCGGCAATCGGTTTTCGCCGATCAGATGTTTACCTTCGCTGGAAACCATGCAGTTCCAGCACCATACCGAAAATGCAGGCGTGTACAAAGCATCTACCCATCCGAAACCTTGCTCCTGCGAAACGATGGCATCATCGGGCAACCCATCCACCGATTGATGAGTTAACGCCAGAGAATACCACTCGAATGCGCCATCCGAATAGTTGACCTGCCAGATGGCCGTTCCGCAGGTATCGAAAACGATTTCTACCCGATGCAGATCGATGGATTGTATCTGCCTCGATTTCCCTCCAAACCATCTGCTGCGCAGGAGGTAGGCTTGCAGATTCTCAAAAAAAGTCGATGCCTCCTGAATCTTATTCTGCCAAACTTCAGGGAAACCCGTTTTGCTCATTAGGAGATGGGTTGTAAAGAGAAGATGTGGCAGGGATAGCGCTCCGGATTCAACTCCACGTAATTCCACTCCCCTCCCCAACGATACATCTCCTCTGTTATTAAATCTTTTACTTCTACACTGCGGCCTTCGAAATTGAATGCGCCGTAGGGAAGTCGAACATGACCCGATTGCATGTAATGCGGATCGAGGTTCATCACCACCAGTACGCGGCTTTCTCCCGTTTGCTTGTAGTAGGCCAAGAGCATTTCCTGATCCGTTTCACAAAAGGTGATGTTGTATGTATCCTGCAAAGCAGGCTGAGTTTTACGTATGCAGTTAAGGCCTTTTATGAATCGGCGAAACGGCGTTTGGGTTTCCCAATCCCATACCCGGATTTCGTACTTCTCGGAATCCCAGTATTCCTCTTTACCCGGATAGGGCTTGGTTTCGAGTAGGTCGTAAACAGGCCCATACATGCCGTAGTTTGAGGAGAGCGTGGCGGCCAAAGCAATGCGGATGGCGCAGGCTGCCTGCCCTTGGTTTTGGAGATTGTAGGGGAGAATATCGGGCGTATTGGGCCAAAAGTTGGGACGGAAATACTCGCGCAGCTCACTTTTGGTGAGCTCTTCCATATATTGTATAATTTCTTGCTTATGATTCCTCCAAGTGAAATAGGTATAGCTTTGGGTGAATCCAATGCGGGCTAAGCGGGCCATGATTTTGGGACGGGTAAACGCCTCGCTCAAGAAAATGGTACGCGGATGTTTGCGTTGCACCTCGGCAATCAGCCACTCCCAAAACACAAAGGGTTTGGTGTGGGGATTGTCCACCCGAAATATGCGAATGCCTCTGTCTGCCCAATACAGCACGATGCTTTTCAGCTCCTCCCACAAGCTTTTCCATGCATGGGTTTCAAAATGAAACGGGAGAACATCCTGATACTTTTTGGGTGGATTTTCGGCATATTGAACGGTTCCATCGGGTCTCCATTTGAACCACTCGGGATGCTCCTTTACGTAGGGGTGGTCCTGTGAGGCTTGAAAGGCAATGTCCATGGCAACGTCTATCTCCATAGATTTTGCTTTCTCCACCAGATTCAGAAAATCGGCTTCTGTTCCCAGCTCTGGGTGAACAGCCTTATGGCCACCTAGGGAGCTGCCAATGGCCCAGGGCGAGCCGGGCTCTCCGGATTGAGCCTCTGTGGAGTTGTTCTTGCCTTTTCGGTGTTGTGTACCAATGGGGTGAATGGGCGGGAAATACAGCACATCGAATCCCATTTCCTTTACAAAAGACAATGCGCGGGCGCAGTCTTTAAACGTTCCATGTTGGCCGGGGTGTTTAGCTGCACTGCGGGGAAAAAACTCATACCATGAACTGAAGGACGCTTTGGCATCTTCCACCCGCACGGCTTGCATAGGCTCATGCTGGGTTGGATTTTCGCGCAATGGGTAGGCATGAATCCAATGCAGCAGCTCTGAAGAAACGGCAAGTTCAATCGCTTCGGCTCGTCGATTGGCATTGCGGAAAACCTCCGCTGCTTCGGTCATGGCCTTAGCGGCAGGCCCTTTGGCTTTTTTGCTCAAGGCATCGAGCCAATCTGCGCCCATTTGCAGTTCAACCTCAACCTCCACCCCGGCAGCGATTTTCTTACCTATGCCCAGGTACCAGTCTAATGGATGATCTACCCAAGCCAAAACCGTAAAATAGGCCATGCCTTCTTCCTCAACCTGAAATGCCCCCTGCCAGGCGTCGTTTCCGAGAGCGCGCATGGGAGCCTCTTTCCACTTCTTCTGTTTGCCAAATCGGTACAGGATAACGGCGTTTACCTCGTCGTGTCCGTCGCCAAACACATCGGCAGTAACGGTTACCCAATCTTTAACAACCCGCTTAATTGGGTATGCCCCGCCTTCAGGCTGGGGCTGCATGTGCTCTACGATGGCTCTATTTTGCATAGCGTCTTTCTTAGTGTCAAAAGTACACATTGCCTACGCAAACTTCCAAATTCAACCCAAAAAAGAAGCAGAAAATGAGTAAATCTTAGGACATAAAAACAAAAGAGTTGATTGTCAAGGAAAAAGCCTTACTTTTGCGGTCTGTTTAAGAAAAAAAGACGCAACCAAGATGTATTTAACCGCTGAAGTAAAGAAAACCATCTTCAAAAAGCATGGGGGTTCTGACACCAACACAGGCTCTGCCGAAGGGCAAGTAGCTTTGTTTACCCATCGCATCATCCACCTAACGGCCCACCTCCAAAACAACAAGCACGATTACAACACGCAGCGTGCCTTGATCAACCTGGTAGGCAAGCGCCGCAAGATTCTCGATTACCTGAAAGATACCGACATCAGCCGGTACAGGGCCATCGTAAAGGAACTCGAACTCCGTAAGTAATATCCGCACCTAACAAAGGCAGTCGACAACGATTGCCTTTTGTTTTTTTTCGCACCGCACGTGCACGGTGTTTCATTGCCCCCGGCAGGGGCTTATCCATTCTTTAAACCATGCAACCCATTATCAAAACCATAACCATGGGCGATGGCAAAACCATCACCCTCGAAACCGGAAAATTAGCCAAGCAGGCCGACGGATCCGTTGTTTTGAAAACAGGCAACACCATGTTGTTGGCCACCGTTTGTTCTAAGCCCGAAGCCGGAGAGAACGTTGATTTTCTTCCTTTGAGCGTGGATTACCAAGAAAAGTTTGCCTCTGTTGGTCGCTTTCCGGGAGGCTTCTTCCGTCGCGAGGCCAAGCTCTCCGACTACGAGGTACTTATTTCTCGATTGGTGGATCGTGCCATGCGCCCGCTTTTTCCGGACGATTACCATGCGGATACCCAGATTTTGATTTCATTGATTTCGTCTGATGAAGACATTTTACCCGACAGTCTTGCTGCCCTTGCAGCGTCTGCTGCGGTAGCGGTTTCCGATATCCCTTTCAACGGTCCCATTTCAGAAGTGCGCGTTGCCCGCATCGATGGCAAGTTGGTGGTGAACCCACTGCGCCAGGAATTGGAGCGCGCCGACCTCGACCTTATTGTTTCTGCCTCCATGAAAGACATCAACATGGTAGAAGGCGAGATGAAGGAAATAAGCGAGGACGTCATGGTGGAAGCCCTTCGTGTTGCGCACGATGCCATTAAACTTCAGATTAAAGCGCAAGAAGAATTGGCTGCTGCCGTTGGCAAAGCCAAGCGTACCTATGTACACGAAAAGCACGACGAAGCTCTGCGCGAAGCCATTGAGGCCGCTTGCTACCAAGGTTGCTACGACATTGCAAAGAGTGGAAACACAAGCAAATCTGCACGCAAAGAGCAATTCGATGCCGTTAAGAAAGCCTTCGTGGCCACCTTGCCTGAAGAAGATGCGGCTGCAAAAAAGTTCCTCATCGGAAAATACTTCCACGATGTAGAAAAAGATGCGGTGCGCAACGCGGTACTCGACACGCGCAAGCGTCTTGATGGACGTGCGCTCGATCAAATTCGTCCCATCTGGTGCGAAGTGGACTACCTCCCCACTGCACATGGATCCGCCTTGTTTACCCGGGGCGAAACCCAATCGCTTACCTCGATTACCCTCGGGTCTAAACTCGATGAGCAAATCATAGACGGTGCCGTAATATCGGGCTACAACAAATTCTTGTTGCACTACAACTTCCCTCCTTTCTCTACGGGTGAGGTAAAGCCCATGCGTGGAGTTGGCCGCCGCGAAGTGGGTCACGGCAACCTGGCCATGCGCGGTTTGAAAAAAATGATGCCCGACGATTGCCCTTACACCTTGCGCATTGTTTCGGATATCTTGGAATCCAACGGATCCAGCTCTATGGCCACCGTTTGTGCCGGTTCTATGGCGTTGATGGATGCCGGGGTTCAGCTCCGCAAGCCCGTTGCCGGAATTGCTATGGGACTGATTACCGACCACGAAACCGGAAAGTATGCTGTGTTAAGCGACATTCTGGGCGACGAAGATCACCTGGGTGATATGGACTTTAAAGTGGTTGGAACCCGCGACGGCATCACCGCTTGCCAGATGGACATCAAGGTTGATGGCTTATCGTATGAAGTGTTGGCCGAAGCGCTTGCTCAGGCTCAGCGCGGCCGTTTGCACATCTTAGGCGAAATGGAGAAAGCCATTTCCGTTGCGCGCGAAGACTACAAACCACACGCTCCACGCATCGTTACCCTCTTCATCCCGAAAGAATACATTGGTGCCGTAATCGGACCCGGTGGAAAAATCATTCAGGAGATGCAGCGCGAAACCGAGACCAACATCAGCATCGAAGAGATTGGCGACCAGGGCAAAATCGAAATCATGGGCAAGAACAAAGCTTCCATTGACGGAGCGCTTGCTAAAATCCGTGCCATTGTGGCTCAACCTGAAGAAGGTGAGGTGTATGAAGGAAAGGTAAAAACCATTCAGCCATACGGTGCATTCGTTGAGTTTATGCCTGGCAAAGATGGATTGTTGCACATCTCCGAGGTAGATCACCGCCGTCTGGAATCTCTGGAAGGGGTGTTGAAAGAAGGAGAGATGATTCAGGTGAAACTGATTGGCGTAGACAAGAAAACCGGCAAATTCAAACTCTCTCGCAAGGCCCTATTGCCCAAGAAAGAAGCCGAGAACGCATAAGTGCGTCATACTTATAAAAAAAGGCACTCCATGTTGGGGTGCCTTTTTTTTTGTTGCTGGGTAGCCTGGCTCCCTGCATAGCCGCCTTTTCCAGAGGCAAAGGCAGCACAAGAAAACTGCCCCAAATGCGGCGCAGAAATTTGAACTTTGCTTCACCTCGGTTATTTCCTCCTACAATTTGAAAAGCAGGCATACAGCTCTTTTCGGAAAAGGATTTTTATCACTCAGAAAAATCCTTCATTTGAATACCTACTCAAAAGCGCAGGAAGTAGTTGCTTTTCAGCAATAAATGGAATACCAAAAGTGCGTTGAGAATAAGTGTTTTTTATGGCATCAATCACTTCAATCTCGGCATTTGCACGACTTCTCAGCAAAGGGTCGGTAATTCCGGAAAGCATAGATAAACTTTGATTGATCAACCATGCATAAGGCTGAATACCGGCACGAATTAAATCCTTCTGTAAGTCGCCTGCTTCACGCATTGGAGTTGTTTCCGGCAAGGAAACCAAAATTATTTTGGAGAGAGCAGAATCTTGCAATGCCATATAATGCGTACGCATCTTACCGTGCATTGACCTGTTTCGCATAATATCGCGGTGATAACTACCCGCAGTGTCCAAAAGCAAAAGGGTATGGCCGGTAGGTGCTGTATCCACCACCACAAATTTTCGTTTGGCCATTTGTATGGCTTTGGAAAAAGCATGAAAAACCGCCACTTCCTCTGTGCACGGTGATTTTAAATCTTCAAGAATCAACTTTTTTTCGCCTTCTGATTTTCCTTGTCCTTTCTGTTCCAGAATCTTTTGCGTGTAACGCTTTGTTTCTTCTTTAGGATCGATGCGCTCCACGGCCAAGGTTGCCGGCAGTTCACCAAGCTGTTCCATAAAATCCTGAATGTGCGCAGCGGGATCGGTTGTGGTTAAAAGAACCTCAAAGCCTTTTTTTGCTAATAAGACTGCGATTAAAGAAGCAGCTATTGTTTTGCCAACACCGCCTTTGCCCATGGTCATAATTAACCCGTAGGATTGATTGTGAGTTAGTTCCTCCACAAGCTGCCCAATCCCGTTTAACATCTGACTCGAAGCTTCACCTTTTGACAAGTGCGTTGTGGAGAATTCTCTTTGCAATTCAGTATTGAAGAGCGAACGAATCTTTTCAATTCCCAAAACATTATAGGGCAATAGGGGAAACTCCTTTTTCGGAAGAATCTCTAAGTTTTCGGGAAGGGAACTCAGCTGTTCGTTGCCCATGATTTCGATTTTTTGAGCGAGTTCGTCACTTTTATCCAGTGCTTTGAAAACCCCATTGATGTACAACTGCTGATGGCTCATTCCTAGCTCATGTAACTCATGGCTGGTCCTCGATGCTTCTTTCAAAGAGGCTTTGTCAGCCCTTGCAACAATATAAAAAGTAGTTAATGAGGCATCTCGCAATCGGTTCACTACGGTATGATATCGTTCTCTTCCACTTTTCAAAGCAGAGGTAGGCCCCAGGCAAGAAGCACCATCCGGATTTTCATCTGTGAAACTCGACCAGGCAGCGGGCAGCTCCAATAAGCGCAATGTATGACCTGTTGGTGCGGTATCAAAAACGATTGCGTCATAATTTCTCGCTTCCGCTTCTCCGGATACAAATCTGGAGAATTCATCAAAGGAAGCAATTTCCGTAGTGCAGGCACCCGATAGATCCTCTCTGATTTTTTGAATCTCTTCTTGCGAGGCAAAGCCCTCAAGCGGCTGAATTACACGGTTTCGATACTGCTCGGCTGAGACTTCAGGATTGATGTTTACAGCAAAAAGTCGATCAATACCTTTAATGGTATTTACATGATCACTTACTGCACTCTCCAGCACATCCTTTAAGTTGGAGGCTGGGTCTGTACTAACCAGTAGAACCGTTTGCCCACGATCTGCCATTTCAACCGCGGTGGCACAGGCGAGGGAAGTTTTTCCAACTCCACCTTTACCGGTAAAGAATAAATATTTTGTTGTTTTATCGTCCATGATTTCGCGCCAGAGCCTTATCTGTTTTGATGGATTCTATTCTGAATTTCATACCAAAATTGAAGACAAAAAAGAATATTTGTCGCCTGTTGGTCAAACTTGGTTGTGTTGCACACCCACGTTTGGATTAAATTGTGAGGCATGGAAAATAAGCCTCTGTGCATACGTACAAAAGAACCCTCTAATATACCAACAGCAAAACAATTTCCCAGTGTCCTTTACAAATTAAATATTGCCTGGGCTGGAAACCATCAGCAACACGTATTCCACGCTAAGAACAGGAACAACAGCTACCTAAAACAACATACGCCAAAATTGTAATGGTAGAGTTCAAACTTATCTCCCTCAACCACCATAAAATTTTTGCTCAACCGCTCTTCCTTCATTGAATCTTTGTGTAAGTACCCCCAAAATCCTGACTGGAAATAAATTGGCAAAAGGCTAATTTTAAACCAGCTACATGAAACGAACAAAATTCACAGAAGCGCAGATTGTAAAAGCGCTCAAGGAGGCCGAAGGAGGTCGTCCTGTAGCAGAAATCAGTCGGGAGTTGGGGATTAATCCCCAGACTTTTTACAACTGGAAAAAGAAGTACAGCGGCATGGATGGGGATCAGCTTCGACGGCTAAAAGAGCTTGAAGAAGAGAACCGCAAGTTAAAAAGCATGTATGCCGACCTTGCCCTTGACAATAAGATGCTCAAGGATGTGCTTTCAAAAAAGTGGTAAGGCTTGGTGACCGCAAGAACATTGTAGCTTATCTTCAAGAAGCCCATGAGATAAGTGTGACCAGAGCCTGTAAAGCAGTAGGGCTGCCTAAATCAGTATATTACTATGAATCCGTTAAGGATGACAGCGAGGTTGTCCAAAAGCTTCAGAACTTGGTTGAATTGAAGCCAACCAGAGGTTTTCCATACTATTTCTCGCGCATCAGAAATGAAGGGAAAGAATGGAACCATAAACGTGTTAAGCGAGTCTATAACTTACTTGCGCTGAATAAGCGAAAACGACGTCGTAGGCGGCTGCCACAGCGCCCTGCAGGGGCGCTTGAGCAGCCTTCGTGCTTGAATTACAAATGGAGCATAGATTTTATGCACGATACATTAGCAAATGGCAG
>JBEIVB010000094.1:0-9171 GCA_040374085.1 Flavobacteriales bacterium | reverse complement strand
CAGCCCTACTTACACCACGGGCAACACCACCGCCCAGTTGCCCACCAACACCTCAACCTCCTTGGGCCAATACACGGCAACACCTGCAGGGCTTAGCATCAACTCCGTCACGGGTGCCGTTTTGCCTTCTACCAGCCAGCCCGGAACCTATCAGATCACCTTTACCCCCAGCTCAGGCTGCACGCCCATAACCACAAGCTTAACCATTACCTCGCAAAACGCACTTCCATCATGCGATTCATCGGGCAACTGGCTGTTGTATGCCACCTACAACGGAGGGAAATTGAACATTGTGGTGGATCAAAACATCCCGAATCTAAAGATTGGGATTTGCACGTATGAGCCGGTTCAGGTTACCTTATCCGGTCCCTTTGTCAACAACGTTTCTCAGGTTTTGTATGCGGGTTTTAACTCAGCGCAGAACAACAACAATTGCGGTTTTCCAATATCCACCACCACCATAACCGGGGTGCCAACTTCGGTTTACAGCATCTTAACCATTCCCCCTGTGAACATCATAAGTCCGCCCAATCCAAACAACATACTTGGTTTGCCAAACGGCAACAATACTGGAGTTGTGGCTCTGGGTTCGTGCGACATTACGACGTATCAAGGTGGAGCCAATACGGCAGATCAAGTTCTCGATTATTTTCAGACCCAGTTCGGCGGAACGCTTCGGGGTTATAAAATAGATCAATGCTGCTGGCTCGATACGGTTCCCTATCGAATAAGTGCAATTCAAGGAACTTGTTGTGCACCAGACGGAGGCTCTACCGCTTCCATCTCCTATCCTCCGGGTCCTTATTGTGCAGGCCAGAACTTGATTATTACCCCTACCATTACAGGCAATCAGACTGGTGTTTTTAATTCGGGGGGATCGTCGGTTTTAAGTCCGGACGGATCGTTTAATCTACAGAACGCCCAGCCCGGAACTTACCTAATTCAGTATTCCTTCCTAAACAGCTCAACCTGTAACTTTGGGCTCGCATACGATACTTTGGTAATTTCTCCGGGTGGAGGAAGCGGTCAGCCGCCACAGTTTTCGGTTGACAACACCATTTGCACGGGAGGTGCGGTGGTCAACATAACCCCTCAAACGGGTTTTCAAACCGGTGGCGTATTTTCTTCTCTTCCCTCAGGATTAAGCATTGATCCTACAAGCGGATCTGTTAACCCCTCGTTGAGCTCACCCGGTGTTTATTCTATAACGTATACATTGCCCGGCAGTGCTTGTGCTCCATCCTCCACCTTTACGGTTAACAACGTTTCGGTTGTAACCTCCAGCACGGCTCAAACGGCTTTTTCTTTTCCAATCTCCACCACCTGTGCTGGTCCGATCACCCTGCAACCGCAACTTTCCAGCGGTTTTACCACAGGTGGAACCTTTTCTGCAAACAACGGACTCGGCATCAATCCTCAAAACGGAACCGTTCCTTTGAGCACCGCAGCAGCGGGCACCTATGTGGTTCAGTATCAATACCCCAATCAGAACTGCGTAACCGGAGGTATTAGCACCGACACCCTAACGATATTGGCACCGGATACGGCAAGGGTGGGATTGAGTTACACTCCGATCGTTTGCTTTGGCAGCACGCAGGTTTTACTCCCTCAGTTTCCGAGTGGACGAACTTTTGGGGGAACCTTTGGTGGGGCCACGGCTTCTGCTTTGAATCCAACCACCGGAGCAATTAACGTAGCCAATTTATCACCCGGATCCTATACTCTTTCTTATTCGGTTGCCGACAGCACCTGTCGCATTGGTAAGATTGGCCAAACCGGTTTACAGGTGGTGGATACAGCCGTTACACTTGATTATGCGTATGGTACACTCTGCTCCAATTTAAGCAGCGCTGCTGTTCAAAAAGGGGTGGGCTTTACCGAGGGCGGGTTTTTCCGAGTTACCGGGTTAGACATAGACAGCATAAGCGGAACACTCTCGTTTGGGCGGGCCGATACCGGGGTATTTAATGTTCGGTACGTTTTCGCCGGTAACGCCTGTCAGCGATCGGCATCGGAGAATGTCAGCGTAGAGGTTATTAACTGCGACAGCACCTTGCGTGAGATATTTGTGCCCAGCGCTTTTTCACCGAATGATGACGGCAGCAACGATTTGCTGAGGGTTAGGGGCAGCGTAAAAACCATGAAATTTCAGGTCTTCGATCGATGGGGAGAGCGGGTGTTTTTTACAGAAAAGCAGTCAATGGGTTGGGATGGAACCTACGGTGGAAAGCCTCTTGATCCGGCTGTATTTGTTTACACGCTCTCGGCTACCGACATTCTGGGTGCGAACTACGATTTAAAAGGCACCATAACTTTAATACGTTAAATTCATGATAAATTTTAAAAATATTATTCTTTCCTTTTCATGCAGCGTTGTGGTGTCGGTTTCTTCGTGGGCTCAGGATGTTCATGTGTCTCAACAAAATGTGGGCATGTTGTGGCTGAATCCTTCTCTTGCCGGTTTTGATGAAAAGGCCGAAGTATCTGCAGCGCATCGTGCGCAATATTCAAACGTGGGTGGGGCATATTCCACGACTTGGGTGTCGGGGCACTTACAGGTGAAATCCAATGCGCGTTCCGGTTTTGGTGTCGGAGTTGTGGCCTTCAACGATCAGGCTGGAAGTGGTAGTTTTCGCACCACGCAAGCTATGCTTGCCTTGAGCGGTTTTTCGAAGATTAGCCGCTGGCAGCGCTTTGGAGCCGGAATTCTTTTCGGCTATCGCCAGCAAACGTTATTCTCATCGGAATTCAGTTGGGACAAGCAATACAACGGTAGGCGCTATGACCCATCTCTTCCTACCGGAGAAGGAGGGTTGCTGGGTTCGCGCAGCGGATTTGAAAGTGGAGTGGGTTTAAGTTACTCCAATGAAATACAACGCAACCTCACATTATCTGCTGGAGCATCCTTGTTGCATACCGCTCCCATTCAATCGAGTTTCATAGAAGGAAGCAACTGGACCTTGTATCCGCGCATTGCTGTGCATGCTCAAGCTGTTTACTCCCCCAGAAACAAAATGGTGAGCTACCAGCCTCAGATTTGGTACATGCAACAGGGGCCTCAATGGCAGCTCACCGCAGGTTGTTGGTTTCGATTCCGCCAGGGCTTCGATTCCAAATACACAGCAGCAAATGTTTCCTCAGCGCTGTTGTGGAGCCTGCATTACCGCGTGCGCGATGCCATCATTCCGGGGGTGGGATATGAGTTTAAGCGCGCGTGGAGGGCACAACTTACGTATGATGTAACCTTGTCTAAGTTGAGTCCGGGAAACTCATCTCGAGGAGGCTGGGAGGTTTCCCTTGCGTACCGCGTTCGTTAAGCCTGCGTTTATCGGCATACTTCTGCCATATCGCGCTCTGCCTCTGCATTTCCCATTTGCGCCGATTTTTTGAGGTCGGCGCAACATTCGGCCTTTTGTTTCATCTTGTAGTGGCATTTGCTTCGCAAATAATACACATCAGCAGAAGGTTTTATTTCCAACGCTTTGGTGAGCCATTGAATGCCCAGGGCATACTTACCAGTTTCAAATGCAATGCGACCGGCGCCAAACGCTGCCTCTTCCATTTTGGGATCCAATTCCAGTGCTTTTGCGAAGTCGGCCGAAGCTTGAGTAAACTTGGTTTTACCGCTCAGGTAGAGGCATTTTCCCCGTTCCAAAAACAACGTGGCGTTTCGGTTATCGGTGCTTATGGCTTTTCCATATTCCCGTGCTGCGGCTCCGAAATCGTTTTTTAAGAAGTAGGCCCGAGCTTTCATAAGCAATAGGTTTTTGTTTTTGCTTTTCTGAACTTCTATAAGGTTCTGAACATCGGCCAAAGCAGCATCTGCCTGACCGGTTTTTAAATATGCCTCGGCTCTGAGCATATGCGCTTCTTCTCCGGGTAGTTTCAACTCAATGGCTTTGGTTAAATCGGGAATGGCGGCTTGGTTTTGATTTCCTTCCATTTTCAATTTGGCCCTAAACAGGTAGGGTTGCGGTTCGTTTTTTGCGTTCTCAATGGCCTTGTTGCATTCGGCAATGGCTTCGTTTAGCTTTTTCTGGTTTTGCAAAACCAGGGCTTTCCCTAGAAACAGATTGGGTGATTTTGCACCCATAGTTAAGGCTTTGTTGATAACCTCCATTGCCTCCGTATAGCGCGCCATACGGGCCAAGAGCCAACCTTTTGCAGCCGGTGATTCGGTGTTGGCCGGATTTATTTTCATGGCCAAGGAATAGTCGTCCAAAGCAGCTTCGTTGCGCCCAAGAGCCTCCTGTGCTTTTGCTCTCCACAGCGCTGCCTGAAAATAGTCTTTGTTGAGTTTCAGGGTCTGACTGAAATCGGCCACCGATTCCTCTGCTTTGCCCATTGCCAGCTTAGTTTTCCCACGGTCGTAAAACGACTCAAAATGGTCTTTCTCTTTTGCAATGGCTTTGTCGAACAGGGCCAAGGCCTCTTGGTAGCGTTTTTGATTGAGCTTATCCAGCCCTTGGTCGTGCAGGTTTTGGGCAGATTGTGCACGGCTTGGTATGGGCAAAAACACCAGCCACAAAAGGGAAAAGAGCAAGCAACGCATTTCTTCTATTTTTGCCCGCAAGAAAACGAAAACCCGGCACATGAGCGACCCTCGCATTGAAGCCTATTTCGACCGCCTTTGGCCCATTTGTCGCAGCATTACCGGCAACGGCTTGCGCCAATCGCTTTCCATTGTTTCGGAGGTGGTAGATGCGTTGGTTTGCTCCGAGGTTGCTACGGGCACCCGTTTGTTCGATTGGGAGGTGCCCCTCGAATGGAACATTGAAGATGCCTGGCTGGAATGTCCGGATGGCAGGAAGGTTGCCCGGTTCACGGATTCCAATTTGCATGTGCTAAATTACTCCGAACCGGTGGAAAAATCTCTTTCCTGGGAGGAGCTCACTCCGCATCTGTTCACCCTGCCCCATATGCCCAATGCTGTTCCATATGTAACTACTTATTATAAAAAGCATTGGGGATTTTGCTTGAGCCATGCTGAGTGGGAGAAACTTCCGCGTGAGGGTACCTACAAAGCGGTTATAAAAAGCAGACTTCAACCCGGCAGTCTTACTTACGGAGAGGCTGTTTTACCGGGCACCAGCGGCAAAGAGGTGCTCTTTTCAACCTACTTATGTCACCCCAGCATGGCCCTCAATGAGCTTTCTGGCCCATTGGTTCAGATGTTTCTCTACGAAGCCATTCGCGCTCTTCCAAACCGTAGACACACCTATCGGTTTGTATTTGCCCCGGAAACAATAGGTGTAATTGCCTACTTGTCGCGCCATGGTTTTGGACTAAAGCAAAACCTTTTGGCCGGCTATGTCATCACCACTGCCGGCGATGGTGGTGCCTTTACATACAAAAAGTCGCGCAGGGGCAACACGGCAGCCGACCGTATGGCCGAGCACATGTTGAGGCATCAGTCTGAGCCATTTTCGGTGATTCCCTTTGCTGTTGGCGGCAGCGATGAAAGGCAGTATTGCTCGCCGGGGTTTGATTTGCCGGTGGGCAGCCTCATGCGTACCCCCTACCAAACGTATCCGGAATACCACACCTCTCTCGACAACAAAAGCCTTATGGATTTTGCTGCGGTTGAGCGTACCATCCAACTGTACATCAACATCGTGAAAGGCCTGGAGCGCAATGCCTACTACTTCAATACCGTACAATTTTGCGAACCTCAATTGGATAAACGTGGACTCTACAATGCTGTGGGTGGAACCAAAGATCGGGCGCGCGTTTTGAGTTTGCGTCTGCATTTGCTCAACTTTGCCGATGGCCATCACGACCTGTTGGACATTGCCAACCGCTATGGTTGCAACCTCCTTGAATTTGAGGAAAACCTAAGCCTGCTGCTCGCGGATGGCTTATTAGAAGAATTGAAAAAATAAATTGTTTGCATAATAATTTAAGTTCAACCTTTTCAGACATGATTCCCCAGGAACTCCGCATCCAGGATTTTACCTACACACTTCCCGATGATCGCATAGCGCATCATCCGCTTGAAGAACGCGATGCCAGCAAACTTCTTGTCTATCGCAGGGGCGAACCCATGCAAACCGCCTCTTTCCGTTCTCTTGCAACTTGTTTGAATGATCAGAGCGTATTGATTTTTAACAACACAAAAGTAATCCACGCGAGATTGCTTTTCACCGGAGCCAATGGGGCCCGAATAGAGGTTTTTTGTTTGGAGCCTGTAGAGCAATCCGGACTCTGGATTTGGCGCTGCATGGTTGGTAATGCCAAGCGCTGGAAGCCGGACGAAGATCTTGAGCTCGAACAACAGGGCATTCGGTTGCGCGCGCGCCAAATTGCGCGGGAGGACGATGTTTTTATTGTTTCTTTTGAGTTGCAAAGCGCTATGCCTTTGGGTTTTGATGTGGTTTTGGAACAGTTTGGGAAAGTGCCCTTGCCGCCCTACATCAAGCGCCAGGCTGCAGAAGCTGATTCCGCTCGATACCAAACGGTGTATGCTCAGCACAAAGGTTCTGTTGCCGCACCCACTGCCGGTCTTCACTTTACAGACCGCGTGTTGAGCGACCTCGATGCATCGGGCATCAAACGCATGGAGGTAACGTTGCATGTGGGTGCAGGCACATTTGCGCCGGTAAAATCCGAAACCATGGCCGGCCACATCATGCATCAGGAAAGGATTTCGGTGATGCGCACCTTTTTTGAGGATCTGGAAAACCAGCCGAATGCGCGATTGGTGGCGGTGGGCACCACCTCTCTGCGCACTCTTGAAACCTTGTATTGGTGCGGTGTTAAGGTGGCTCAGGATCCTGGCGCACATCTATCCCAAACATTGGTCAATCAATGGGAACCCTACGAGCTCAATGCACATATTTCGTGGAAAGAGGCCTTTGCAGCTTTACACAACTACATGAAAAGGAATGGTTTGGATGCCATAGAGGGTCAAACCCAACTTTTGATTGCGCCCGGGTATAGCATCAAAACCGCCTCGGGCCTCATCACCAACTTCCACCAACCCAACAGCACCTTGCTGCTTTTGGTGTCTGCCTGCATAGGCGATGATTGGAGGAAGGTGTACGATTTTGCTCTCCAAAACAATTACCGTTTTCTGAGCTACGGCGACAGCTCCCTGCTTTGGTTTTGAATCAGGGCAGTTCGGCGGGCGAAACCTTCCAGGAAGTACGAAGCTCTCCCAGCGTTTGCACCTGATTGCGGAATACCTTTCCATTTGGGTTCAGCGTACCGGCATCCAACGCCCTGCGAAGGGTTCCCCACCGGTGCGTGGAAAACGACCCATTGGGGTCTTGATACAGCACCTCAAGGCGGTTGAACCAATCTATGGAAAAACGTTCGCCCAGCTTGCGCACAAACGCAACCGACTTGTCAATACCACAGCCGCTGGCGGCATTTTCCTCTTCGTTGAGGGCAATCAGCAGCAATCGGTTCTCTTCCAGTGCACAAGACGCGTGCATGGTTTTCTCGTGTGAGCTCCAACCGGAAAGAAAATCTCCGGCCAGTTTCAGCACTTCGGCCGCTTCGGCATCGGTGAGGAAGCGATTGGCCTGGTAAACCCAAACCCTTGCAGTATCGGGAAGCTCTTGGAACATAAGCAGGATGCGATTGGAATTGTGCAAATTTACCTGCAAATGCAACGTACTTGAATCCAATAGACAGTTCTTGGGCTGCTTTTTTTGAGAAAGAAATGAGTCACCCATATTTTCAATCCCTTGATCTTGCCTTGCAAAAGGCTTATAAAAAGGGAGGGGTATATCCGCCAAAGCATCTTATTTATGAAGCCTTTCGTTTGGTTGCTCTGCCGGATGTTCGAGTCGTGATCTTGGGACAGGATCCTTATCACGGTTTTGGTGAGGCGCATGGACTCAGCTTCTCGGTACCCCGCGGAGTAAGGATTCCACCCTCTTTGCGGAACATCTTTTTGGAGCTCAAGCGCGATTCCACCATCGAACCTGCTTTTGAGGTTCCTGCACACGGCGACCTTACGCATTGGGCCCAACAGGGCGTATTTTTGCTCAACGCCACCCTAACAGTAGAGGCAGGCAGACCCAATGCGCACCGTCATCTGGGATGGCAAACCTTTACCGACCACGTAATTCAGCATCTTTCGGAGCAGGGGAAGTCAAAGGTCTTTTTGTTGTGGGGAGGCTTTGCTCAGAGTAAAATTTCGCTTGTTGATGCTTCAAGACATGCAGTGCTCACCGCTCCACACCCTTCGCCCCTTTCTGCTCATAGAGGCTTCCTTGGGTGTGGACATTTTTCTGAGGCCAACCGCCGGCTTGTTGCATTTGGGGAAAGCCCCATTGATTGGCAAATTCCGGTTTTTTAAAGAGATGGTTCATTTTTTTGGGGGGTATGCTGAAAAAAGGCTAGAAATAATATGACTACCCCCTAAAAATAACATAGCTTTGCAAAAAAATAAGAAAAATGGCAACGTTCCGTTTCAAAGCACTTGAAGAGGCTTCTGCGCGAAAGCCGGTTGAGCCCACCCTCAGCGGTTTAATCAGCTCCAAACTGTTTGGCACTAAGGTATTTACCCGTGAGGCCATGCGCGAGTTCATGACCAAGGACGCCTATGAGGCCGTGATCAATGCCATTGAAACGGGCAATCCAATCGATCGAAAAATGGCGGGTGCAGTGGCCAATGCCATGAAAAATTGGGCCTTGGAGAAAGGAGCCACGCACTACACCCACTGGTTTCAGCCCTTAACCGGAGCTACTGCCGAAAAGCACGACGCCTTTTTTGAGCCGGTAGGAGAGGGCAAAGCCATCGAGAACTTCGAAGCCAACCAGTTGGTGCAGCAAGAGCCCGATGCCTCCAGCTTTCCGAATGGGGGCATACGCAATACATTTGAGGCAAGGGGTTATACCGCATGGGATCCAAGTTCTCCGGCCTTCATCATGGAGAGCACCCTCTGCATTCCCACCATATTTGTTTCGTACACAGGCGAGGCCCTCGATCACAAAACACCGCTCTTGAAAGCCCTTGCAGCCGTTGACCGTGCCGCCACAGATGTATGTCAATATTTTGATAAAAACGTAACCAAAGTCATCTCCACCTTGGGCTGGGAACAGGAGTATTTCTTGGTAGACATTGCCTTGTACAACGCCCGCCCCGATTTGGTGATGAGCGGTAGAACGGTTTTTGGCCACGCTCCAGCGAAAGGACAACAACTCGAAGATCATTACTTT
>JBEIVB010000052.1:0-17305 GCA_040374085.1 Flavobacteriales bacterium | reverse complement strand
TTTATCCTGGAACGTAATCAACAACTACGCAGAATACCTCTCCAAAGATTTTGAAAATCAGAATTTTGCGTTTTACGAAACCGTTTTGTCCGGAACCACCCAGCAAAAGCCCCGGTGGAAAAAGGTGGTGGAGCAAACCAACAGCAGCTTGGGCGAATTGGTGGGTCAGGTTTATGTGAAAGAGTACTTACCGGCAAACACCAAGGAAAAGTTCCAGGAGATTGGCCGCAACATCATGGATGTGTACAAAGAGCACATACAGAAACTCGATTGGATGGGTGCTGATACCAAGTCAAAGGCGCTCAGCAAACTCGCCAAAGTGCGCATGAAATTGGGTTATCCTGATAAATGGAAAGATTATTCCAACCTCACCGTTTCCCGAAAAAGTTATGCCGAAAACGTGATGCAGGCTCGGCAATGGGCCTTCGACCGCATGATACAGAAATACGGCAAGCCGGTGGATAAGGAGGAATGGTCTATGACCCCCCAAACCTACAACGCCTATTACGATCCGAGCTTAAACGAGATTGTGATTCCGGGTTGCAACATCATCGTTCCCGGCTTTGACGGATTGCCTCCTGATGCTGTATTGTACGGCATCATTGGCGGCGGAACTTTTGGACATGAAATTACCCATGGATTTGACGATCAGGGCAGCCAGTACGATGAAAATGGCAATCTGAGGGACTGGTGGACCAAGGAGGACCGGGAAAAATTCAAAGCCAAGGCGCAAAAGCTGGTGGAGCAGTACAACCAATACACCGTGCTCGATACCATGCACGTGCGAGGCCAGGCTACTTTGGGCGAGAACATTGCCGATTTAGGGGGCATGGTTATGGGTTATGAGGCGTTTAAAAAGACAAAAGCTGCGCAGGAGGTCAAAGGACCAACCGGCATGACACCCGATCAGGAATACTTTCTCTCTTTTGCCTACGGCTGGCTGGTGCAGCGCAGACCCGAAAACTTGGCCAAGCAAATTATGACCGATGTGCACGCTCCAAGTATGTATCGGGTAAACGGACCGGCATCGAACATGGATAGCTTCTACCAAGCCTTTCAGATTAAGCCGGGCGATCCGATGCACCGTGCCGATTCTGTGCGGGTTACCATCTGGTAGATCCAACATGCCTTGTTGGAGTAAGGAGAGTAGATGGATCCTGCTGTTCTCCTTCCTGTTCGCCTGTTCATTTGTTGCGGCTGGTGAGAGGCCCTTTTGGTTTTTCGGCTTGCCGACGGGCGGAAAATAGAACTTGCAACGCGGTCTGATGATCAAAGCATAATCTACCGTTGCAGCAGGAAGGGGAGGCTGCAGATGGTGTATGCTCCGGAAGGCGCCGATTCCTTGTGTGGATATTTTGTTTCCCGCTATTTCCGACCCAACCAAAACAATCGTGATGGGTTGGATTTTCATTACCTATGGTTTTTCCAGAGCGGATACCGCTATCTTATATATTCTTTGTATTATGAATTGAGTCCATGTCAGTATGGCATCCGAATAAAACACATGAGCAGCGGCCAAGAGGTGGATTTGCCCGCGATTGGGACAAACCCTATGGGCAATCCGGTGGATCTGCTGTACCAATCAAAAGTCTGTCAGGACGACGCCAACTTTGATTGACGAAGCGAAACTGCAGCCCCCAACAGCGCTTTTGGTAAGATTTTTCGGCTGCTGAGGCGGAGTAAACTGCTCTTGAGGCTTAGGAAACTGCATTTCAATGGTGATGCGGATGCATTCGATTTCATCGAAACCAATGTGCTGAACACCGCACGAATTGGGCTTCCAAGTCATGATCGTACCATACGTTCGTTGAGTGGTGAGATTTCTTCGATGAAATCACTGTACATCATACCCATTTGACCGTAGAAGGACTTGGAAATCAGCTTGGAATTTCCTTACTTTTGTCGCCTCAAAATCAACACATTACAACGTTCTGCGCATGAAGCAACTTCTTCGAATTCAACTTTTTTTGTTCTTATTTATTGTTCCATTTACCGGTTGGGGTCTGACCTATTTTTCTCAGGGCAACGCGGGCTTCAGCTCGTTAACAAACTGGAACATCAATGCAGGTGGGGGAGGAGCCAATCCAACCGCTGCCGATTTAACCAACTCTCTTCACACGTTTGTCATTCAGAATGGCAATCAGGTTACTGTAGATCAAAACATTTCGGTGTTGGGTCTAACGATAGGAACTGTTGCACCCTCTACTGCGGGCACGCTTATCGTGGGTGATAACGCCACGAGCCGTGCCATTGTAATAAGGGGAAGTGTTTTGGTTAACGCCCTTGGAAGTTTGGTTTCAGATGCGGTGAATTTGGTAACCCATTCGATTACCTTTCAGCCCACTGCAGCCGGCTCGTTTACCAACGACGGAACGGTTCAGCTTTTGGGTGCTGCGGGTGGAAGCACCTCCATTGTTGTTACCAATCAAGCTTCTCCCTTAATTACCACTTATTCTTTTGGTGGTGCGGCTACTCCTGCGAATTATAGTATTGCCGGACTTTCGGTTGTAGCCGGCTCCGGAACAATAACGCTATCGTTCACAACCGGTATAACCATGGGAGGTAACGTGAGCTTAGGAACCAATGGGTTTTTGAATGGGGGCTCATTTTACCATTACTTAAATGGCAACTGGAGTCAGGTGGCAGCAAATTCCTACACCAGCACCGGAACCATTGAGTTCACCGGTACCTCCGCCCAGTTGGTCAGCAACAACCCCACGGGTACCACATCTACGTTCAATCATGTTGTCATCAACAACATCAATGGAACCGTTCTCTTTTCTTCTCCGGTTACAATCAACGGCGACCTTACGTTAGCGCCATCTTCCGGAACCACCCTCATCTGCGCCTCAAACGTCAACCATACCTTACTTGGTAACCTGTATTCCGACGCATCCAGCTTTTTGAATCAAACGACCGGGTCCTTCACGTTTTCCGGAACATCCGCTCAAACCATACAACTGTTGAACGTCACTTTTTTCAACATGGTGTTTTCAAACGGAGGTGCACTTAATCCAAAGACATTAGTTGGGGATCTGGTTTGCAACGGCAGCATTACTGTAAACAGTACTGCCGCGGTGGTGGGTAATGGCGACCATGTCATTTCAGCAGGATTAACACTGAACGGCACCTACTCACTCATAGGGAATGCATATTTGTGCGGTGGTACTGTGCAAAGTCAGAATGCTTCTGTAAATCTTGGATCGGCTAACATCATCATTCAGCCCAACGCACCTTATGGGAGTGGAACCGTTTACTTTACTCCTCAAGCGCCTTCCACCTCTTTTACGGTGGTGGCCAACAGCGACCTTTCCGTTCGTACCGGAGCGCAGCTGGTAATCAGCAACAATGTCTTTTTTACGGGTCAATCGGGAACTTTTTTCAATGTGTTAACCGGTGCCAATTTGTATGTGCGTGGAACGAACAATTTCCCATCCGGCTTTGGTATTTATTTTTTTGATGTAAACACCAATGTGATTTACGATTCCAACTTCAATCAAACCGTTACGGGTGGTGTGTCGGTTGGAGGTACCGACATCGTTTTTTTCAATTTGATTCTTTCTTCCGCAAGCAACATTGCAAATACTAAATCCCTTTCCGGCGGTTACTTGAAGTTGAATGGAAGTTTAACCATACAAAACTCCACCACCGTTAACTTCTTAGGCAACGACGTATTTATACAAGGCAATATAACCAGCAATGGTGTGGGTACAAATTCGTTTAACAACGACAGAACGTTGTGGCTCAACAACCCGAATGGAACTCAAACCATTGGAACCCTGTTGACCATAAGTCTCAATAACTTATACATCACCAATGATGCGCCTACCGCATTGATTACCAAGACGATAAGTTCGCCTATACTGGCAACCGGAAACGTACTTATGAGCAACGATGGTGGCTCTTCCATTCTTCCTTTGGTGGTGGACATTCTTTCCATTCAGATTACCAACACCAGCACCCCTCTTCCTGCAATAGGTTCTGGGACGTTTTCCATAGGTGAAAATGTACGCTTACAGACTTCGGGTACCAATACATTTCGCAACTCCATTTTGAGCTATCAATCGGTCTTACTTGACCCGGCTTCAACCATTCGATACAACAATGGAGTAAACAACAGCGTTCAACTTATTGCAGAGGGTTTTCCTTACGGTAACATTGAGATTGTTGGCAGCGGAGTGATCAACTACAAATCTGCATGTGGGAACTTGGTGATTGCCGGAACATTTTCTGCTTTGGGTGGAGTAGCAGTTTTTCGGGACAGCTTATTCAATGTAACCATTGGAGGAGATTACTACTTCAGAAGTTTTAACTATCCAAGCCCCAGGGCAAACGCCGTCTTTACATTCAATGGCAATTATCAGGTAATTGGGAATAATGCCGACATTAACCTACCGAACGTGGTTTTCGATGGAGTTCCCGGAAGCACCAAGTTTTTCAATCTTTCTTCTGGAGGCACCTGCTTTGTTCTTGGAAATTTCACCATCAGCAACAACATCATTGTTGATGCCAACTCGCGAAACCTACAGTTTACCACTGGAAATTTTATCAACACCGGCGGTACATTTCTTCAAACAACGGGTGTAAGCACCTTTAATGCACCAGCTAATTTTCAAAGCATTACCACCACCCCGTTCAGCTCCTTTGGTAGCTTGACCATCAACAAGATTGGCACCAACACAGGACCCTCTCCAACGCAACGAACATTGCAACTTTTGAGCAATGTTTCCCTTGCCTCTAACCTTACCCTGAACACCAATGCTGCCGATTTGGATATGAGCAACATCACCTTATCGGTTGGGGGAAACATCACCATCAATACGGGTACAACCATTACCACAGCAGGAAGTACCTTAACTATGAACGGCAGTTTGGCTCAGGCGTTCAACAACCTTGCAGTTGTTCCTCTTTTCAACAACCTGGTTTTCAGCGGCTCGGGTTCAAAAACGCTTAACTCCGGAACCTTTAACGTTGGTGGATACTTCTTAATCAACAACGCACTGGTAACAAGTGCTCAGCCCATTAACGTAGCCGGCGACTGGATCAACACTGGAGGAACCTTCAGCCATACCAGCACGGTGACCTTGAATGGGGCGAACCAAAACGTTAGCGCATCCACATTTAACAGCCTAACTTTCGGTGGTACTTCGGGAACAGTGAAGACTCTTCTGGGTGCCATCACGCTTACGGGCAACTTGGTTATCAATTCCACCATTAGTCTCGATGTTACCGATCAAAACCAGCCCGTATTTGTTGCGGGAAATTTCACCAACAACGGCCGTTTCTTTTGCAACACCGGAACGGTAACCTTTATTGGAGGTGCGAAAACAATCGTAACCGGCGGAACGGGGGTAGGACAACGATTTTATAATCTTGTAATTTCAGGTACCGCCGCAGCAAGCAATACCCTTTCAACCAACGATATTTTTATCATAAATAATTTGACCATTGCCTCCGGATCATTGGTTTTTGCTAACCAGAACGTTACGGTTGGCGGAAACTTTTTGAATTCGGATTTGGTCAACATGAACGGTACAGGAGGGTTGTTTCTAAACGGTTCTTCCGCATCACTTTCTTTCGATCCGGGCCTCCCAGCCTCTGTTTACCGAGTGATTACAGTTTCCGCAACTTCATCAACGGTAACGTATAGTTTGATCAACAACAACCTAACCACTACGAACAACAGTGCTCTGGTTCTGACCACCGGAAGGCTCAAGCTAAACGGCAGAACCCTAACGATGAGTCCGGGAGTGGGCAACGTAAACATTGCTGCTGCTGCCTCATTGGAGGTTGACGCCGGTGCACAGTTGCTCATGGGTAACGGAGCTGCTGTTAACAACAACGGTGGAAGTTTAATTGTGGTGGGCAATCCTTTGGCTCCTGCATTCATTGGAAGGAGCGGACTCGGCATCGTTTCGGGTTACTCCATAAATCAGAACTCCGGCTCTCTATCTGTTCGATATTATCAAATTGATGGATTAACTGGAAATGGACTTACCATTTCAAATCCCAGTACATTGAATGCCACCAACAATTTATCCAATGGAACATTCAGCAACGGATCCGGAACGGCATATCTAACCCTTACAGGATGGAATTTTACGCCAAACTTCACGGTAAACACGGCGAATTTTAATGCGGGACCCACTCGAAACGTTTCACGAAATTCACTTCTTGGTACCGGTACGGTTACGTTTAATGGTTCCACCGGATCTCTAGCAGGTGCGCCATTTGAACTGGATCCAGCGAATCAAATTATGTGGACATCCTCTGCCAAGCGTTGGACCAATTCTGCTGGAGACAACCAATGGTTTACTGCCGGAAACTGGAGTCCGCCCAACATACCCAATTCAGGCGACACCGTTTTTCTTGATCGCTCTACCTTGTCCGGCACCTACTCCTGCATCATCAATGGAGCTGCACAGGCGTATCGATTGATTGTGGATAACAGCTCTTCGGCGAACACCATTACTCTGACCATCAACTCGGGTTCATCCCTTCAGGTTTCAGAAAACATAAACATCCTAACGGCTGGTGCAAACCTCGCTCAGCAATCTGCTACGGCAACGTTGAACGTAGGAGGCAGTTTTATCAATACCGGCACCTACACCGCTAATTCGGGTGAGATAAATTTCAATGGCGGTTTGGGTAACTTCTTCATCAGCGCGGGGTCATCGCCGTTTTTCGATATAACCTTCAGCGGCTCCGGAAATTACTTTCTTGCCTCGGATTTAACTGCATTAAATAACTTTTCACTTTTGGGCGGTGCTTTGGATGTTTCCACCAGCAATTACAACATCACCGTTGGGGGCAACTGGAACAATACTGCACCGGGTGTTTTCATTCCACGTTTTGGTCGCATAATCATGAACAAGACCGGAGGAACGCAAAATGTTACCGGAGGTCCATTCTTTAACTTCGTTTCATCTGGAACCTCTACAAAAGTTCTCAATGGAAGCGTAACCTTCGGAGGCAATGTTCGAATTGGACAAAATTCCGGTATCAACGGGGGCAACAACCTGGTAACCGTTTTAGGGAACTGGACCAATTATTCTACCGTTGGGTTTACCCAAACCGGAACCGGAACCATACAGTTTACCGGAACCTCAGCCCAAAATATCGATACTACAGCAGCTCCTGCAACCGGAACCTTTGCCGGACAAACACCCGTACCTACTACGTTTAATAACATCGTTCTGGGGAATTCAGGATCAAAGACCTTCTTGAGAGGGTTTGCCGTTGCGGCCAACCTGAGCATTTCTGCCGGCTGCGGGACTGTGAATACCTCTGTGTATCAGGTTACTGGAACACCCTCTGGTCAGTTTTCCATTAACGGATCTACAACATTTATTATTCAAGGTAGTAATAATTTCCCAACGGGTTTTGGAACGGTAAGTTTGTCGCCCAGCAGTTTGGTTATGTATCAATCCGATTTGTCTCAAACCATTTTTGCAACCACCTATGGTAATCTCGACTTGCGCCGTATCACCGCAGTTAACGTAACCAAAACACTGTCCGGCAACATCAACATCACAGGATATTTGACCGTTGCAGATGTGAACACGCAGTTGGATGCCACCAATCGAAGCATTACCTTGGGAGGTGCGTTCAACTTTCCCGTTGGAGGAAGAAGGATTTTGTGGGGAAGCACGGGAACTCTTGTCTTAAATGGGCCGGGCATAAACTTTCCGGCGGCTTATTCCGGTTTTGGGGGTGTTGGTACCCCTGAATTTAATAATCTAGTAATAGGAGGCACCGGAACTAAAACGCTATTTGCCCCCTTGAACTTCAGCGGAGATTTAACCGTTCAAAACGGTGTAGTCTTAACCATGCAAAATTTCGCCATAACGGGTGTTGCATCAAAATCCTTCAATCTTCAGGGAAATGCCACGTTAAATTGTGCTCTTCTGGATCCTTCTCCGGCATTCCCAAGCGGGTTTGGTTTGTACACCTTAAGCACCACTTCCACCACCAACTTAAACGGTGGTGCAGGAAATCAAATCATTTCAACAGTTACAGCCTATGGCAACCTGAACTTACAGAATACCGGTAATTCTACCCTAACAGGAAATATAGTTCTTACCGGAGCTTTCTCCACGCTGAATGCTATTTTCCAAGACGCCGGTTTTAACATTACCTCATCTGGCGCCACGGTAGACATTCGCACCTATACCCCAAGCCCGGGAACAACCATTACCCTTAATGGAATCACGCAAGCTTTGAATGACAACTCAGGGGGTACTCTTGACTTAAACAACCTTGTTTTCGCCAACTCAGGCACAAAAACCCTTGCTCAAACGGCTGCTAACACCATCAACATTTTGGGTAACGTTACCATCAACAGCGGTGTTACTGCAATAGTTCCCAATCGCAATATCAATTTTAGTGGATCTTCTTGGATCAACAATGGTGTATTTCAGCACAACACTCCTTCCACTGTTGCAGCCTTCACCTTCAATGGTTCCAATGTTCAAACCATAAATCTGGGTGCAAATCATACATTGCAGCAAAGCATTGTTTTTAGCAAAACCGGCGGAAGCGTAACGTTTGTAGGCAATGGCGGTAATTTTTCTTCCGGGTTCAACAACCTTTATACCCCCACCTTTACCATCAACTCAGGTTCAGTTGTGGACATGGGCAATTTCACCCACAGCATAGCCGGAACGGTTCAAAACAATGGAACATGGCTAACTTCTTCGGCCAGCTTCATTTTTTCCGGCAATGTGAATCAAACCGTTTTTTCAACCGGAAGCTTTACTGCTGTAGACGTTACCATCGCTTCAACAAATGGAAGGACAGTATTGATGAATTCGGATTGGGTGGTTAACAATTTCACCATTGGCGGCAATGCTACCTTTAACACAAACACAGCCAACCACAGCATATTCTTAACAGGCAGTTGGTTGAACCAAGGAAACTTTGTTACGAATGCGGCTGCACCGCAAGCTGTTTATTTTGAAAGCAACAATTCTACAACACAAACCATTAATAATGGCAACTCGGTTTTTCGAGACGTTTTTTTCAACCAATCTACCTCCACTGCAAGAACCTATCAAATCGCCAATTTGAACATGACCTTCAATCGGCAGTTGACCATAGGAATTGGGGCCACCTTGGATTTGAACGGCAACATGTTAACCCTAGGCAGCAACAATGCCTTGGCTGAAGTGCATGCCATTCAATCCGGCGGTACCCTGATTGTTGGGGAAAACAGTATTTTGAGGTTCAACAACGACAATGGAAACTCAACCTTCAATGTATCGGGTTCTTTTGTGCTGAAAGGAACCAGTCAATTCCCGGCTCGCCTCACTCGTTCTACGACAAACAACCGCTACGACGTAAACATTTTATCCGGTGCCAACATTCGTGCTCGTTATTACACCATTGAATTCGTTGGTGATAACGGATTTAATGTTCAAACGGGAGCAGTGGTGGATCCGGTAGACAATTTTTCCGATGGCAGTTGGTCTTCCATCAATACCGCCGCTGGCACTCCTAAGTATTACCTGTTGCTAAACGGCACGGTAACCACCACCATACAAAACGTTGCTTTTAATTTTACCGGAACGCCTATTATCGGGGTGCATTTCAACGTTCGCCGTACCGTTGCTCCGCCGGTTCAATATGCAGAAGTACTTGGCGGTGTTTTGGGTTCATGGCAATATGAATCGGACGACAACAATGCCTTAACCGGCAACTTGCGTTGGCCCCTCACCGTAACCCTTACTTGGACTGGAGCCATAAGCAGCGACTGGCATGTGGCAGGCAATTGGAGTCCTGCGTTTGTTCCAACCACCACCAACAACGTCATTATACCTACCGCTGGTAATGCACCGGTTCTTTCCAATGCTAATGGTTTGTGTAAAACAATGACCATTACCAATGGCTTTTTGACCATTACAAGTGGCAGAACTCTTGCTGTTTCAGCCGATGCGTTTATTGGCACGGGGGCAAGCAATGGCATATTGTCCATGGGTTCTTCAGGATCGAAAATCATCGTCTCCGGTTCTTGGTTTGTAGGCACCAGTGGTTTTTTCACTGGGGTTAGCGGATCTTCCACCGAATTCATAGGTGCGAACAGTTCGCTTACGATTAGCATGAATGCCTCCTCTGCTTTTCAAAACCTCTTGATCAACGGTAGCAACTCAACCTTCTTTGTTGCCGGTTCCATAGTTAACATCTACGGTAACTTTACCCTACAGGCCGGAACCTATTTCCCTAATACCGCAAATTACATTCATTACTTGCGTGGGAATTTTGCCAAAACCGGTGGAGTGTTTAACACAGGAACAGGAGGCACCGTTAACCTGAGCGGTACCACAAATCAAACCATAACATACGGCGTTTTCAACAATTTAACCATTTCCGGAAGTGCTACAAAAACTACGCAGGATACCTGCCGCGTAATGGGTAATTTGCTCGTGGGATCAGGACCTACGTTTGCAGCTGGCCCTTCTTCGACTTGGGATTTGCGTGGAAATGTTACCATTATCGCAGGTGGAACTTTCAACGACGGTGGAAATCTCCATCAGTTCTCCGGAACAACCTGGACCGGTTTGGGAAATTGTACCCAAAATACCGGAACCATAAGGTTTTGGCGCAATGGAACTCAAAACATCAACGGTGCTACGTTTAACAACGTTTTACTAGAAGGCACCGGTGCAAAAATCATGAATGGAAACGTTCGTGTGTTTGGAGACTTTACAATGGGTACGGCCATTGCATACCTGAATGTAAATACATCGTTGCTCTCCTCCTTAAATGGACTCGGCACCTTCTTTATGCCAGCCGGCGGCAACCTATACATCCGAGGTGCAGCCAACTGTCCATCCGGTTTTGGGGCATACGATTTGAATACCACCTCCAACACCTATTACGATGTTCTTTTGAATCAGCAAATTGGTCCAATTTCCTACGGCAACCTGATTCTCAATTCAGCAACAACAAAAAGCCTCGCAGGAAGTACAAATGTGAAGGGCAACCTAACCATAAACACCTCTACGCTGGATGTGACGACTTCGAATTACACCCTTTTTGTGGGAGGCAACTTTAATAACAACAACACCGGTTCCTTCCTTTGTAACCAAGGCGAGGTGGTATTCAACGGAACTGCTGGTGCCATTCAAGGGAATGCCAACAGCAGCATTCAATACATTTATCTTGGTACTTCCGGAACCAAAACCTTTTTCGATTTAACGGTTAACAGGGTAAATGGACTTCAGGTTCAGATCAACAATAACAGCGCTACCATGCTGGGAAGCCTGAGGGTTCAAAGCGGAGACTTCAACATCAACGGCAACACGCTTTCCATTGCCCGAGACATGTTGAATTTGTCTGGCAACATCCTTGCATCTGGAACCTATGTTTTGAACAACGCCAGCGGTTCCACATCATTGCTGAGAACCAATGGCTCTTCGCTGAACAACCTCACCATTAATGCCACCAATGGTTCGGGTGTTGTTTTACAAGATGTTTTAAATACCAACGGAAACTTTAATCTCCAATCGGGCACCTTCGATGGTAATGGATTGTCGGCGAATTTAGGAGCCGGAGCCAATACCATCAGCATTCAAGGCACCTACATTGTTGGCCCGGGCGGGAAATTGGGTCTCGGTAATGGGGCCACCTGTACGGTGCAAAATGGCGGTTTTCTTGAAGTGGTGGGAACATCCACCAGCATTGCACGGGTTTCAAATACCAATGCGGGAGGCCGTTACAATTTCATTGTTAACGGAAACATAAAAGCCTCTAATTATTTGTTTGAGTTTATGAATACAACGGGTATTCGTATTCTTTCAACCGGTACCATAGACAATACCTTGAATTTCAGCGACGGAACGTTTACCAACGGTGCACCCAATGGTACGTATCTGCTGGTAGATAATGCTCAAACGCATACCATTCTCAATGTAACCTTTGCAACCAATCCCGGAGGAAGTGCCAGAAACGTTGCGAAGACGGTTAACTCAGGTAGTCTAACTTTCACCGGTTACAACGGTATTTTTGCTGGCTCCACTTTCGAGAACGATGGGTTCAACCGCATCACATGGACACCACCTGTGCAGGTTCAATGGACCGGAGCCGTAAGCACCGATTGGTTCAACATCGGAAATTGGACACCCAATATAGTGCCCACTTCCTCAATTGACGCACTCATTGTAAATACCCCCAATCAACCCCTCATTACCGTTCATGGGGCACAGGTTAGAAAGCTTAAGCTAAATGCCAACAGCAGCCTTTCGCTGAACATCAGCGGCCCACTCACTCTGCCTTCGGGCGTTACCATCGCCGGAGACTTAGATCTTCAGGGTACCATTTTCTGTAACGGCGTTGCTGATACCATTACCATTGGCGGAAGTTTTACCAACACAGCAGCAGGTAACTTCTATCCCGGAACCGGAACCGTGGTTTTCAACTCCAACAGTGGAACCAGGTCCATCACAACCGGCAACTCGCAATTCAACAATGTGGTAATAAATGGCGCCTCCACGTTTCAACTCGCATCTGCCGTTACGCTTTTAGGAAACTTAACCATACTGCAGGGTTCACTCGATGTAACCAGCAACAATTTCCAACTTTCGGTTCGCGGAAATTGGACCAATAACTCGGTGTTTGTTCCGCGTTCTGGAACGGTGATTTTAAACAACAATCAACCAACCGCCCTAACCATTAACAATGGAGCGTCTGCGTTCAGCACGCTAAACATCAACGCCAATGCAGGAGCGGTTTATAATGTGGTGAGCAACAACCTAACTACAAATGCCAACCTGATTCTAAGTCAGGGTACCCTCAACCTCAACAACTTTATCTTGTATAACGGTGATAACGTTGGTGTGGATGCACTTACCATAAGCGGGCTGCTCGATTTGGGTTCCAATGGTCGCTTGCTGAACGGTGCTGGCTCATCGGTTTTCATTAACAACGGTGGCCATTTGCGCGCTGTTGGGGCAAGCGCATCCAGTCTAACGCGGATAAGCAGGCAGTCTACCGGTAATTATTCCATTACCGTGAATGCAGGGGGAATGATTTCGGCACGTTTTTATCAGATTGAGTATGTCAATTCAAACGGCGTTCTTTTCCGCCCCGGTTCATCCATACATGCCACCAATAATTTCTCCGATGGTCAGTTCTCCTTCGGACAGTCGGGTGGAACGTATCTGCAGTTTCAGCAAAACTTTACCGACTTCACCGTAACCAATGTAACGTTCAACATTGGAGCAACTACTAATGTTACCAGGTTATCGGGTTCGGGAGTCATTACCTTCCAGGATGCAACCGGTCTTTTGGCAGGTTACCTATTTGAGAGCGATAATCCGGCAAATGGTGCCAACAGCGGCAGCATTCTATGGATTTATACCAACCCGGTTTATACCTGGACAGGTGCCGCAGATAACAATTGGAACAACGGTGCCAATTGGAACGATGCCGCAGGCAATCCGGTACCGGCGCCACCGGATGCAACCATTTTTGTGAACATTCCGAATGTGTCTGGTGCCTCCGGTAATTTCCCCTTGTTGGGTTCTGCACCAGCTGGTATATGCAACGAAATTCAAATCTTCCCGGGTGCTGCCTTCACCCTCAGCAACAACATAGGCCTAACCGTGATCGGCTCCGTTTCCAGTGCAGGTTCCATTACCGTGAGCCCAACATCCACCTCAGTAATCACCGTTGGGCTCAATTGGTCGAATTCGGGGCAGTTTACACCCGGATTGTCAACCCTTACCTTTAACGGCGCCTCGGGTTTGCGTTCCATCTCCACAGGAGGAAGTGCTTTTTACAACCTTACGTTTAACGGAGGTGCTGTTTATCAAACGTTCAGCAACCTCGATGTGGTCAACAACCTGTTGATTTCTGCCGGAACGTTGTCGGTATCAAGTTCAACCCATCAGCTCAACATTGGCGGCAATTGGACCAACAATGCCACGTTTGTACATGGAAATGGCACCGTTCAATTCAACCGAACCAGCGGCACGCAGCTCATCACAGACCCAACCGATGAAACTTTCTTCAACTTGAACATTTCCAACACCGGTTCTAGTTTAAAAACGGTTCAGCTCAACAATACGATTAACGTTTTAGGTAACTTAACCATATTGAATGTTAAATGCCTTTTGAATGCTGGTTCCAACACCATTAACCTGCGCGGCAACTGGGAGAACAGCGGTTCTGCATTTGTAAGCACCGGAACGGTTAATTTGGTGGGTACCAACCAGCAAAACATTAACCGTTCCAATACAGCCGGCGAGAACTTCCATCACCTGGTGTTGAACAACCCTTCGGGTGCGCGTTTGCTGAATAACATCACCCAAACGGGTAATTTAACCCTCACGAATGGGGTTCTGGATGTTTCTTCGCGCTCCATCAATCTGGCGGGCACTACTACACCGGTTGCGGGTTCCAACCTTATGGGTGCCGGAACTCTGACCTTCACTACGGGTACCATAACCGTAACCGGCCAAAACTCGCATACCGGAATTCTCAACAAAGGCACAGGTACTTTTAATTACGCGGGAACCATTGCGATGCCTTCCCAAACCATAAGGGCCATCAATTATCATAATTTGACCAGCTCATCAACCGGTGCACGGGTGTTTTCAAATGGCAGTACAGTAGGCATTTCCGGTACGTTTACACCGGGCACCAATGCCTATACCGTTGCCGGAAGCACCATTGATTATAATGGATCTACTGCCCAATCTGTTGCGGTTTTCCCTTACCACGACCTAATCATTTCCGGCGCTGCAAATGCAGTTTCCATTACCAAAACCCTGGGGGGCAATCTCTTGGCTGCTAACAGCATTGCCGGAAATCTCTCCATTAGCGGTGCCCAGGTAACGAACGGTGGCCAAATTGTGTTTCTGATGAATACAGGTTCCGGCGTAAACGATGTTCAAGTGAATGGAAACGTTTCCCTAACCTCTAGAACCATGCTTTCCCTCACCTCAGGCACAGGGAACAACGCCGGAGCGAGGCCTGAGCTGTTTGTCACCGGCACTTTCACTGCACCTGCCGGAAGCACCGTAAGTTGGAACAGCAGTTCTGCCAATGCTTCTAATTTTGGTGGCTTAATTTGGGTGAACGGTAATGTAACGCTCAATGGAACCCTAAACACTTCGGGCATTACCCAGCAAGCAAACGCCGGGCAGTTGTTGTTTAACGGTTCTGTTGCTCAAACACTAACCATACCAACTGCTTCCATAAGCAATTGGTTGTCGTTTTTGGTTCGCCCCACATCCACCTTAAACCTAAGTGCACCCCTGAATCTCGTGGCGGCCAACAGCAACCTTCAGGTATCCGGAACGCTTAATTTCTTAAACGGAGCCTCCTTACTTTCTCCACCGGTTTATGCTACAGGATCAACACTAAATTATAATACCGGCACTTCGTTTACTGCCGGTCAAGAATGGGCGGGCAGCGGAACCACCGCTGGCTTGGGTGTTCCGCATCACATGTTGATACAATCCGGAACCACCGTTACCACGGCTGCTGCACCACGCAGTGTGGCCGGTAATTTGAATCTAAGCGGAGACCTCACCTTGGGTGGCACCCTAGGATTGGCAGGTAACCTTAACGTACAAACCGGTGTTGCGTTTAACCCCAACAATCAATGGCTTGTATTATCTGCCCCATCCGGCAACCAAACTCTCCAGAATGCCAATGCAGGAACCTGGACACTGCCTAAGTTGGAGCTAGCCCTTTCGAATGGAACCGCAACCGTGCTGAACAACCAGAACATCCAGGTATCCCAAGCTTTAACCTTAACGTCGGGTAAATTATCCCTTCAAAACCAAACCCTAACGTTGGGTACGGCCTCGCAGGCAGCTACCGTTTCCGGTGGCAGCAGCACGGCTTATGTGGCAACACTTAGCGGTTCCAACATTAGCCATTTCACTCCTTCAATTGGGGTTTACCCCTTCCCGGTAGGTGATGCGGCTACTTACTCACCCATTACATTGCAGTTGTTTTTCGGAGGGCAAAACGGTGCCACCATCACCGGCAAGGTCACCAACGGTCCGCATCCATCTATCGGAACTTCTCTCAATTATTTGAACCGCTACTGGACGCTCGATCAAGTGGGGCTTGCATCTGGATTTGGTTATGGGGTTACCTACCAATATTCCGATGCCGATGTTGTAGGTTCTGAGTCTATGATCCAACCATTTAAGTTTACCCCCGGAACCGGTGTGGGAACGGGTTGGGTAGGTGCCATTGGCTCCGGCTCCAATTACACCATGGGTGCAGGTAATGTGAACATGGTAACCAACACCATAACATGGAATGGGTTGTACAGCTTTAGCGATATAACCGGAAATGGCGGAGGATCCGTCCTACCCATTACTTTGCTCCATTGGGATGCCCAACTACAACCCGAAGGTGTTCATGTTACCTGGAAGGTGGCCAGCCAAACCCGTAACAAGTGGTTTAAGGTGCTGCACTCTATGGATTGTTTCACGGCCGATACAGTGGCCGCCATGCCAGGTGCGGGCACGGTCAACCAGGTTATGGAATATGCCGTGTTGGATGCCAACCCTAAAGAAGGCATCAATTATTACCAGTTGATCTGGATAGACGATCAAGGTAAAGTGGAATACACTCCATGGAAAGCCGTTCGTTGGCAGACGGCAGCAGAAGGCGGACTCACCATTTGGCCCAACCCGGCAAAATCCGGGGGTGATGTTTGGGTTGCCCTCAAAACCGAATCCACCTCTCAACAGTCATTGCGCATTGAGGTGCTCGATGGACGAGGCAGATCAATTTCCAGCCAGATGATGGTTGCCCAAGGTAACCTGGCCGTACCGATTAAGTTGCCTACAGAGGGGCTTTCATCCGGCTTGTACTTCATTCAGGTTACCGGAGAGGGCATCCGCTACCAAAGCAAATTCATGCTGGAGCCATAAACCGTTTCCGCATTTTGCGCCCGATGAGCAAGGTGGTGTAAGCGTTGAAAAGCGTTGCACCACCTTCTTTCGTTTAGGACTCATTTACGGCGGCAGGGTGGGTGAGCCCCCCACAAAAAAAATGGCCATACCCATCCATAAGTCCCTCAGCCATAGGTGTATCTTTGAGGCATGAAACCGTCTTTGTTTTTTCGTTGCTTGTGTGCTTGGGTTTGCATCATCGCAGGCCAGGCTATGGCCTCGCCTCCCCGCCTGTTGGTGGGCATAGTGGTCGATCAAATGCGTGCCGATTATGTACATCGTTTTTATTCCAAGTTCTCAGAAGGAGGGTTTAAACGTCTCCTTCGGCAAGGCTTCGAGTTTCAGGATGCTCGCTATACATACGTGCCCACCTATACCGCTCCGGG
>JBEIVB010000032.1:0-24311 GCA_040374085.1 Flavobacteriales bacterium | reverse complement strand
TCAAGTGTGCCTAAGCTCGACCGGGATGCCTTTTTGCAAGCGCGCATTACGGGTTGGGAAGATTTGAATCTATTGCCCGGAGAGGCTAAAATTTATTTCGATGGTGCTTTTGTGGGCAGTTCTATGGTGAGTCCGGTAAACGCAGCCGATACCCTTGTATTGGATATGGGCCGTGATAAGAGCATTGTTGTGCAGCGAACCCGAAACAACCTGAAGCAGAAAGAGAAGCTCTTTTCCGACTACAAAGTGCAAACCGTTTCGTACACCTTAACCGTGCGCAACACTAAGTCTAACCCCATCGATGTGCGCTTGCAGGATCAGATTCCGCTTGTTAACAGCGCCGAGATAGAGGTGAAGGTACTGGAGATAAGCGATGGAAGAAAGAACGATGAAACCGGCGTGGTGGACTGGACTCTAAACGTAAAGCCTAAAGAGACCAAGACGGTGAAGTTGGTTTATGAGGTGAAGTATCCCAAAAACAAGGTGATCGGCAACATAAATTGATTATGAAAACCTTAGGGGCCTCTATGTTGAAAGAGGCCCCTTTACATTCTTTAACCTTATCAACTCAAATAGTACCTATTTTTGCAGCACAAAATCCCACCATGAAAAAAACTACTCTTTTGTTAATTGCATCGGCTTTTTCCTTTGGCCTTGGTGCTCAAACTTTGCAATTCGGCACTGCTCCTGAGCCGGGCGATGTGCATAAATACCGCGAAGACACCCTTCAGGTTGCTCAGGGAAGCGCCGGACAAGGCCAGACTTGGAATTTTGCATCCCTGGTTATGGATACCGCCGTTACCACAGAAACATACATCTCACCTGTTGGAACTCCGGGAGCGGCTTCCTTTCCAAGCGCAACGGTGGCTCAGTTTGAGGATTCTACCTACACGTACATACGCGTGACACCAAGCAAAGCAGAGGTTTTGGGGCTGTTCTCCAACGCTTCAGGTCCCGTTTCCGGTCAGGCACAAGTGTTCTCTAACCCCGCTACCTTAATGCAGTTCCCTTTGTCCATCAACCAATCTTTTCTTGATACAGGATCTGTTACCGTATCATTAGGGCCGGGCATTACGTTTACCATAACCATCAATCAAAATGCAACGGTAGATGGTACAGGCACTTTAGTACTGCCCTCCGGAACGTTTTCTAACGTGTTGCGCATAAAAAACACGATCACCAATACGACCAGTTCTTTGTTTGGCAACTCAACTTCAGTAGAGGAGAGTTACTCTTGGTATGATTCGGCCACCAAGTTTCCGCTCTTTTCGGTATCAACCACAACAGACAATTCAGCAACACCTCCTGTAACCCACAATGTTGTTATGCGAGTAAACAGCATTGGTTCCGGATTGGAGAAAAACAGCTCCTTGGTTAGCGCCCACATTTTCCCCAATCCCGCTCAAGTAAACGGAACTCTATCGGTACGCATCGATGGCCGTGGATTGTCGCGTGTTTTGGTTTACGATGTATTGGGCAAACGGGTGTTTGAAGATCAGCAAGCCCAAACCAGCGGCCGTACTTATTCCATTGGTACTCAAGGTTGGATGCCCGGTGTTTATTTGGTTCAGGTTGTGCAGGATGGAAAAACATCTTCTAGGAAGGTGATTTTGGAATAACTTTTTGTGATTGATTCTTGTGAAAACCCCGGTTCATGCCGGGGTTTTCTTTTTTTGAAGATTGAGAGACCAGCTTCCCATTAACTTTGCAAAAAAACACACACGATGAAAAAACCCATCCTTTCTCTCCTGTTCTCTGCATCTGCTATGCTGATGCAGGCCCAAACGCTCACATCCAGTCAAGCGCCCGTTTCCGGAGATGTGCACATCTACCGCGAAAACAGCCTTCAGGTTGCTCCCGGAAGCTCAGGACAGGGCCAGACCTGGAATTTCGCTTCTTTGGTTTTTGATACCACAGTGGTTACCGAATCGTATGTTTCTCCTGTTGGAACGCCGGGTGCATCGTCTTTCCCTACTGCAACTGTAGCTCAGCTTACCGACTCTGCCTACAATTACATTCGTGTAACGCCAACCAAATCAGAGATTTTGGGCGTGTTTTCAACAACTTCCGGATTGGGTTCGGGGGCTCAAGTTTTCTCTAATCCGGTTACTGTAATGGCCTACCCATTGTCTTTCAACCAATCCTTTGTTGACACAGGAGCCTTATCCGTATCGATTGGACCGGGCTTTACCTTGAACATTACCATCAACCAAAATGCAACGGTGGATGGTTCTGGTACTTTGGTGTTGCCATACGGAACCTTTTCAAATGTGTTGCGCATTAAAAACACCATCACCAATACAACCAGTTCGTTGTTTATTAACTCAACCTCTGTGGAGCAGAACTACTCTTGGTATGATCCAGCCACTAAATTTCCGCTTTTGTCGGTTTCAACCACAACCGAGAATTCAGGTGGGACCACCACCACTTCTCACCGCGTAGCCATGCGAACCCCCAATGTTGTTTCTGGTGTAGAGTCCTCATCAGCCATGGTAAGCACCCATATTTTCCCCAATCCGGCTCAAGTTAACGGAACGATTTCCGTGCGTACAGAGGGGCGTGTATCTGCTCAGATAGAGGTTTACGACGCCATGGGCAAGCGGGTATTTGAGGGTCAACAAACCCATCCAAGCGGGCGCCCATTTGAAATCGGGACCCAGGGTTGGACCGGTGGAGTTTATCTTGTGCGGGTGATTCAGGGCGGATACACCTCAACCCGGAAAGTAGTATTGGAATAAGATAAACGTATGTGAATGCGTCATAGGGCTCCGGAATTATCTTCCGGGGCCCTATGTTTTTTGGTGCAATCCAAACCGCCTCGTTACTTTAGCCCCTTCAAAACCTACACCATGTACACCGGAATGCTTCATACCCACACACTTGTTGTGACCTTGTTTTTGTTGCACTATGCAATTAAGACTGCTTTGTTGCTGGGCAATAAAACCGAACAACTTACCGGATACACCCGAAAAACCCGCATTGTTGAAATGGTGTTGAGCATTTTGTTTTTGGCAACCGGTGCCTTTCTTGTTGTGAAGGGGCCGGAAGTAAGCACCCTTTTGATGCTGAAATTGGTGGCGGTATTTGCCTCTATACCCTTGGCGGTAATTGGCTTTAAGCGCCAGAAGAAAGCCTTGGCTGTTGTTTCTTTTCTATTGTTGGTCATGGCGTATGGCCTTGCCGAGATGGGCAGCTCTAAAAAAGTAAAAAAGCAGGAAGTAGCTGTTGGTGCGCCAATTGGCAAAGGGGTTTATGAAGCCTACTGTACTCGTTGCCATGGTGCAGATGGTAAGGCCAATTTGGCTGGAGCCAAAGACCTTTCGATTTCGGTATTGACACTCGAGGAAACCAGGGCAATTGTTGCCCAAGGCAAGGGCCTTATGCCCGGGCATGAGGCTATGATTTCTCAAGCCGAGTTGGACTCGGTAGTGGCTTATGCCATGACCCTGCGGCCATAACGTTAATGAAGTCTGAGCGCATTGCTCCTCCGGGCCCCGAGCGGGCCATTTTGGTTGGCATACACCCACCCTTGCTTTCTGTTGATACGGTTAAGGAGCACCTCGAGGAGTTGGCTTTTTTGGCCTCCACCGCAGGTGCAGACGTGCAAACTACGTTCATACAACGCATGGATAAGCCCGATGGCCGCACATTTATCGGCAGCGGCAAAGTGCTTCAGGTTAAAGCATATGCAGAAGAGCATCATTCCGATTTGGTGGTGTTCGACGATGAGTTGAGTCCTTCTCAACAACGCAACCTGGAACGAGAGTTGGGGCTAAGGGTGCTCGATCGCACCACCCTCATTCTCGACATCTTTGCCGCACGTGCGCAAACTGCCCATGCCAAAACCCAGGTTGAGTTGGCGCAGTATCAATACCTCTTACCCCGTCTTGCCCGTATGTGGAGCCACTTAGACCGCATCAAGGGCGGCATTGGCATGAAAGGGGCAGGGGAGAAGGAGATCGAAACAGACCGCAGGTTGGTGCGTGAAAAAATAGCCCTCCTAAAAACCCGGTTGGCAGACATCGATCGTCAGATGGCCACGCAACGGAAACACCGTGGTGCCATGGTGCGTGTTGCCCTAGTGGGCTACACCAACGTAGGCAAATCTACCCTAATGAATCTCCTCAGCAAAGCTACCGTTCTGGCGGAAAACAAGCTGTTTGCCACCCTCGATACCACGGTACGCAAAGTGGTGCTGGGCCAGATTCCTTTTCTGCTGTCGGACACAGTTGGTTTCATACGCAAGCTGCCTACGCAGTTGGTGGAGTCGTTTAAATCTACCCTCGATGAGGTGCGGGAAGCCGATGTATTGGTTCACGTGGTAGACCTCAGCAACCCTGCCTTTGAAGACCACATACGGGTGGTGAACCAAACCCTGAAGGAACTCGGTGCATCGGACAAACCCACACTCTTGCTGTTTAATAAGATCGACGCATATATGCCCGAGCCGCGCAATCCCGATGACTTGGAAGAAGTAGAGCTTCCAAGGCAGCGCACGTTGGAAGAGTTGAAACAAACTTGGATGAATACCCTTTCTGCACCGGTTTGTTTTGTTTCCGCTGCCCGTGGCATCAATCTCGATGGTTTGCGCCAGGACCTTTATCAGTTGGTGCGCAGGGTTCATTTGAAGCGTTATCCTCACACCCACCTTCCTCCCGAAGACCAGCCTACGCCTTTTCTTTAACGGGTTTTCATTCATGGCCTGATGGCCTTCTGCTTTCCTGTACTTTTGTAGGGTGGAAACCAAACCCGACATACGCACGTTCGATACCCAGCGCCTTTCCGCATGGTTTGCCGAGCAGGGCGAGAAGACCTTTCGTAGAAAGCAGGTAGAGTCGTGGTTGTGGCAGCAGGGAGCCCGTAGCTTCGATGAAATGAGCAACCTCCCTCTTGCTCTGCGCACCCGTCTTGGAGAAACGTTTTCTTTTGGAACCCTCTCCTTAGCTGACCAACAGCGCAGCCAGGATCGCACCATAAAAAGCGCGTTTCGCATGCCCGATGGAAACGTGGTGGAAGGCGTTTTGATACCCACCACCAGCCGCATGACCGCTTGTATATCCTCTCAAGTAGGATGTTCGCTCACCTGTAAATTCTGCGCTACCGGTCGTTTGCCCCGTTTGCGCAATTTAGAGGCATGGGAAATATTTGAGCAGGTTTGGCTCATTCGCCAGCAATCGGAGACAAACTACAACCTTCCTCTATCCAACATTGTGTACATGGGCATGGGAGAGCCCTTGTTGAATTACCGAAACGTTATGACCAGCATAGAGTGGATTACGCGTCCAGAGGGGTTGGGCATGTCGCCTCAGCGCATAACCGTTTCTACTGCCGGAATCGCCAAAATGATTGCGCGATTGGGCGACGACGGTGCGCGGTTTAACCTTGCGCTTAGTCTACATGCCGCCAACGACGAAAAGCGGAACCACATTATGCCCATCAACGAGCAAAACAGCCTCGACTCGTTGGCGGATGCCATTCGTTACTTTTATGAAAAGACCGGCACGCGGGTAACCTATGAATACATTGTTTTCCGCGACTTCAACGATGGCATTTCCGATGCGGCAGAGCTGGTTTCTTTTTGCCGGAAAACCACAGCAAAAGTCAACATCATAGAATACAATCCCATAGACGCCGGTGAGTTCCAACAAACCACCCCTGCGCGTTTGGACGCATTTAAACAACACCTCGAACAGAACGGCATCATCACCAATGTTAGGCGAAGCCGTGGAAAAGATATCGATGCTGCATGCGGACAGCTGGCCAACAAAAACGAAGCAGCCAAGTCTGCCCGTTAGCACTAACCCTCATTTGTTTTTTCCTGACTTGTTTTGCACAGGGTCAAGGAACCATAGAGTGGTCTCCGGTTTCCATTGAGTATGGCAGGCTACAACGGCTATACACCATTGGTTGCAGTGGTGATTCGCTTTGGAGTATAATGGACCGGGAATCTTCACTGTTTTCTAAACAAGAAGTTGTTTTAACCCTTCAGCCTGCCGGAAAAAGCAGCATTCCTCAGCGTTATGAGGTGTTTCCGGCCATGGGAAAAGGAGGCCTTCAATCGGTAGTATCGGCCTTTGTTGGCAAAGCCCCGTTTGTTATTTGCAGAAATGGCATGGCTGGAGGTACGAAAGGACTGCGGCTTGTGGCGTTCCGTTGCGGAGCAAGGCCAGGTGTTTTGCAGGAAGATGTGCTGGTTGAAGATGCACAGTTAGCCGAAGATGTGCCGGTGTATGCTGCGTATGGCAACGACGGTTTTTGGCTTGCTTGGCTGGTTAGGCAGAAGGAGTCTCTGGTACTTGAGTTGCGTTCCTGGAGCTGGTCGCTTCAGGCCGTATCGGTGAGCAGGTGCATACTGAATGCTTCAGCGGCTCGCACAGAGGTGCTTCGCATTGCTCCTGGCTCTTACGGAGAGGCATCTGTTTTATTGAAGCAAGTATATAACGAATCTGGAGGCTTAATGGGACGTGAGCGCAATGCCTATTCCGTTTGCTCAGTACGGTTGGGCCAGGCAACGCTTCAAGCCCTTCAGTTTTCAGCCCGCGCCATAAAAACAATAGACCTTGTGTGTACTCATGGCAGTTGGTTTGTAGCGGGTCTTTGGTCTCGGTCTTTTGCGCGGGATGCACAGGTTAATGGGGCATTTGTTTGGGATTTGGGAACGGGTATTGTAGAAACACCATTGGGCGATGATCAGCTCGGGGGAGCAGACGATTATGCCTCTCCCGAGGTGAGTCGGCAAACCCTTGATGCAAAAGGCTTAAGCTTTGTGTATCCCAAGATGCTTGCCTTGTTGGGTACACCGGATAGCAGCTTGTTGTTGCTGGCCGAAGAGCAGTGGCAGGAAACCATTTGCAGGCCAATCGGCATGGGTTATCGATACCGGGCTACCCAGGATTGCAATGAGTATTTCCATCGAGATAATCTTTGGATGATAAAGCTGAATCGATCGGGCACCGTTCAATGGCAGAGCGTATTGCGTAAAGGGCAGATTACCATGGATGATCGGGCCCATTTTAGTTCAGCCGGATGGTGGACCGATTCGTTAGGTTTGCACCTTTTGTGGAACGATGAACCGCGAAATTTGAAGCGCAATGCGCAAACACGGCCTTTTCCTTGGAGCGAACTTCGCAACAGCGGGTTGGTAGAGGCCTTGGTTTCTTGGAATCGGGGTGATATTTCTTTGAAATCATGGGGCCCAACGTTTCAGGATCAGGTGTACCTTCGCCCAACCCAAACCGCGCAATGTGCCCGGGGGTTGTGGTTGTGGGGCGAGCGCAACGATCAGGTTTGGTTCGGATTTAAACGACAGCAATGACAACACAACTTGTAATGGCCGATGGTCCTTGGACCAATTACCTAAAACCTTTTACCCTAACTCGAACAGCCGCAGATGTGCGCATGGGTATTCTTACCCTCAGAGAGAAATGGGAGCAACGCTTGCGGCAGAAATCTACCACCAGTACAACCGAGCCTCTTTCAAGGGTTTTTCCTTTTGAGCCCGAAGTAGGGGTTATTGGCTTTTTGTTTGTGCGCTCCAATTTGTTGGCAAGCACTGGGCTCGTTCATGCGTTTCAAAACCTGGAGATGGACGAATCTCTTTGGTGTAAAAACGTTTGGTTGGGCTGTAAGGTGCAACGCTCACCTATCGTTCCTCTCTGGGAACTGCCCATAAAGCATATAGAGTTTAATGGCCATGCCAGCTTTGTGGAACGCGTTTGGAATGTTTTTCAGCACAACGGCGAAGAGTTGGAGTCTGATTTCCAATTAATTACGGAAGGCCACTACAGTCAGCCCATACCCGCAGGAAATCAGGTGATGCAACCAGAGCGGGTTTTCATTGAAGAAGGGGCAACCGTTCAGTTTTCTATTTTAAATGCCTCTTCCGGGCCCATATATATTGGTCGTAATGCTGAAGTAATGGAGGGAAGCATCATTCGCGGACCTTTTGCATTGTGTGAGGGATCATCAACAAAACTGGGAACTAAGGTATACGGACCTACCACCATTGGTCCATTCAGCAAAGTGGGAGGCGAAATCAATAATTCTGTGGTATTCGGCTATTCCAACAAGGCCCACGATGGTTTCCTTGGCAATTCGGTTATTGGCGAGTGGTGCAACCTTGGTGCAGATACGAACAACTCCAATTTAAAAAACAACTACAGCATTGTAGAAATACACGATTATGTTGAGGATCGTTTGGTATCTACTGGTTTGCAGTTTTGCGGGTTGTTTATGGGGGACCATTCCAAGTGCGGCATCAACACTATGTTTAATACCGGAACGGTTGTAGGAGTTATGGCCAACATTTTCGGCGCCGGTTTTCCACCCAAGCATATACCTTCTTTTTCTTGGGGAGGTGCAGATGGGTTTCAGCCGTTTTTAGCGCCAAAGGCTTTTGCTTTGGCCGAACGGGTTATGAGCCGAAGGGGCTTGGCGTTTTCCGATGCACAACACATGCTGTTGCAAAGCATTTATAACGGGGAACATGGAGGAGGATAAGCCCCTTTTTCCTCGAAAGGCTCCTTTAGAGTCGGAGGATTATTATATGTCGGAAAAGGGGTTTATCGTGTTTACAGAACGGTATCACCTTAAACGTGGCTATTGTTGCAAGAGCGGCTGCAAACATTGCCCTTATGGTTATAACCCCGCAACCGGTAAGAACGAATTAAAGAAGTAGTCTGATTATTTTCTTGTTCCCCACCCAGCCGCAAACATGCTTTCATTCACAGGTTGGGTAAGATCTAAAATGGTATGAAGGGGAACCTCTAATATTGCCGAAACTTTCAGCAGCGTTTCCAGCTTGCATTGCCCAGCATGATTTTCGATTATGCTGTATCTTGATTGAGTAATGCCCAGTTCTATGGCCATGCGTTTTTGCGTGTATCCTTTGAGTTCCCTCAAGGCACGAACCCGTTTTGCGTATTCCATTATTCTTGTGGTTTGATTAATTATTTCTCACAGTTTTATAAGGCACTCCAACAAAGATATTTACACAGATAAAACCCACATAATAAAAACCAATATTTTACAAGTATAACCAAATCCAAGTATGAAACATTACTTGTTTAATTTTGTCGACAAAAAAACAAGTTTTGTCGACACTAATCGCTGTTTAATCGGGTTAAAAGCAACAGAGGTGTATTGTTGCGCCACGAGCTAGGCCGTGTGCATTGGGTTGGGGATCTTCTGCATTTACCGGCTGCAAAAGGAATAAAAAACTCACAAAAAAATTCATATAACATTGAAAAACAGCAAGTTCTGTAAACATTACGAGCTGAAGATAGGGCCCATCATGACGATTTCTGAGGGCAATTACTCGACGAAAAAATTCGTCGAATTTTTTATGAAAAATGGGTTATTAACAATTTTGGAGGAGTTTAAATGCCCATACAATACCATTCGGTGTCGACCGAACCGCATAATCTGGCGTCCTAATGTTGTTTAATGGCTTCCAGAACGATTGGGTCAGTTAGGTTCAGTGTTTCCCAAAATGTTGCACCTCTCCAAATGTTCCGTCCGACAAAGGCCTTTATTTGATTTCTTAAGCCTTCCATGCTTTTGCTGTCGGATGCGGTTGAAACAGAAGGTTTCTCTCGTTTGATATATGTCTGAAAGTCTCGCCAGCATAGGTTTTTAACATCTTCGTCTTGTGCAAAGCCTTTCCCTTCTGGAAATTTTTTCAGCAGCATGCTTCGGTTGCGGTCCGCCCAAGTGAGGGCAAACTGACTGATTTCATTCGACAAGGACGCTCTTAATGTTAGCGTTTTCATAATGCCGGAATCGAGTGGAACAAATACATCGGGCATTATGCCTCCTCCACCGTAAACAATTTTGCCACCCCGGGTTTTATATTTTAGAGAATCGTTGAAGCGAATGCTGTCTCTGGAAAACAGCTCGCCGTGTAAAAAACGATCCGCCTCCTCTTCGTTGTATGAGTCGTTTTCTCCTAACCTGTAGGGCTTTTGAATGCACCTTCCGGTTGGGGTGTAGTATCTTGCTACGGTTAAGCGGATGGCTGATCCATCGGAAAAGGGCGACTGTTCTTGCACCAGTCCTTTTCCAAACGAGCGTCGACCGATTACCAGGCCTCGATCGTTGTCTTGAATGGCACCAGCTAAAATCTCGCTGGCAGAGGCAGAACCTTCATCAATCAAGACCGTTACCGGTATCTTTTCGAGCAATCCGTTGGGATGGGCAACATAATCCTCGCGGCTGCGGTTTCTACCCTTTGTGTAAACAATGAGCTTTCCTTCTGGCAGAAATTCGTCGGCAATGCCTGTGGCCGCATTCAGGAAGCCCCCGGGATTCCCTCTCAAATCAAGAATCAAGCGGGTCATTCCCCGGCTCAATAACTTCTCTGCAGCATCGTAAAACTCATTTTCAGTTTCCATGGCAAACCGGCTTATTTTTATGTAGCCAGTTCCTAAGCCAGCCATGTAAGCTGCATCTATGCTGTAGATGGGAATTTTTCCACGCGTGATGGTAAAGGAAAGGGGCTTCGCAATTCCTACGCGTACGATTTGCACCCTGACTTTGGTTCCGCCCGGTCCTCGCAGTTTTTTTATAACATCGGAATTTGAAATGCGTTTGCCGGCAAGTGGCACTCCGTTAACTGCAACAATGCGATCGCCAGCTTTAATGCCGACGGTTTCAGAGGGTCCGCCGGAAATGGCGGCAACCACAAAAATGGTATCGCCCACGAGATTGAATTCGATGCCAATGCCATCGAAGTTTCCGTTTAGTGGGTCGTTTAATTCGGCAAATTCACTGGCGGGAATGTAGGCGCTGTGCGGGTCCAATGTTTGCAAAATGGAGGTGATGGCCTCATCAATAAAACCTGTTTGATTTAGCGTATCTACATAATCCTGTTCGATGTATCGCAGCAACTCTCTGACTTTTGCGGCGCCGTTGGAAGCTTTTATACGGTTGCGACCATCTTGTGTGGTGGGCGTGTCGCCCATGCGTCGTTCTCCCAGCCGGAGGCCCAGCCAGAAACCCAAAACAAGCACCAGGGCTATACCAAGTGGCCGCAGGGCTTTCCACATGGTTTGGTTTTTTGGCTCGGAAGTTTCTTTGGGGTTCTCCATGTTGGGGTTTAGCGAGTAGAGGTTTTTTGCTGATGAACCTCTACTCCGAACTTTTCAAGAAAAGCGACACCTTCTTCAACAGCCAGATTTTTGAATGCGGCATAAGAATGCAGGAATAACACTCTTTTTATGCCAACCGAGTAAATGACTCGGGCACAGGAAATGCATGGAGAGAGGGTTACGTAAAGCGTGGCTCCATCGAGGGAAACGTTGTTTCGATGGGCATAAAGGATGGCGTTTTGTTCTGCATGGAGCGCGAGTGAACAGCTTCCTTTGCTGTCACGGGGGCAGCCTTCGGAGGGCCACTCCACATCGCAGTTGTGTGTTCCGGCCGGTGGTCCATTGTAGCCCAGAGAAACAATGCGGGTATCCTTGGTGAGCACGGCACCCACTTGGGCTTTTACACAATGAGAACGCATAGCCAAGCGTGTGGCCAAATCCATGTAAATGTCGTCGAAAGAGGGGCGCAGGTAAGATTCCATAAGGTGCGGGCTTGCAAAAGTATTCATAAAAGCAGTACTTAACGGCTGTGAATACCACAGCTCCCCACCGTTTTTCTTCCCCGGTTTTGGCCCCGATTTTCGGTGGCCCCTTGGGCCTTTTGGTATTTGTTGCCGGCATGTTGGCTGTTGCATTTGGTTTTCTGACCCACCTCGAGTCTTTGCCTTTGCAGAACTGGGACGAAACCCGCAATGCTCAAAACGTGCAGAGCATCCTCACCACCGGCGATTGGTGGGTAATTCGGGTAAATGGCGATCCTGATTTATGGAACACGAAACCCCCCTTACTCCTATGGCTGCAAGCCTCGTTTAGTAAACTTCTCGGGCCCGGGCTTTTGGCTCTTCGACTTCCTTCAGCCCTTTTTGCTTTTTCATTGGCTTTGTGGATGCCCTGGTTCACGTATCGGCGATTAGCTTCTGTTTGGATTGGGTGGTTGGCCGCGTTGATGCTGGTTGTTTCCACAGGATTCAACGGTTTTCATGTCAGCAGAACGGGCGATTTTGATGCGCCGCTTGTTGCCTGCATGGTTTGGTCTTCAGCTCAATGGTGGCTTTGGTGCCAGGATCCCGAGGGAAAGGGAAGCAACAAACATTTGTTTGGTTTTGTGATGGCTTCTGCCTTTGGATTTCTATTCAAAGGCGTGGCAGCATTTTTGTTTGTTCCCGGATGGTTGATCTGGGCATTTTGGAACAAAGTTTCACGCGGTGGTTTTACTAAGCTTCGGGTTTGGTTTGCCGCTCTGTGCCTTTTAGCTGTACCCATTTTGTATTATGCTTGGAAAGAAGTCGTGCAGCCCGGTTATCTGGAAGCGGTTTTGCAGAACGAGTGGCTTGGCCGATACAACCATGTTATTGAAGGTCATGACGGCAACTTTTGGTTTTATTGGGATTGGCTTTTTGGGTCTTCTGCCTTCCCGTTTTATCCGGTTTTGTTTCCCGTATTATTGGTTCTAGCCTTTCACAAGAACCGCTCCCAGAATGCATTTGCTTCTTTTGTTTGGGTGGTTCTCATCGCATATTTTTTGGTTATTTCTATGGGTGCAACCAAGCTCTTTTGGTACGGTGCGCCTTTGATTCCACTGCTTTGTTTGGCAACAGCCATTTCTTTATTCGGTCTTTGTCAGGAAATACAGAGTCGCATTCTGGTTTCTTTTCCTTTTGCCTTTCCTTTTTTGGCGATCGTGCTTTTGTGGTTTTTCTGGTGGCCTCTCTGGCAGAAAACCATGGTTCGAGCATTGGATCCTTCCAACGGATATGGCCTACAAAAGCACGATCAAATCCTAAATAATTTAAGATGGTATCAGGGCAGAACAGATTGCAACACGATATACATTCCGCATTATGGGTATGTTGAGGGTGCACGTTGGTACAATTGGGTATATGAACAAAGGGGTGGCCCCAAACTGCGCATAAAATCATTTGCAGACGCAAACCCCGGCGAGGTTTGGGCCATTCCGAGGGCTTGGGTTGATTCATTTGCACTTCAGTGGCATTGGAAACAAAACCGATACTTACCCGTAGGCGATGAAGTAACACTAATTAATCCTGTTGATTCGACTCACCCATGAATTTCCGACCTTTTCGATATTATAGTTTTTTGGTTTTCGTTACCGTTTTGGTTACCCTTCTGTTGCAGTGGATTTTTGTTCCCAAGTTGTATGAAGCCACTACCATTTTCTTTCCTTCCTCAACACACTATGCCGAGCACCTTTTAGAGACCGGCTTGCGGTTTGGAGACGAGAAAGAATTGGGCGAATACATGGAGCTTATGGAGAGCAACGATGTTTTGGGCAGACTGTCTCGTAGAGCTGGGCTTTCTCAATCTGACGATATAAACGGTGCACGATTTGTTTCACTTTTGAGGGGACGCATAGAGGTGAGCCGAAGTCCCAACCGCTCTCTTCATCTTTCGGTGAAAGATCCAGATCCCGTTCGGGCAGCCCGTTTGGCAAATCTTTTGGTACAGGAGGCAGACCTTCATTTGTCGGAACTGATAAAATCCAGTGTGGAACGCGATCAAAAGGCGGCCTCCCAAATTTTTGAGAACAAGCAGCGCGAGGTAAATGTCCTGCGCGACTCCCTTATGGTGCTCGAGCGTTTGGGCGAAGGAAGGCTTGGGGTAGAGCTGCCCGAAACGCCCCGCTTTCGTGCATGCCAGCGGGTGTATGAAGAGGAGATTGCCAACATGGTTAACCTGAAGCGTCAAGTGGAGCGTCTTTCTAATACCCTGCGCAAGCAGGTGCCCCAAGCATACGTGGTAAGCAAGGCTATGCCACCCTCCAAAGGAGTGGATTGGAAGCGTGTTTCGATAGCCCTTTTTGTAGGCTTTTTTGCTGTTCTTTTACAAGTGGCGTTTGATAACAGGACACGCTTTTTTGCATGAGACCCAGCATGATCCGCATGCCACAGGTATGGGGAATTGTATTTTTTCTATCCTGTACAGGATGCATAGCGGCAGCAAATCCTATTGCATTGGTTCTGCTTTTTGTGTGTGCATCGTGGATTCTGGTTCGCTTAATGGCGTTGGAAAAACAACTGTTGCTTCTCACGGCTGCTTTGGTTCCGTTTACTTTGGACGTATCCCTCCCGGGTGGCCATAACGTAGGACTCCCCGGGGAGGCGTTTCTTGTTTTACTTAGCATGTGCTTTGTTTGGAGCTTTGTTGCCCATCGGCCCAACCTGTTGATCGTTGGTCATCCCATTGTATTTGCCATACTGATTCTATTCATGTGCAAACTTATGGCAGCTTTGTTCAGCAGCGACCCTCTAGTTTCCCTAAAATCTATAACAATAGAAACAGTATTTATTTTGTCTGGTTTCGGAGCTTCATTTCAATTGTTTTTATTGAATAAAGTAAATTTGTTTCGGCTTTTGGAATTTCTTTTGATCGGGCTTTTGCTGGTTGCCGCTTATTCCTTAATCCACTTCGCCGTTTTCGACCCCATAGCGCGTTCAACTGCCCATATGGCTCGACCATTTTACAAAGACCATACGGTATTTTCTGCTGTGCAATGCCTCGCATTACCTCTGATGCTCTGGTATCGGCACCATCAACCTTCCATGTTGCGCAAACGTTTGTTCAGCCTTCTTGTGGCTTGCTGTGTTCTTGCGGTATTTCTTGCCGCTTCTCGTGCGGCCTGGCTAAGCTTGGTATTTGCCGGAGTATTTTGGGTTGCTTGCCGGTTTCACCTCAAGACCTTGGGCTTTTTGTTTGCTGCTTTTTTCATCATTCCGATTCTTGCGCTTAGCCTCCGGCCGTTCGAACGTTGGGCACTTTCCAACCGAAACGATTCCAGCCGCTTTCAATCGAGTTTGAAGGAACAGGCCTTGAGCGTTGGCAACATCACGAGCGACGTTTCGAATCTTGAGCGTCTGAATCGCTGGAATTGTGCTTGGCGAATGGTTCGCGATCGACCGATAACAGGCTTCGGGCCGGGCACTTATCAGGTGGCGTATTTGCCTTATCAAAGGGTTTCGGAGATGACCCGCATCAGTGTAATTAGTCCATTCTTCATCAAAGATGGAAAGGGAGGCACTGCCCACAGCGAGTACTTTCTTCTTCTTGCTGAGGCCGGATGGCCGGGATTGTGTTCTTGGCTGTTGCTTATAGTTGCTGCATGCTACACCGCACACCGGCTTGCCCTGCGCTTTACCGATGGCCCGTTGCGCTCCTTTCGCATAGCCTTAATGATTGGTTTCTCTACCTTTTGGTTGCACGGCTTATTTAACAACTTTCTTACTACTGTAAATTTTGCATGGCCCTTTTGGTTGCTGCTCTCCACTCTTTTTTGTTTGAGCGTTTCTCCTAATGGATTTGTTGAGGAGCAGTATCGCCAATGGTCCAAAAACAAATAGCCCGCTCGGGTGTTACATTTCGACCCAACTCACCCCCTGTGCTTAAATACAGCATCAAAGATCTAGAGCAGATTACCGGCATCAAGGCACATACCTTGCGAATATGGGAGCAGCGCTATGGGTTGTTTAGTCCCAATCGATCCGAAACCAACATCCGCAGATACTCCAACGAGGATTTGCGCATGTTGTTGAACATCAGCATTCTAAATGCCAATGGCATGAAGATCTCACGCATCGCCGAACTCAGTCCGGATGAAATGCGCAGCGAAGTTTTGGCCATTTCGAACCGGAACTTGGAAGAGAATCTGCAAATTGATAATCTGGTTCTGGCCATGGTGGAAATGGATGAAGACCGATTTGAAAAAGCCATCTCCACCAACATCCTAAAAAAAGGATTCGATTTCACCATTCGCAACATCATTTATCCTTTTCTAGTGAAGGTGGGCGTGCTTTGGATTACGGAGTCCATCAACCCGGCTCAGGAGCATTTCATATCCAATTTGGTTCGTCAGAAACTATTCACGGCTATAGACGGGCAGGTACCCAAATTCGGCAACCACACCGAGTCCTATCTTCTTTTCTTACCCGATCAGGAACTTCACGAAATCAGCCTGCTTTACTATCACTTTTTGTTGAGGCAGAGCGGACAAAAATCCATCTTTCTTGGACAGGCGGTGCCGTTCGAAGACCTCGAGAAAGTGTTTGGCATACATAAACCTAAAAATTTGCTTACCGTGCTTACCTCGCCCTTGCCGGGAGATGGTTTGCAGGTTTACATAGACCGCCTTTCTTCTACTTTCCCGAATTCCCGAATTTTGGTATCGGGATATCAGCTGGTGCAGTTGAAACCTACGCTTCCCGAGAATGTGGTGCAATTCAATACCCCCGCCGATCTGGTTGCGCTTATGCCGGTTCTATAGAGCGACTCCTGAAGTTTTTCTGCGCTTCATGTTGGTTTATTGTGAGGTGGAGCAAAAGTCAAAAAGTCCCTCTCCACACACCAAACCTACCATTTGGTATTTTTTCAATTGGCATCGTAAATCTTCCAACGTGGCTCCGGTTTTATGGCGTACATTTTCGGAAGCGTATCTTTAAAGCCACTTCTTCTTTATTGACTGTCACATCTTAACTCATGCGCTGTTACTCCATCATTTTGCTTTTTCTTTTGTGCTGGGCGCCTCGTTTTTTAATGGCGTCTCCCTTGCTGTATAAGCGTGTTTTGGTGCACTTCGATGCACGTACTATGGATAGGCTTGGTCGCGCGGCCTTGATCGATGAGCATGCTGTGCGTACATCAGAAGGAAACCTTAGGCTAGAGCTTTCGGATTTGGATTTGGCCCAACTTACCCGAATGGGTGTGCCGTACACCGTAGAAGTAGACAATCTGGAAGCCTGGTATGCCCAACGGCTTGCTTCATCTTCTCCTCTGCAACTTTCTTCCATTACTGCTTGCGGAGGAAGTGTTCCTTTTCTAGACCCCTCGCATTCCGTTTTGGGCAGCATGGGAGGCTTCCTTACATATGAAGAGGCCTTGGCTCAGCTCGACTCTATGGCCGCCGCATACCCCAACCTCATCAGTACCAAACAGCCGGTTAGCGATACCATTCTTACCTCGGGTGGCCGTGCATTGTATTGGGTGCGCATCTCCGATCAACCCAACCAACAAGAGGTTGAGCCCGAAGCACTGTATACCGGCATACACCATGCACGGGAGCCGATAGCCCTTACCCAGCTCATTTACTTCATGTGGTATTTACTCGAAAACTATTCGGTGAAGCCGGAAATACAACAATTGATCAATGAAACCCAGCTTGTTTTTCTGCCCATTATAAACCCTGATGGTTATAAATTTAACCAAACCAACCAACCCGGCGGCGGTGGAATGTGGAGAAAGAATAGGCGCAACAACGGAGACGGAAGTTTTGGGGTAGACAACAACCGCAACTACGGCTACTACTGGGGAATAGACGACAACGGCTCGAGTCCCCAATCCAACAGCGATACCTACCGTGGAGTCGTCGGATTTTCTGAGCCCGAAAATCGAGCTGCCAGGCACTTGTGCATGCAACATGAATTTAAAGTCGCCCTCAACGCTCATGCATACGGCAATGATGTGATATACCCATGGGGATACATTGCCTCTTTGTTTACACCCGATAGCGCCGCTTTTGTGAATCTGGCCGATCACATGACAGCAAATTCCCCCTACACCTATGGAACCGGCGACCAGACCGTTGGATACGTTACCAACGGCGATAGCGACGACTGGATGTATGGCGACACGTTAGATAAACCCCGCATTCTTTCCATGACCAGCGAATCGGGTGCACCCGACGATGGTTTTTGGCCCACACAAGACCGCATTTTTCCGATTTGCCGCGAGATGCTGCCCATTAACCTGCGCATGGCGCAGTCGTTGCTGCCCGTGCTTAGAATAGACGATTGGTCGGGAACCTTTGCTTCTGCCGGCAGCAACAACCTCAACCTGCGCATGTGTCAGACCGGCAGCACCATGCTCAACACGTGCACCCTTTCGGTAGACGTGCTGGATGTTCCCGGTGCTATCGGATCCTCTCTTTCTGTGAACCCTCTTCCGGTTCCGCATCTTTGGCAGAATCAGAGTTTGACCTACACCTTGCCAGCATCGGTGCCCTCCGGAACAGCTTTTCGTTTGGTGCTGCGTCAGGTGGTAAACGGAATGCAGCAAATCGACACCCTCAAGCGCATTGCGGGCAACCCTTTGGTACGCTTCTCCGATGCCTGCAACAACCTCTCGGCTTGGGTGGGCGACTGGGGCCTCAGCACAGATGGGGGCCTTAATGCCTCAGGTGCGTTTACGGACAGTCCAAACGGCAATTATAATGTGAACCAAACCGATGTGTTGACCCTGAAAAATGGCGTGAACCTGAGTGGAGCTTCTCATGCCGAGTTGCGTTTCTACACCCGCTGGCAACTGGAAGCCGGGTACGATTTTGTTACCGTGGAGGTATCCACCGACAGCGGGTTTGTGTGGACTCCGGTTTGCACCGAGGGCATGGAGTTGGGCGATGCCCAAACCCTGTTTCAACAGCCCCTATTCACAGGATTGCAGTTCAACTGGATAATGGGCAAGGTTGATTTGAACACATGGCTGGGTTCGCGCGTTTGGATTCGCTATCGTTTTAAGTCTGACTCTTTCATTAATTACGATGGCATTTATCTCGACGACCTTTCGGTAACTGTATTGCCGAGTGGCTCCACTGGTTTTGCTGAAACAGAAGATCAAGAGATGCGTCTGTGGCCCAATCCCGGTTCGGAAGGATTTGAGCTTTCCGGGATGTCCGCCTCATTGGTGCGCAGGATACGGGTTTTAGACCTGCAGGGTCGCGTTGTTTTGGAGGAGGACCGGGTATCTGCTGTGCATCGTAATGCCCCTCGGTTGTTGGCATTGGAGCCTTCTGTTTATCTCGTAGAGGTGAATACTCCTGAGGGTTGGGTGCGGCGCAAATGGGTGAAGCAATGACGGTTCGTGAGCAGTTATCCCAAAGCTCGTTTGAGCAGGGTAGGGGAAGCTGAGCTTTTTTGGGATTTGGGGGTGCATTGAACAACCCGCTGTGCATACTGTTCTCATGCTCTCCACGCCCTTTTTCTACCTTCGTAGCCCCTACTCATCATCATGACATTTGAAGCGGAAATAAAGCAAGGCATTCCTTCCGAATTGCCTCCTTCACGACCCCTCGACCCCGGCGTAAACCATGCTCCGAGGCGCAAAGCCATCCTTAATTCGGCTGAGAAAAAATTGGCATTGGCTAATGCTTTGCGGTATTTTTCGCCTCAGCACCACGCGGAATTGCTGCCCGAGTTCCGCCGTGAACTTGAGGATTATGGCCGCATTTATATGCATCGGTTTAAGCCCCAGCATCCGATTTTCGCACGCCCCATTACAGCTTATCCCCACAAGAGCCGTCAGGCGGCGGGCATCATGCTCATGCTGCAAAACAACCTCGACCCTCAGGTGGCGCAGCATCCCGATGAACTGATTACCTACGGAGGCAACGGTTCTGTTTTTCAGAACTGGGCCCAATATCGTTTGTGCATGAAGTATTTGAGTGAGATGACCGATGAGCAGACCCTTGTCTTGTATTCCGGTCATCCCATGGGCTTGTTTCCATCGCATCCGGGAGCACCGCGGGTGGTGGTTACCAATGGCATGATGATTTCCAATTATTCCAAGCCGGATGACTGGGAGCGGTACAACGCCATGGGGGTAACGCAGTATGGCCAAATGACGGCGGGGTCCTTTATGTACATTGGTCCACAGGGCATAGTGCACGGTACCTGCATCACGGTTATGAACGCCGGCCGCATGTTTACGCAAGGCGACGGCAGCCTCAAGGGGAAAATATTTGTAACCTGCGGATTGGGTGGAATGAGTGGTGCTCAGCCCAAGGCCACCGTAATTGCCGGTGGCATTTGCATTGTGGCTGAGATGAACCCCAAAGCCACGGAAACCCGTCACCGTCAGGGTTGGGTAGATGAGGTGCATACCAACCTTCAGGAGCTTACTGCACGTGCCATGTGGGCAAAAGCAGAGGGCAAGGCCATTTCGCTGGCATATCAAGGAAACGTTGTGGATCTGTGGGAGCATTTGGTGCGTGAAGGGGTGGAAGTGGAGTTGGGATCCGACCAAAGTTCGCTGCACAACCCATGGGCCGGAGGCTATTACCCTACAGGCTTTTCTTTTGAAGAGAGCAATCGCATGATGGCCGAAGAGCCGGAACGTTTTAAACAGGAGGTACAGAAAACCTTAGTACGGCACGTGAACGCCATCAACACCTTGCATGCACGAGGTATGTACTTTTTTGATTACGGAAATGCGTTTTTACTCGAAGCCTCTCGGGCGGGTGCCGACGTGTTGAAGCCCGATGGATCGTTCCGCTATCCATCCTACGTGCAGGACATTTTGGGTCCTATGTGCTTCGATTACGGCTTTGGTCCCTTCCGTTGGGTTTGCACCAGCGGGACCGATGAGGATTTGAAACTCAGCGATTCCATTGCGTGTTCGGTTCTGGAGGAGCTTCGTAAAGACGCCCCCCCCGAAATTACCCAACAGCTTGACGATAACATACGCTGGATAAAACAAGCGTGGGATAACCAACTTGTAGTAGGCTCAAAAGCGCGCATATTGTATGCCGATGCGGAGGGCCGTATGCGCATTGCCGAAGCATTCAACCAAGCGTTGGCCGAGAGACGCATTTCTGCACCCATTGTGCTGGGGCGCGACCATCACGACGTTTCCGGAACGGACTCACCTTACCGTGAAACATCCAATATTTACGATGGCTCCAGATTTACTTCTGATATGGCCGTGCACAACTTTGTGGGCGATGCGTTTCGCGGAGCCACTTGGGTATCGCTGCACAACGGTGGAGGTGTAGGTTGGGGCGAGGTTATAAATGGAGGGTTTGGCTTGTTGCTCGACGGTAGTGCTGAGGCTGGCCGCCGTGCCCACAGCATGCTTTTTTGGGATGTGAACAACGGAATCGCGCGCCGATCCTGGGCCAGAAACCCCGAGGCCCGTTTCGCCATTCAACGCGCCATGCAGCGTGAACCCAATCTGGTGGTAACCCTCCCTAACCTTGTAGACCCAAAGCTGCTGGAAGACTGAAGAAGGTAAAGAATTTCTGTTACTAAGTAGGGCTGATTCCGTTAACGGATATTTTTATTGTATTTAGATAATGAATACCGAGTCCGTACTGTGCCATAGAAAACAGGGATTCATATCCGTTGCTTAAAAGTTTTCTACGTTTCAGACGAGCGGTGCCTTGGTTTCATTCCCCTAGGTTCACAGAAGTCATGGTTGCACCAGCCAGGGTTTTCTTGCTGCATATGCTTGTTTTCTTGCAAGTCAAAAATGCATAGAACAGGAAAGAAGTGTTTGGATGTGGTAATGGTCTTTTCACCAATCCATACAAACAACGTTCCAACTATACAGCTCCACTTGAGAATTGCTGGGTGCGCATGTATTCTGGAATCAGTTTCCACATGGTTTCTTTTCCAAAAATGTTTTGCCGGTCAATCAACCCTTTTCTTTCCATTAATTCGAGTTTTTTGTTCGCCGAATCCAAATCCAGATTCACCAAAAAGGCGAATTCCTTTGAGGTGAGGGAGTGAAACTTTTGAAACACTTTGTTCAGTTTGTGATCCATGTTCTTTTTCCGAACATCCGGGATTAACGTATGCATTACATTTTCCAGAGTCTCATAGTTTTGGTATCCTTTTAATCGGATGGTTTTGTCGTTTCGATCGGTAAAAATGAAGGTTGGAAATGCCTCAACAGAGAGTTCAATGGAGAGCTTAAGGTCTTCCTCAAACAGTTTTTCTGCTTTTTCTTTCAAATCTCTATTCATCCGTGCAATATCAAGCCCAGCCTGATACGCCTCTTCAAGCAAAACATCTTTTTTGGCAATGTTTATGCCCTTCAGAAACAAAAGCTCGCTAAGACGACGTAAGAAGATTACCGCCTTGTCCATGTCTTGCATCTGTGCTGCTTTGAAGGCAATGGCTGGAGGGTATGAGGATGCAATTGGGTCCTTTTCCCACACTTCCGGATTTACCGGCATATCGTATGAGTCGGCTAGGCTTTTCCAATAATTAAATGCATCGATCTTTGTTTTTATTACTCCCCTGTTGAAATTGATCCATGAGGGTAAAGGACCGCCCATGCAATATTCCAATTCAAGGTAATCGGCGTATTCTACGCGCAGTTTTCGGAGTTGAGGCTGAATGGTCCAACAGGTCGAGCAAACCGGGTCGGTAAAATACAACAAGTGGACTTTTTTGTGTTTGGGTGCAGTTTTCTTCTTCGAGGTTTGATGTGCGATTAGTGGAATCTTGATTTCATCTACGTCCACTTCCGGTGCACGCAAAAACTTTTCTTTTATCTCTCTGCCCAGATCGAGGTGTTCTTTTACTGCGGTACTGCGATCTCTGTAGAAATACTTCAAAGCCGTTTCGTTATTATATTTTGCAGACAGCAATTTGCTCAGTGCATGAGCGTCTACAAGCGCGTTTGTAGTTCCTGCGCTGGTAAAGGGTAGAGCCAAGTGTGCAGCGTCTCCTATGATCACTACGTTTTTTTTATGAAATGAAGGGAGAGTATCAAAATCCCGTGCATGCCATAGGTAGGCGTTAGAAAAGTCGGAGCTGTCCAACACTCTTTTTACCACCGGTGGAAATCCATTTAAAAGTTCATGGCACATAGTCCTCAACGACTCTGCGGTTTCATCTTGAAGTGGAAACAGGCGGACGTCGAATTGCATAAACCAAACCAACTCTTGTTCTGAGGTAGGAATGAATCCGAAGGAAAGCCCCTTTTCTCCGGATAGATATTTTTGGAATGTTGCGGGCCTCTCTCGAATCAGGCCTGGGTTAACTGCAATACCCACGACCTCGCGCACTTCAACAGGTGAAAAAAGCGTGGGGCCAAACAGCTGTTGCCGAACCTCTGAACGTGCACCATCGGCACCCACGAAAAGATCACCGTATTCTACCTCCCCATTTTTAAATACAGCTGCAACTGCTTGTTCGTTCTCATAAAGAAAATGGGAAAACTGTCGGTTGCATTTTACAAGCCCTTCTGGAACGAGGCTGTAAAGGAAGTCTACAATATCTTTCCTTTTGATGCATTGCCAAGGCTCCATTTTCATGTACTTGATTTCTGAATCGTCGGGCCTTTTAAGGCTGAAGGTGTCGATGGTTCTACCGGGTAGCTTCAAACCGCCCGACTCTTTTGCCAATATGTTCAAGATGGAGAATCCTTCGGCATGCATGAGAAATGCATTGCCACGGGTTGGAACGTCGATTTCACGCTCGCATACCACCAAGTCGAAATCTCCTTTGTTCATCAACAAACTGAAGGATATGCCGGCAATACCGCCGCCGATGATCACAATTTTTCTCTTCTTTCCCACCTTGCACATGTTATTTTATTTCCGTTTTCATTACCGCCCTGATTCGTCCGAACGCTTCTTTTAATAATACTTCCGATGTGGAAAAACAAATTCTAACATGGCCTTCTGCTTTTTCTCCAAACCACCGTGGCAAGCCCGGAACCACTGCTACTTTGGCTTTGTCAAAGAGCAGCTGTTGTAAGTCAGAACTGTTAAGCCCGGTTTTTTCAATGTTGCAAAAAAGCAAGTAACACCCTTGTGGAGCAAGACACGAGAAGCCTGGAATCGTTTCCAGTTCTTTTAGCGATAGGTCGCGCATGTTTTGCAGGTGCTCCACAAATGCAGTGAGCCAATCTGAGCATTCATTCAGCGCTGCAGCACCAGCAACCTGAGCCAATGCGTTGCAACCATGGACGGTTGAGGTATGTCCCGAGGCTTCTAGGATTTTTTGAAACCACGCCTCGTTGGAGGTCATAACAAAGCCGGCTCTCAAGCCGGCCAGTCCATAGGACTTGCTGAAACCACTAACGGTAAAGGTGCGGCCTGATGCATCTGCATCTAACGATGCAATGGAGGTATAATGAAATGGTGAAAAGACGATATCGCTCCAGATTTCATCAGACAAGATCAATAAATTGTGTTGCCTTGCCACTTCTGCAATGGCCTTTAATTCGGTTTTTGTAAATACTTTGCCTGTGGGATTGGCCGGGTTGCAAAGGCAAATCATCTTTGTTTTTGGCCCAATTAAGGTGCGTAAACGGTTGAGGTCAATTTCTGCATTCGGGTCTATGGGTATGGCCAAGGGTTTTGCTGTGGCGCCCACCTGCTCTATACAATATCGGAATAGGAAGTCAACGGGATCAAAAACGATTGCTTCGTCTCCTTTTTGCAATACAGCATTGCAGACAGCATAGATTCCGAATGCAGCGCTGTCAACC
>JBEIVB010000028.1:0-25834 GCA_040374085.1 Flavobacteriales bacterium | reverse complement strand
AGCTACAGACTATGGCAAGCAGGTGGTTCAGGAAATCGTGCAAGGCTTGGCAGAATACAATCCTATTGTTGTGAGCGGATTGGCTTACGGCATCGACATCTGTGCACACCGATCGGCATTGAAGCATGGGTTGGACACCATTGGCGTGTTGGGACATGGGCAGGACATGTTGTACCCCGGCAACCACCGAAGTGTAGCAGAGAGCATGCTGAGGCAGGGGGCCTTGCTGACCGAGTTCCCAACCGGTACCAAACCGGATCGGGAGAATTTTCCGGCCCGCAACCGCATCGTTGCCGGCATGGTGCAGGGAGTTCTGGTGGTAGAGGCCGGAGAGAAAGGCGGCGCCTTGATTACCGCTGCTCTCGCCAACTCATATCATAGAGAAGTTATGGCGGTTCCGGGTAGGTGGAACGATGCTTGGTCGGCGGGATGCCTTGCGTTGATTCGCACCAACCGCGCCGCACTCGTTCAAAATCCGGGCGATGTGGCCTTAGCACTGAACTGGAACGACCAAACGGCAAAGAAATCGCCCCCCCAACTTCAACTTTTTCAGGAACTCTCTCAAGAAGAGCAACAATTGGTGGATGGTCTAAGAGCAGGCAGCAAACACGTTGACGAGCTTGGAATGCTTACGCAACTGCCCATCTCTTTGGTTAACGCCAAGCTCCTTGAGCTGGAGCTGAAAGGCATGGTCATCAACCTGCCCGGAAAATATGCCCGTTTGGCCTAATCAATAGGCTTTTGCAAACATAACCCTTCGTGTGCTGGGCTTTCCGGAGAACACACAAACACCGGTCTCTTCTTCTCCGTCTAAAGGAATACACCGAATGGTGGCTTTGGTGGCTTCTTTGATGGCCAGCTCGGTTTCGGTGGTGCCATCCCAATGGGCCATTAAAAATCCACCTTTGCTCTCCAAAACCTCCTGAAACTCCTGCCATGAATCCACAATGGTTATCATATCGTTGCGGAAAGCAAGAGCTTTTTCATACAAAGAATGTTGTATTTGTTCAAGCAAATGAACCAGTTTCGAAGCAATATCGACCATCTGGAGTTGCTCTTTTTCCTTGGTGTCGCGTCGGGCCACCTCCACAACACCGGCCTCCAGATCGCGCATGCCCAAAGCCAAACGCACAGGAACCCCTTTCAACTCATACTCCGCAAACTTGAATCCCGGACGGTGGGTATCGCGGTCGTCGAGTTTAACCCGCACACCCAATTGCTCCAGTTTTCCCTTCAGTTCGAGAAAACACCCCACCACACGCTCACGCTCCTCATCCGACTTGTAGATGGGAACCATTACCACTTGAATGGGAGCCAATTTGGGAGGCAATACCAAACCATCTGCATCCGAATGGGCCATTACCAGAGCACCCATTAAGCGGGTGGAGACGCCCCATGATGTAGCCCAGACGTAATCGAGTTTCCCATCTTTTCCGGTAAACTTCACATCGAAGGCCTTGGCAAAGTTCTGGCCAAGAAAGTGAGATGTTCCCGCCTGCAAGGCCTTTCCATCCTGCATCAGCGCTTCAATGCAATAGGTATCTATGGCACCGGCAAATCGTTCGTTTTCCGTTTTCACGCCCTTTATAACGGGTAGGGCCATCCACTTTTCGGCAAACTCGGCATACACATCCAACATGCGACGTGTTTCCTCAATTGCTTCTTCGGCTGTGGCGTGGGCCGTGTGGCCTTCTTGCCAAAGGAACTCGGCTGTGCGCAAAAACAGGCGCGTACGCATTTCCCAACGCACCACATTGGCCCACTGGTTTATCAGAAGGGGAAGGTCGCGGTACGATTGAATCCAACCCCGATAGGTGTTCCAAATGATGGTCTCAGAGGTTGGACGCACAATCAACTCCTCTTCGAGTTTGGCATCCGGATCGACCACCACCCCATTTCCATCGGGATCATTTTTTAAGCGGTAGTGAGTTACGACTGCACATTCTTTGGCGAAACCATCCACGTGAGAAGCCTCTTTTGAGAAAAACGACTTCGGAATGAACAGCGGGAAATAGGCATTTACGTGGCCTGTAGCCTTAAACATGGCATCGAGTGCTGCCTGCATCTTTTCCCAAATGGCATAACCGTGGGGCTTAATGACCATGCAGCCTCGCACCGCCGAATTTTCGGCTAGGTCGGCCTTAACCACCAGGTCGTTGTACCATTGCGCATAATTTTCTTCCTTGGAACTCAGTACTTTAGCCATTTACAATCTGTTTTGGTACGAAATTTGAAAGCCCGAATCGCGTGCTTTTACGAGCCGCCGAAATTAAAAAAAACCTCAAAGAGGAAGCCATATGAAACCCCTCGTATCCATTACCCGAATCCAGGTCGCACTTTCCTTGCTTGGTGCCCTTCTGATGAACGGCTTTTCTAATGTACATGCTCAGTCCGGCAGTTACGACGATGTGTACTACTCGCCCAGAAACAACGCCCAGCCAACTGCTCCGGCCCAAAGCACAACGCCTCAGCCACAAGCTGCTCCGGCAGGCAACAGCCAGCAAAACAACTCCGGCTCGCGCAGAAACGCTAACCAGTTCGACTATTACGGAGATCAAACCACCGGTGCAAAAGGCGACAGTTCCGTTAACCCCTCATCCTACCGCTACAACAGCGGAGGCAATACCTACGTGACCAACAACTATTACGACGATTACTACGATTACGCCTATACAGCGCGTTTAAGGCGCTTTCACGGAGCAGGCAACGCGTGGAATTACTACGACCCTTTTTATACCAACATGTATTATTACGACTACAACCCCTATACGTGGGGCACCAGCATTTACTCTACCTACAGTTTCTTTTCTCCCGGCATCTCTTCCTTCTATTTGAATCGACCTTTTGGTTGGGGCATGGGGCTTTCATGGGGCATCGGTTCCTTCAATTCATGGAACCCATACTGGGGCTGGAACTCCTCTTGGTACGGCCACGATCCTTATTGGTCGTGGAATAATCCCTGGGCATGGAACAGCCCGTTCTACAGTTGCTGGAACAGCCCATGGTATTGGAACAGCGGTTGGGGCTGGGGTGGAGGCTTTATGAACGGCTACAACAACGGCTATTGGAATGGATACAACCACGGCTACTGGAACGGTTATAACCAAGGTCTCGCCAACAGCTACTACTTCAACTCTTACGATCGAAACAGCTTTCATTACGGCCCCCGAAATTCAGTCACTTCAAACGGAACGCCCGGAAGAGGCCGCATGAGCTTTTCCGACAAGTACATTCAATCCGTATCGGCGGAGAATCCCCGCAATGCAAACACCATAAGCAACAGCATTCGCGACCAGCAGATTCAGGCTCCGGCGGGAACCACCTTATCACCCGGCGTTAGGGGCATTCAAGGGGGAACCAACCAACAGCCCACCGGCGTGAAGGGACAAACCACCGCCCCTACCCGTCCAAACGGACAGGTGGAAGGCGCTCCTGCTGGTCCCGGCAGAACGCCTGTGGCCGCACCATCCGGAAAAGGAAATGGTGTTCCCAATTCAAATTTTGATGTGCGCCCCATTGCTCCTCTGGCTCCGGGCTCTGCAGCGCCCGACCGCACTCCGAAATCGCAGTTTGATGTTGCTCCCAGCAACCCTGTGCAAGCTGTTCCGCCGGTTAGAGGTGGGGCTTTCGATACACGTCCAACTCCTCCTTCCAACACCTGGCAAGACTACAAACCCGTTACTCCGCGAAATTTCGAGCAACCACGAAACTTTGAGCAGCCCAGAAACTTCGAGCAACCACGAAACTTTGAGCAACCTAGAAACTTCGAGCAACCGCGCAATTTTGAGCAGCCCAGGAACTTAGAGCAGCCCAGAAACTTCGAGCAGCCCAGAAACTTTGAGCAGCCCAGGAACTTTGAGCAACCCAGGAACTTCGAGCAGCCCAGGAACTTCGAGCAGCCCAGGAACTTCGAGCAGCCCAGAAACTTTGAGCAGCCGCGCAACGTTCAGCAACCCAGAAACTTTGAAGCCCCTCGAATGGAGCGTTCAGCTCCGTCGGGAGGAAGTTTCAACAGGGGCGGTGGCACGTCGGCTCCAAAAAGCGGCAGTGCCCCAAGCGGAGGTTTTCGCCGCCGTTGATTCTCATTCATGAAACATTTTAAAAACACATTGATTATGAAGCCTCAACGGATGCTCATAGCATGCGCACTCATGGCACCGCTGTTCTCCTCTGCACAAAACGATGCAGATGTGTTTCGCTACACCCAATTGCAGCCTCTTGGAACAGCGCGGTTCTCGGCTATGAGCGGTTCTTTTGGTGCCCTTGGTGCAGACCTATCTTCCGTTACCGTAAATCCTGCGGGTCTTGGTTTGTTTCGCAGAAGCGAGGCTTCTATCGGGTTTGGAATCGTGGGCGAAACGGCAATAGGTAAATTTACAGGAACCGAGTCGAGAAGCAGCGCAACCAATGGAAATCTGAATCACTGGGGTTTGGGATTTGCATTAAAAAAAGGGAAAGATGATGATTTACCGGAGTGGAAATTCATCAACTTCAGCGTTGGGTACAACAGACAAAATCGCTTCACCAGCAATCAGGTGATTCAGGGCACCCTAAAAGGCCAAACCCTAATAGACGACCTTGTGAATCGCGCACAGGGGAAAGATCCGGATGCCATGGATCCTTTTCTGGAAGGGTTGGCATTCAATGCCTACCTGTTCGATCCGGACACCACCAAAGCAGGCAACTACTACACCAGCAATTGGAGCCGAATACCCTCGAAAACACTAAAAAAAACAATTGATCAAGGAGGTGGAATGGGAGAAACCAACATCTCCATTGCCGGAAACTACGCCAACAAATGGTTCTTAGGAGCATCGATTGGTTTCTCGCGCATTAGTTTTTTCAACAACGAAACGCATGGTGAATTGACAAGCGACAGCGGGTACGTGCTCAAATCCTTTTCCTATGTTAATTCCTATGCTACCCAAGGCTGGGGCGCCAATTTGCGCTTAGGCGTTTTGTACATGCCTGCCCCTTGGATTCGTCTCGGAGTTTCGGGCCAAACCGGCACCCGCTATCAGCTTCAAGACAATTACAACTCCACAATGGAAGTAGTATTTGCCAATTCCACTAAGAATTACAATTCTCCCGAAGGGGCCTATCGATATACCCTTCGTACCCCGGGTTGGTTAACCTCCAGCATTGCCTTAATGTGGAATAAACTTGGAGCCATCAACATCGATTACCAGATTCAGGATTACAGCAACGGCGCACTTTATCCGGGTGGTGATTTTGTGGATCAGAATGCCCTTATTTCTGCAAAGTACAAACTGGCCCAAACCGTTCGAGTGGGCGCTGAACTTAAGTTGGAATGGTTGTCTGTACGTGGAGGTTGGAGCTATCAAACCAGTCCTTTCATCAACAACGATACCGAGTACAGCCGTCAGGGATTCACTGCCGGAGCTGGGTTTCGCCGGAACGGTTTTTTCGCCGACTTCGCCTATGTGCACTCGAGGCAATCTTCTAACCTCTATTTGTTTGATGCCTCTATGAATGCGGTTCCCGCTACAATTCAGCGCAACACCGGTTTTTTTCAAGCTTCTGTCGGAGTAAAGTTTTAGACCTGTGTCGGCTTCTGCTTAGTCTATTAGTCAGAACTTTTTTACAGGATCCCGTCATCTTCGGTTCACATCCTGAGTGTGCACATCCACCTTTAGCGGCCTAGCGCATACAGCCCTTTTTTTCCCTTTCTTTGCGCCTTCATTTCCTGATTCATGGCGCAATTTGAGTTGATCATGCCCAAAATGGGCGAAAGCGTTGCCGAGGCAACCATCATCAAATGGGTAAAAAAAGAAGGCGATTGGGTTGAAGCCGATGAAACCGTGTTGGAAATTGCCACCGATAAGGTTGACTCGGAAGTACCCGCGCCCAAGGCTGGCCGCTTGGTTAAGCATCTGTTTGCAGAAGGTCAAGTGGTTAAGGTAGGATCGGCCATTGCACAAATGGAATCCGAGGCAGGCCAATCCGATGCCTCCGCTCCTGCTGCAAAGCCTGCTGCTCCGGTTGCCTCGCCGAGCCCAGCAGTTCAGTCTGCGGCTTCTCAGCCGGTTCCTGCTGCAGCTCCAGTTCAAAGCTCAGAAGAGCGATTCTACTCTCCATTGGTAAAAAGCATAGCCAAACAAGAAGGTATTAGCCAAGGTGAGTTGGACTCTATTACCGGCTCCGGAGCTGAGGGAAGAGTAACCAAGGACGATGTACTCAAATGGGTGGAGAACCGCACAAAAGGATCAGCCGCTACCCTTCCTGCATCTGCTCCAGAAACAAGGCCTGCACCTGTTGTAGCCGCTGCTCCAACACCTGCCCCTGCTGTTTCAGTTGGCGGAGGAGACGAAATCATAGAGATGGATCGCATGCGCAAGCTCATTGCAGATCACATGGTACGGTCTAAGCACACCTCACCCCACGTCACTTCCTTTGTGGAGGCCGACGTTACCAACATGGTGATGTGGCGCGATAAGGTTAAAAAAGAATTTGAACGCCGCGAGCAAGAGAAAATCACGTTCACGCCCATCTTCATAGAGGCCGTTGCCAAAGCCATCAAAGACTTCCCCATGATCAACGTTTCCGTTGACGGAAATAGCATCATAAAACGGAAAAACATCAACATCGGCATGGCTGCTGCGCTGCCCAGTGGAAACCTAATTGTTCCGGTAATCCGCAATGCCGATCAACTGAATCTCGTGGGCTTAACCCGTCAAGTTAACGACTTGGCAAATCGGGCCCGAGCAAATAAACTGTCACCCGATGAAATCCAAGGCGGCACCTTTACCATTTCCAATGTTGGCTCATTCGGAAACGTAATGGGAACCCCAATCATCAATCAACCGCAGGTTGCCATACTTGCCGTCGGAGCCATTAAGAAAAAGCCTGCCGTACTCGAAACGGAAATGGGAGATGTAATAGCCATCCGACACATGATGTTTTTGAGCCTGTCATACGACCATAGGGTGGTAGATGGCTCTCTAGGCGGATCATTCCTACGAAAAGTGGCCGATTACCTGGAATCCTTCGACCCCAAACGCAATTTTTAACCCTCCTTTGATAATCGGCACATTTTTCTTTCTTTTGCCAAAGTTTTAAACGACACGAAACAACCAACCCTCCTATGAAAAAAGCATCGGTACTTGTTGCATTACTTTTCCTTAGTGCAATTTCAGCATGGGCTCAGCGCTCTGCTGATTTTTGCAAGAAGTTCTCAGATGGTAATTTCCACTTGGAGAACCGAAACTACGCTGAAGCAATCACCACCTATGACGAGTTGGTAAAGCAAGAGCCAAACAATGCGCTTTTGAACTACAACCTCGGTTTCTGTATTCTGGAAGCCGGAACTCGAAACAAAGCGGAGGCCTTGCCTTTCCTCGAAGAGGCAGAAAAAAACATGGTTCGCACCGCCGTGAACTACGACGATTTGGATTGTAATGAAAAGCGTGCCCCTTTATCCACCCTCCTCAACTTGGGTGATGCATTGATGTACAACAATCAGTTCGACAAGGCAGCAGAGAAACTTCAAAAGTACAAAGAGCTCGAAAAGAAAATTGATAAAGAAACAGCCGAGGATCTCGATCTTAAGATTTCTATGTGTCGCTTTGCCGCAAGTGCAATGAAGTCGCCTGTGAAGTGCGAAATCGTGAACTTGGGCGACAGCATCAATACCAAATGGCCCGACTATGGTGCAGTTATAACAGACGATGAGTCGACTTTATTCTTCAACAGTCGTCGCGATGCTGATGGTAACTTCTCAGGTATGGATGGTCGTTTCAACCAAACTGCTTATCGCTCCGACAAATCAGGAGAGAGTTTTGGAACTGCCAATGTTATAGGCGCCCCGGTAAATGAGGAGGAGAATGATGCAGTAACGGCTGTTTCTGCCGATGGAACCAAAATGTTGGTGTTCAAGGATCAAAAAGAGAACGGTAATCTTTATATGTTCGAATTGAAAGGAGATAGCTGGACACCCGTTGATTTGGGACCCAGCATCAACACTAAATTCATTGAAAGAGCGGGGTGTTTTTCAGCGGATGGAAACACCATTTATTTCTCATCAGACCGCAAAGGCGGAAAAGGTGGATTTGACATCTACCGTTCCGTTAAGAATGGCAACATTTGGGGTGCTGCTGAAAACTTGGGAGATGTAATCAACACCAAGTATGACGAGGTAAACCCACAAACCTCCTTTGATGGTAAGACCATGTTCTTTGCATCCAACGGACATACTTCAATGGGCGGCTTTGATCTTCAAAAATCATCCTCTGCTAATGGCAACTGGAGTGCTCCTGAAAACTTGGGTTACCCAATCAATACCGTTGACGACGACCTCAACTACATCGAATCACTTGACGGGCGTAAAGCTTTTGTATCGCAGAACCGTAAAGGCGGAAAAGGTGATATAGACATCTACCAGTTGAACTTCACCGATCGCAAGCCTTTGAACGTAACCGTTTACATGGGTAAAGTGATCTTGAACAACGGTGTGAAAGAACTGACCAACACCAACAAAATCTTGGTTAAAGGAAACGATGGTTCCAACAAAACCCTCAAGGCCGGTGCAAATGGGAAATTCTCCTTTACGCTTAAGCCTGGTGCAAATTACAGCATTGCGTTTGAAGCAAACGGTAAGCAATTCTTCACAGAAGAATTGAACGTACCTGCAGGAACTGCATACCAAGAAATCAAGCGTGAAATCAACATCGATCCAGAGCTAGCCCGTATTAAAGATGAAGAGCGCAAAGCTGTAGAGCAGGCCAAGGTCGAAGCCCAAAAGCAAAACAACGCTGCCAAGCCAATTGGTTTCAAGATGAGTTTCAAGTACAACAAGAAAGACATATCTGCATCCAATGACTTCAACGATTTCCTCAAGCAATTCGAGGCAGCCATCAAGGCTGGTCCAGTGGTTGTGAACATGGAAGCTTGTGCTTCAAAAGTTCCTACCCGGAAGTACAAAAACAATGAAGCTTTATCTGCTCTTCGTGCTCAATCTGCAAAAGAAAAGTTGATGGAAATCATTAAGACCCGCAAGTGGGATGCCAGTAAGGTAACCTTCTCTGCAGCCAAAGCGCTAGTGGGTGGTCCGGAGTATAAGAACGATTGGAATGAAAGTCGCGATACCTACGAAAAATTCCAGTACATCGATATTTCAGTAGACAAGAAATAATCATCGCGCTCGATGAAAAAAAGGGGACCTCTTGGTCCCCTTTTTTTTCATCTTTGCGAGGTTCGTTCTGAAAAAAAAATGTCTGTTTTTTTGATCCGATTGCTGTGTTTTTTCAGCTTTTTTCTTGCTGCATCTCCTCTTAGCTTTTGCCAAGATTCGGGCGAAGCCAAAAAGAAATTCCAGGCCGGCAACTATGAAGGAGCCTTAACAGAGTACCTGAAACTTCTCCAGGAAAAGCCCACTTCCATGGAGATTCACCGTTTCATTGGATATTGCTACTTACAACTACACGGTGATAAAACAAGAGCCATCCCCTATTTGGAGAAATTCCGAAAAGAAAAAAAGTTTCGTAAGTATCTTCAAGAACTGGGTTATGCTTACGAGCTTGCCGGTAGATATGATGATGCTCTTGCCGTATACAACGACATCCTAACCAGTCCATCAAAAGGTCAGGAGCAGATTGCAAACCTCCACATCGATTATTGCAACCGTGCCAAAGAGGCAATACAGCATCCGGTAAACGTTACCTTTAAGAACCTTGGGAAAAGGGTTAACTCGGAGTTCCCAGACTATCTTCCCTACTTAAGAGCAGACGAAGGATTGCTGGTCTTTACTTCCCGCAGAAAAGGAACAACCGGCAATACCATCGATTTCGATGGTTATTATGCTTCAGACATTTACCTCGCTGAAGGCAGGAACGGGGTTTTTGGAAAAGCGAAAAACGCAGGCACTAAATGCAATACCGCCGGCGATGAGGAAGTGGTTGGCATCTCACCGGATGGAAAGGGGTTGTTGATTTATTCAGACTTGGGCGGAAACAACTTTGGTGATTTGTCGACAACAGAAGAAACCAAGCCCCTCACCTACCCCGAACCAAAAAAATTGAGTGCAGAAATCAACAGCGCTCAAATGGAAACCTCAGGTTCATGGTCGAACGATGGTACCTCCCTCATTTTCAGCAGCAACAGAGAAGGTGGTTTTGGCGGTTTGGATTTATACATGGCCAAACGTCTACCCGATGGAACCTTTGCTGAGCCGGTAAATCTTGGTGGTGTTTTAAACACCGACTTGGATGAAGACTTTCCCATTTTGTCGGATGATGGTCTTTTCATGACCTTTTCCTCTCAAGGCCACTCCTCCATTGGGGGTTTTGACGTTTTCACAAGCTCGTGGGATACCCTAAAAAAATCGTGGAGTCCACCAGTAAACATTGGCTACCCGGTGAATACCTCCGGTGATGAGGTATCCTTTTGGCTCAGTAAAGACCGCACCCGCGGATATATGTCTATGTGGAGGCCCGATGGGCTGGGAGATTTGGACATCTTCCAAATTTCGTTTAACGATTTGGCGCCCCCTCCTTCTTATCTAATTGGTGGTCAGATAATTGCAGGCGATTCAACCAAGCCCAACGTAAGGGGGGCGGTTTACTTGGTGGATCGACTTACGGCCGATACTGTTGGCATATACACTCCCCGACGAAATGGAAAATTCGTAGTTTACCAACCCGCAGGCATTTATGATGTTAAGATTCAATGCGATGGGTTTGAACCTTTCGCTCAGGAATTGTATATTGGTGCCGAAGAAGATGGTGGCTTTTTAGACTATCATTTTTTTCGACTTAAACCCAAAACCGCAGACAAGGCCAACAATCTTAAAAGTTCCTCAACCTCCGAACCTCGGCTGGATGATCAAAACAATAATGCAACCCAACAAAAGAAAAAACGATGATGACTAAGCTAAGCTCCCTTCTTGGCTTTCTGTTGTATGTACTCCTTTTGTGCAGTACCTTTTTTACGATTCAGGCTGCTCCGCCACCTCCTGCTCCTAAGTTAGTATCTTCAACTTCAGATCCATACACGCTTTTTCGTTATAAAAATTACAGGGCTGCTCTTTCGGGTTTTCTTGAACTGGCCAAAAACAAGGGAAGTGAAGATCCAGAAATCATGAATCGAATAGGTCTTTGCTATCTCAACGGATCCATTGACTACAATAAAGCCATCGAATACCTGAGCGCTGTGGCCAAAGATGAAAAAGGGGATAATGAAGCTCTTTTCAATTGTGGCAAAGCCTATCAGAATGCCCTAAAATTCGATGAGGCCATTGCTTGTTATTTGCGGTATTTAGAAAATCCCAAGATTAAATCCAGTGCCAACTTCTCCGAACTCGAGAGAAAGACTAAGCGAGCAATCGAAACTTGCCAAAATGGAAAACTTTTGGTGGCAAATCCAACCGAGGTGGTATTCGAAAACCTGGGGAAAGAAGTCAATTCCCCATTCGACGATTTAGACCCTTTCATCACACCGAACAAAACGGTATTGGTATATTCATCCAACCGGCAAGATGGGAACCAATGCTTAGTACCCCGCAAAGCAGGATTCACCACCGACCTTTATCTTTCGAGTTTTAAATTGGGTAAATGGTCAAAGGCTGTTAACATGGGAAGCGTGGTTAACACGCCCCTAAACGAACGGGTTGTAAGCATAAACGACGATGCCAGTCAAATTTTCCTTTATATAGATAATGAGGAATCAACCAAAGACGGAGACATATACCTTGCGGTTGCGCGAAATAAGGTATTCGATACTCCTTTTAGTCTAAAAGGTTTGGTAAACTCGAAAGAAGAGGAATCTGCAGCCTGTATTTCCGATGATGGCAGCATGCTTGTTTTCAGCTCTGACCGTCCTGGTGGAGCAGGACAAAAAGACCTGTACATTGCCAAACGCCTACCCGATCAATCTTGGGGCGAGCCAAGACGGTTAAAGGATAACGTCAACACTCCCTACAACGAGGATTTCCCAATGCTTACCAATGATGATAAGACCCTTTACTTTTGTTCAGAAGGACACAACAGCATGGGAGGTTTGGATATTTTCCGGACGGAATGGATCGATACCCTGAATGCTTGGTCGAACCCAGTAAACGTGGGATACCCAATTAACACCCCTGAGGATAACTTTTCCATTTCATTTACCTCCAATAAGAACGAAGGATTTATTTCGAGCATCCGTCCAGAAGGTATGGGCGGCTATGACATTTACAGCATTATTTTTACACAAGCCGAGGGGGCCCCTTACTCTGTTGTGAAAGGTGCCGTAAAAAATTCCGGTGGCGAAATAAAAAACGATGTCACCATTTCGGTAGTAAGTTCAAAAACTAAGAATCTGGTAGGGAAATACAACATCAGCGCAAAAAAATCAGGTCGGTTTTGTGGTGTCTTCTACCCGGGTGAATACGATTTTCAATTTAACACTCCCGGACTTCCTCCGCTAAACCAGCACGTGCGCATCATAGATAAAAACACACGCGGTGAGATCTTGCAACATGAATTTGATTTTTCCGAACCCAAAGCAAAGCCGGCTTCTGGTGACGGAAATAAGAAAACAAAAAAATAACATTGAAACTAAATTTAACTAAGCCACTGGCCCTCATCGACCTGGAGACTACAGGAGTTAATGTTGGGGTTGACCGGATTATTGAGATTTCCATACTCAAAGTGATGCCCGATGGATCCGAACAGGTCAAGACGAGAAGGGTAAATCCGGGAATTCCAATTCCTGCCGAATCAACAGCCATTCACGGCATCAGCGATGAAGATGTTAAAGATGAACCTCCGTTTGATCGTCTGGCGAAGGGACTTGCCAACTTCTTAGAAGACAGCGACTTAGGCGGATTTAATGCGATTAAGTTTGACATTCCGGTTTTGATGGAGGAGTTTCTTAGGGTTGGTGTCGATTTCTCCATTAAAAATCGAAAGATGGTAGATGTTCAAAACATCTTTCATCTTATGGAGCAGCGCACCCTATCTGCTGCATATAAGTTTTATTGCCATCAAAGTTTAGAAAATGCGCACAGCGCAGAGGCAGACATTCGAGCGACTTATGAAGTATTGTTGGCTCAAATCGAGCGTTATAGTGATGCTCCATTTACCGATAAAAAAGGTGAGGTTTCTTATCCGGTAAAAAACGATATGGCCAGTTTGGCAAAGTTTTCAAACCTAAATCAGTTTGTAGATTTGGCAGGAAGAATCATTTACGACGAATCGGGAGCAGAGGTATTCCATTTTGGCAAATACAAGGGCAAAAAGGTGATCGAGGTTTTCCGAACCGATCCATCCTATTATGCTTGGATGATGAACGGAGATTTTCCTCAGTACACAAAAAAAGTAATAACAGAGATTAAATTACGCGATTTCAGCCGATAGCATTTCTCCTCAGCTTCAGTGTCCATCGTATTATTGTACGTACCGTACTTTTTTTCAAGCCCATTTCAGGCTTTTATTCCTGAAGCTTAAGTCGTTTAAATTCCTCACCGGAATCCAATGCTTTTAGGGCTCTTTGAAGGGGGTCGTTGAGTTCGTTGATGACCTCGTAAAAGTTTTCATTTTTAAATAAATCTCGGGCCATAAAAGCCTTTAATTGCGTGCGCACAACCTTGTCTGAGGTTTTCAGCCCTTCAGTATCCGGCTTCACTCCGGCCTTTTCAGCTGCTGCTACCAAATCACCCACCAACCCATCGGTAACTTGAAACTGCGCCTTAAACACCTCAAAGTTTGGATACTGGCTAAGCATCTGCTTTCTGTTGCGATCCACATAACTTAACACAAACTGATTCAGTATCCCTTTGCGGGCAATGTCTGTGAAGTATTTGGAGTTGAATGTGGTATCCAGTGGGATGAAAACATCGGGCATAATGCCGCCTCCACCGTAAACGGTTCTGCCATTGGGAGTTTTGTATTTGAGGGAATCCGGGAATTTTATACTGTCTGCATTGCTAAGCTCACCGTGCTTATAACGATTGTATAAATCTTTATAATAGGCCTCTGTTCCCTTGCCGTAGGGCCGCTGAATGCATCTTCCTGTTGGGGTAAAATACTGAGCAATGGTGAGACGCAAAGCAGAACCATCCTGCAATGGAAATTGGTTTTGCACCAAGCCTTTGCCAAATGTTCTTCTTCCAATAACCAAACCCCTATCCCAATCCTGAACAGCACCGCTTAAAATCTCACTTGCTGAAGCAGAACCTTCATCTACCAATACCACCAATCGGCCTTTTTCGAACATTCCAGCCGAAGTGGAGGTGTAATCCTTGCGAGGAGCATGCACTCCATTCGTGTACACAATAAGTTTATCTGCAGATAAAAAATCATCCGCCAGCTCGTAAGCGGTGTTCAGATAGCCACCGCCGTTGTCCTGTAGGTCCAAAATCAAATCTTTGGCACCTAGAGATTTCAGATTGCTTATGCCTTTTCGCACTTCTTCTGTACTGGTTTGAGCGAATCTACTAAGCTTAATGTATCCGATGCCAGGTTTAACCAGGTAGGATGCATCCACGCTGTAAAGAGGAATTTTGTCTCGGGTTATGGTAAAATCGAGCACATCCTTTACACCGCGGCGTAAGATTCCCACCCTTACTTGAGTTCCTTTGTTTCCACGCAAGCGCTTCATTACCTGCTCGTTCTTAATTTTAATACCGGCCACATTCTCGTCATCAATACGCACAATGCGGTCTCCTGAAAGGATTCCCACGCGGTCGGAAGGACCTCCGGCGATGGGCGATATAACTGTAATGGTATCTTCAAGAATATTGAACTGTATGCCTACTCCCTCGAAATTGCCTGAGAGCGGCTCGTTGAACTCCTTCAATTCTTTGGGAGTAACGTAAACCGAATGGGGATCAAGCTTTTCCAGCATGCCCACAATCGCATCTTCTACCAACTTATTGTCGTTAACGGTATCCATATAAAAGAAGTTAACCGTTTGGAGTGCCTGGGAAAATTTATCCATGGCTGCCCCCATGCTTTTGATGTCTACCCCGTTGATGGTTCCCTGAGAAAAGACACTGCTGGAGATTAATAGTGTAAAAAAAACACTTAGGATTTGGCTCTTTGACTTTGTCATTTTAATTTTGCCTGAAATGGTTAAAAGAGTACAAACAACGACCCGATTGTTTTTTTGAAATGAAAAACTGTGGTCGAATGTTTTTTTTCTTACTTTCGCAACAAAATTAGGTAAATAGTTCTCGACTCAGAGCCAAACCGAACCATTGCTTATGAAAAGAATTCTTATTGTTTTGGGCATTTTCCTCCTCCCCACCTTATCCTATTCCCAATACCGATGGGAGTTCGGTGTTGGTTTGGGTGCAGCCAATTATCTTGGCGACATCGGAGCTGGAGGAACGACTAGCCTTGGAGGTTTTCTAACCGACATGAGGTTTGGCAACACCCGCCAAAATTTTTATGCCTTCAGTCGCTACAAAATTAACAAGACGATTTCGGTTCGTGCGAGCCTCGCACACGTTCGCGCTTCGGGCTCAGACGACATGGATTCCAACCCGGAACGCTATGGCCGAAATCTCAGCTTCAAGACCAACATTACAGAGCTGGCTGTTGTAGGTGAGTTAACTACCTACCAACAATCTCGAGTAAGCGGAAGGGGCGGTGCGCTGAAAGGGAAGAAAAAGCGTGTAGACTTCCGTACGTTTGTATTTGCAGGCTTCGGAGCGATTTTCTTCAATCCTAAGGCTACTCTCGGAGGGCAAACTTACAACCTCCATTCGCTTCAAACAGAGGGAGTAGACTATTCTAGAATTACGTATGTTGTTCCACTTGGATTGGGCCTCTCCTACACACTCGACAGGAAAATTAGAATCAGTTTTGACATTGGTTATCGCTTTACCGGAACCGATTATTTGGATGATGTTTCCAATAAATACGTAGACATTCCAACAACCGAAACTGTCCGCTACCAGCTTGCCAACCGCAGGCCTGAACTGGGTGTAAATGCCCTTACTCCAGATGGCAAGGATGTACCCAATTCTCTCAACTACGGTTACAATACTTCAGAAAATTTGGGTGCCAAGCGCGGAGATCCAAAATACAAAGACGGTTATTTTGTAACCAGTTTATCTGTAGGTTATGTATTGAAAGGCAAGAATGCTTTCTACCAAGCCAAGCAGCGCACCATCATCAACCGTCGCAAGGTTGTTAAGAAGAAAACAAAGGCAAGGTTCTAATCCATGTCCTTCAAACCCTTCTCAAAGCGGTACTTCGGTACCGCTTTTTTTGTTTCATTCAGAAGGTTGTCTCTTTTTCCTTTGGGATTCCTTTGGGGATTAGTAGCCTTCCTGAGGAATTGGCTTTACAATCGGGGTATCTGGTCATCTTTTCGCCCATCGCTTCCGAGTATAGTCATTGGTAATTTGAGCATGGGAGGAACCGGAAAAACACCTCTTGTATTATACATTTGCTCCTTGCTCAACTCCTCTACGTGTGCTGTTATCAGTAGAGGTTATGGACGGTCAACAAAGGGACTTAGGCGTGTTTTGCCCGGTGGTAACCCTCATGAAGCAGGCGATGAGCCTCAACTTATTGCCAACCGTATGCCCCAAACAACGGTGCTGGTCTCTGAGGATCGCATTGAGGCTTTTCACTTTCTGGAAACCAAAGCCAAACAAGTGGAAGTGGTCGTGCTTGACGATGCATTTCAGCACCGAAAGATTAAGGCAGGCTTGAATCTGTTAACGTGCTCTTGGCACGAGCCATTCTGGCATGACACGCCCTTTCCGGCAGGCCGCCTAAGAGAGTGGCCGATAGGAGCGAGCAGAGCACATGCACTTATTGTTACCCAAACCCCCCAAGGGTTTCCGGCACTTTCCATACCCAAAGAAATTCGCAACCTCAATCTTCCCACATTTTATACCCGACATCGGTTGGCAGCTGAGGCAACCAATCAAAAAGGAGAAAAGCTCCTTTTGTCGGAATTAAACAAACACTATAAATCTCTTGTTGCATTTTGTGGTTTAGGCCGTCCAGAAGCCTTCCAGCGATCGTTGATTGAAGCGGGAATATTGGCCGAATTTGTAGCCTTCCCCGATCATTATGCGTACTCACCAGAGGAGGTAAGCGCTTTGGCAAAAAAAGCAGGCCCTCACGGCGCGTTGATCACCACAGAAAAAGATGCCGTTAAGCTCTACCAAAGAGCCTTTTTTGATATTTTGCCGCCGGAAACTCCTATTTGGTCAATTCAACTCGAACTCGAATGGGAATCATCGGAAATACAAGATTCGTTTCATCACCTGATCCACCGTTATGTTGCAACTCATACAAGACACAGCTGATTTTTTATCCTCACGCATTTCTCACCGACCCAGTGTTGGCATCATATTGGGTACAGGTTTAGGTGGTCTGGTTAGAGAGATCCAAGCCAGCCACGTTTTCCCTTATGAAGATATTCCAAATTTCCCGGTTTCTACAGTTGAGGGCCACTCCGGTCGATTGATATTTGGAGAGCTGGGCGGAAAGCAGGTTGTAGCTATGCAGGGTAGATTCCATTTTTATGAGGGTTATGATATGAAACAGGTTACCTTTCCAGTTCGCGTTATGCAGCGCCTGGGCATTGAGCGCCTGTTTGTATCGAATGCCTCCGGTGGAGTAAATCCGGATTTTGAGATTGGAGACCTCATGATTTTAGACGACCATGTGAATCTTTTTCCCACCAATCCTCTGATTGGGAAAAACGAATCAAGCCTTGGACCTCGTTTCCCGGATATGAGTGAACCTTATGACCACAGCATGATTTCCTTGGCCAAAACCATAGCCCAGGAAAAAGGCATTTCGGTAAGGTCTGGTACCTACGCGGGCGTGAGCGGCCCCTGTTTGGAAACACCTGCAGAATACCGCTATGTGCGAAACATAGGCGCAGATGCGGTGGGCATGTCAACCGTGCCCGAGGTGATTGTAGCACGACACATGGGCATTCCATGCTTCGCCATTTCCATCATCACCGATTTGGGTGTGCCCGGAAGAATTGTAAAAGTCACACACGAAGATGTGCAGCACGTTGCAGAACGTGCAGAGCCATTGATGACCGATATTATGAAAACCCTCATCTCGAGAATATAATTTTAGTGCTATAAAAGCGTGTCCTCAACACTCCAGGCTTCGGCCGGAGCCTGAAACCAGGTTTTGGTTTTCTTCCAAATTACCAAAAACTCCGGGTGATTGCGGTATGCTTCCAAATCTTCGGCGCAGCCCCATTGCGAATAGGTGAAGTAAATACCGGGATTCTGACCTTTCAGCAGCTTCACAGACTTACAACCGGGCATTGAGGATATAAAAGGTTTCGTATCTGAAAAGAACTTCTCAAACGCACTGCCATGTTCCGAATGCAGGGATAGTTTTACAATTCGTATCATGACACAATTAGATAAATGGATTTGTCTACGTTCAGCCCCATAAGCGAAGCGCCTCGGCCTCCGCGCAAGAAAACCTCCATATAGCCGGAGGCATTGAACAGAACTCCCGGAGAACCTTGGGCAACCGATGAGTAGGAAGGCGAGATGCGGAACAGGGTAATGTCGCGGTTGATGTTGAGTTGGTAAGGTCGGCCGTTCACTAGTTTTTCAAAGTCAGCGAAATGCAGGTTGGTAATGGCATTTTCAAAGGCATCCACCGTATTAATGGAAATCTGAATTCGATTTCCTATTGGAATGATGTCGCGCCCCATAGCTTTTTTATAGTTTCCGTGAGATGACACAAAAAACTCGGTTAATCGTCCTTCAACCGACAGAAATGCCGCAAGAGCAAAGGCTTTAAGTGCATCGAACGAGTTGGCAGTTTGGGTAATTTCGATGGGCCTTACCCAAGTTTCAACCGACTTGTTCTCAAAAATCCGGGTAAACATTCCGTTGTCGTATCCGATGAAAAACGTTTCATCGCGCCGCGCTACCAAAAAATCTGTGGTATTCTCATCTTGGTTTCCAACCGCCACCAAATGGACAGCCTTGGCAGGCATAAACGGAAGAGCCCTTTCAAGTTCCAGCGCCGCCGACATTGCATCAAACGATTTGATCACGTGCGAAACATCCAAGAGGCGCGCATCGGGTATTAGATCGTAAAGTTGACCTTTTAGTGCAGCCGCATAATAATTCGACAGGCCAAGGTCGGTAGTAAGGGTTATCAAGGGTGCGGGCATAGACGAGCAAAGGTAAAATATAGCTACCTTTCGGCCTGCACCCTTGGGTGCTTTTTGTGTGTAATGGAGCACCTTTTTGAGTTAAGCGGGCATCAGGCGGGAGCCTTTTTCGGTCCCAACGATCAGCACCTGCGGATGTTGGAATCCCATTTTCCGAAGCTAAAAATGTTGGCAAGGGGGAATACCCTTTTGGTTAAAGGCGAAACACCCGTAGTAGAGGCGTTCACCATTAAATATGAGGCCCTTATTGCTTTTTTGGATGCCCACAATGGAATTTCTCCTCAAGACGTGGAACGCATTTTATTAGAAAATGCAAATGAGGTGCCCGATCAGCCTTTGGGACACTCAGACCTGATTTTGTTCGGCACGAACGGCATGGCCATCAAGGCCCGCACCACCAATCAACGCAAACTTGTTCAGGCGGTATTGGCATCGGATCTGGTCTTTGCACTGGGCCCTGCAGGTACGGGAAAAACCTACACCGCAGTGGCCCTGGCCGTGAGGGCTCTGAAAAACAAAGAGGTAAAGCGCATCGTTCTGACCCGCCCGGCTGTGGAAGCCGGAGAAAATCTTGGCTTTTTGCCAGGGGACCTAAGAGAGAAACTGGACCCCTACCTGCAACCGCTTTACGATGCCCTACGCGACATGCTGCCGGGAGAAAAACTCAATCAATATCTGGAGAATGGGACCATTCAAATTGCGCCATTGGCCTTCATGCGTGGAAGAACCCTCGACCACGCTTTTGTGATTCTGGATGAAGCGCAGAATGCTACCGAAAGCCAAATGAAGATGTTTCTAACCCGCATGGGTCCTTCCGCCAAATTCGTCATCACCGGCGACGTTACCCAAGTGGACCTCCCCGCTCGCCAGCGCTCCGGCCTCGTACAAGCCAGCCACCTGCTGAAGGAAATTCAGGCTGTGCGCTTTGTGGAATTGGATGCTGGCGACGTCATTCGACACAGATTGGTAAAAGCCATCATTCAGGCATACGATCGGAAACCCAAAACAGAGGAATAAAATTCCTTACCTTTGAGTTCTAATTCTGAAGGCACATGTCACTACTTTTGTTTCTTGGAATCCTTGGCGGCCTTGGTGGCGGCGAGATCCTACTTATTGCTTTGGTATTGTTGCTCATGTTTGGCGGCAAAAAAATACCTGAGCTGATGCGTGGCCTAGGCAAAGGCATGAAAGAGTTTAAAGATGCTTCCAACGGGAAGGAAGAAAGCCTCCCTGAAAAGAAAGACTAAAACGAAGTCCGCATAAAATCTTCCGGGCCGTTCACCTCAAAATTGATGTGGGCGGCCTTTTTTATTGCCTGATTGAGGCAAACCCTCCGAAAACCATCCTTTGGCGACAGTTGTTGCAGAACAGATGGCTTAATCTGAGGGTTCCAGAGTCTATAGAACTCCAAACGGGTGGGTCTATAATCGCTCACCACGTTATAGATTCCGGGAAATGGCTCATGAGTCCATGCCATCACGGCCCGCACGGCATCGAGCTGGTGGAGCAGCTGAAGGGAATCTTGGGGACGGTCTATTTCCGATTTTTTACCTGCCCAAATGCCGGGATGTCGCCCGGGACCTATGAGTCCACCCAAGCGAAAAATGGTCAAGTTCCGAATATGACCGGCCCAGGTTTTTTCCAATTCAAACAGATGCTGAGCGCGTGTTGTGGGACCGGGAGCGTCCTCTTCGGAGAGGTTGCCTGACAATCCTTCGTAAATACCGGTAGAACTGAGCATCAAAACCGGACAGGAGACTTTGGCACCCAACCCTTCGGCCAGCTCTTCAACAGAGTCAAGAGGGTTGGCCGTTTTTCCTTTTAGAGAGGGTGGAAGGGTGATCACGAGCCTGTTAGCCCCTTCCAACAAAGAATCTGGAAATGGTTGTCCCAATTGGTAAACCAATGCACGCCACCTCGCGTTATGTTGAAAAAAGGCAGCGGTCTCTTCGGTCTGGGTAAAGGCAACAGACCAACCTGCATTATGAGCCGCCTTACAAAACGGCAAACCCAACCAACCTGCGCCCAGTACAACAAAACTTCTCAACGACTCCACGATTTGTTTTTCGCCAAACAAGCGGTAAATTTGAACATCAATAATCTCTGCAATGTTACAAAAGCTCCTCTTCATACTCGTTCTGGCACCCCTCTGCAGTGCTGCACAGATGTTTACCAGCTATTACCCCAACGGCAACAAATCCATGGAGGGTATGTTGGTAGATGCAGATCCCGTTGTATTTACCACCGATTTCATGCAGCGACCCAAGGCTGAGCAAGCCCGTTTTATGGTGAACGCTAAACGCGACGGTCAATGGCAGCAGTGGTATGAAAATGGAAACATCTCCTCCATTGAGTATTACAACATGGGTACTATGGTGGGAAATTGGAAACAATACAACCTAGATGGCACCTTAGTAGCCGATATTCACTTTGGTGCAAAGACCAGCTTCTACCACAACAATGGGCAGAAAGAAAGCGAAGGCATTTTGCTCACCAATTATGTGTACCAAGGCGCTTGGAAAGGATGGTTTGCAAACGGAAACGTCAATTTCGAAGGATCCTATATGAATGGATTAAAGGAAGGGAATTGGATCTGGTATCGCGAGGACGGCACCAAGGACTTGGTTCAGATTTACCGTCAAGGTGAACTGGTAGAGGAGAAACGCTGAGTTATTGAACTACGAAAAGGATGCGTTGCTCGCCATCCTCTTCTTTGCTTAATCTAATGGAGTAGATTCCGGGAGACCATCTCCTGCAATCAAGCAATATGCTGTACTTCCAGTTTGGCTCAACATTTTGGTCGGCTGAGTATACCTTTTGTCCCAAGCTGTTTTCTACGTTTATGCGAACCAAACCTGAACGGTTGGATTGAAAAAACACCGTTGCCTCATCGTGAGCAGGATTCGGAAACAATGAGATTCGGAAAGGCTTCCACTCAAAATCATCCAGGCGGGTTACGTTTGAGCGGGGTGTAATAACATCATGACCCACATTGGTTTGAATGGAATCTACCCTGAAACCAGGCCTCAGAAATGCATACGCACCATCATAAGGTTGGATAAACCTGTAAGTAGAGTCTCTTCCTTCTCCATACAAGGTAACCGCCAATGGAACCGGGCTGCTGCGCGACGGAAAATTTGACCATGTTTCAGAAAGTCCCAAAAAAACACTGCCGCTAACCTCTTCCTGTGTCCATTTTATAGTATAAATTGGATAGCCCTCTCCTTTTACCCATACCTCAAAAAAGTGAGATAGATCCTGCTGGGCAGCATCTTCCAGAGCATCCTGCAGATGGTATCCGAAGGCAAAACCATTTTGGTGAGCCTGCAGATACTGGCGTAAACCGGAAAAAAAAGCGGCATCGCCAATGGTTATGCGCAGCATGTGCAACACCATGGCTGCTTTGTTGTACACCAGGCGCTCATCAAACATATCCGTTGGGTTGGATAGGTCGCTCAGGGTAATGGAGCCATCCGGTTGAGAAAGTGCGTTGGCGATGCGATCTTTCTTGAAAAAAGGCCAGTAATATCCACCAAACAAGCGCTCGTACGTAAGTCCGGAACAATAGGTAGCGAACCCTTCATTGAGCCATAAATCTTGCCAGCTGCCGCATGTAACCCAATTTCCAAACCAATGGTGCGCCAGCTCGTGAGCCACCAATTCGTGCGACCATCCGGAGATGAAGGTGTTGGTTTGATGCTCCATTCCCCCACCCTTCCCAAACTGTGTGTGCCCATATTTCTCTGCCATAAACGGATAAGGTCCAAACAAGCTATCGAACACTTGAAAAATTGGAAGTATTTCCAGACGTCGTGAAGCAAAGGCGATGGAGTCCTCAGGGAAATAATAGTTCTCGTATGGTAGGGGGCCGGAAGGAAGAAGCAGGGTATCGCGAACCAGCTTGTAATTGGTAACGGCCACCCCAATGAGGTAGGGCGCAATGGGGTATTGATGGTGCCAGTGGTAGGTCCATTCATCGGCTAAGCTATCCAAACCCATCAACAGGCCGTTGCCGGTTGCTACCTGTCTGGCTGGCACCGTGAGGCTGAGCGTGAGGTCTGGAATTTTCATTCCTAAAGATTGCCTGCAAGGCCACCAATCGCGGGCGCCGTAGGGCTGGGACAGCGTATAAATGCCTTTGCTGCCGCTGTGTTGATATTGAACAAAAGACCCCAAACCGCTTGCTTGTGGTACTCCATGATACCAAATGTCGATGCTGTCGGCTTGGCCATATGAGGGAATGTTTATGAGAGGACGAAGCGTATCTTCCTCATGACTCCATGAAACCCATTGTCCATGATAGCGGATGGAATCTACTGTTAAGGCTGAGCTTAGATCGTACCACAGCGAAACCGTTGAGGATCGAACAAAACCTTCGGCCATGTGGCCGTCTATGCGCGCCCTGCCGGGAGCAAGGTTGAGAGAAAGGTGCAGGCGTTGGGTTGTATATGGAGGAGCTGCAGAGGCAAAAAGTGACCCTGTAAAACAAAACAAAATGATTATGTAATTAGAGCAAGCGGATCTCATGCACGAGCGGTTTACCCAGTTCAGCATTCAACCGCTCCATCCACTGGGCGGTGTAAAAGCGCAATTCATGGCGGAGCAACGCATGATCCACAACCACGTAGAGCACTCCCTTATCCAAGCGTTTTACGTATGTCTTTTTTGCAAGGGTTGGACCTATAAAATCAGACCAACTGGTTTTAATTTGCGCTTCGATTAGCCTTTCTTCCATACCCATTGCGCGGATGTATTGGAGTAAGGCGGTGCGCATTGTTCTTTCGTTTGATTCACTCATGGTTTATGGCTCTGCAAAAATTACATTCCAATTGGATGGGGCAAGCCAGTGCATTTTCCCAGACTTTATTCCTTTGATGTATCCATTGGGCTGAATCTGCAGGTCATCCCATTCGGGTGCCAGAAGGATAATGCCCTCCGCATTCATCAAACCCTTTTTGCCCTGCTTAATGGGAACATAGCCCACTGGAGGAAACACATTGATTTCATCCCATTCCATTGGAACCACCAAAGTGCCCTGTGCAGAAATGCAACCCCAACCGCTGCGCTTGTTTTTCACTCGTGCCAAGCCACCCTGGAATGGAGTGATGTTATCGAAGAGGTATTTTACAACCATTTTCTGATTTAGGTCCAAAACTCCCCACTTCAGTTTTTTGCGCACTGGACACAGACCATTGAAAACACTTTTCACCCCTGCAAAATCAGGAGGTAGAACCCATTTCCCTTGAAGGTTCATGAGCCCCATCTTACTCTTGCCCCACATGGGTATCAAGCCTTCGTTTAAGCTCAATTCCATATTGCGGTTGGCATCCCATTCCAATTGAAGAGGTAAAATCCACCGACCGTTGGTGGAAAACAGCCCCATTTTGTTTTCGCGGATGACGACGAACACCGAATCAAAAGGCCCCTCTATTTGGTCGTATTCCGCAGGCAACAACTCCATTCCGTTCGACTTCAGCAAACCCAAAGCATCACCCAATTGGCAGCGCGCCAAACCATGCGAAAAATCGTCAATCCATTCGTAACGGGGCTCCATCAGCCACTTTCCGGAAGGCAAGAGCAGGCCACATTTCTTATCGACCTCCGCTATGGCCAGACCATCTTTAAAATCAGAGGCTTGGTCGAATTGTGCTTGTATGACCATTTGACCGTTGCGGTTTAGGTAGCCTATTTTCGTTTTCTCTTTACATGCAGCCAAGCCTTCCGAAAAATCGCTGATATCGGCATAAGACGGTTTTAATATCCAAGTCCCCGATCGATCGATGATGCCGCACAAATTGTTCTGTTTCACCACTGCGCGGCCTTCATGAAACGACTCAGCCTCATCAAACAAAAAACCAATGCGTTCTATGCCGGTTTTTGAAATGTAGCCGGCCTTTCCTTCTTTGCCCACTACCGACAAGTCCTCACAAAATGCCTCTACCCATTCGTACATCGCCTTGATTTGCCAGGCGCCCAGATCATCCACAAATCCCCAATGGCCTTCTTTTCGAGCGGGCAGGAAGAGCCTATTGCTGAGGCTGGTTTCCCTTTCTACTTGCTGCGCAAAGGGATAATCGGGGTATTTGCTTTTGAAACGCGCCAAAAAGTTAGCCGTATTGTCTCTCGCCTCCAATTCATAAACCTTTTGCCATGCCTTAGTAGCATTTCGATTTGATGGAAAGGTGCGGACAAAACCCACAAATTCGGGCAACGCTTGGTTGGGTGTAGAACGCACAAAAAGACTGTCCTCTGCTTGCTGGGCGTAAACGCTTGCCGGGTGGGCATTTAGATAATCGATCCAAGCCTTGGTGCCGGATAATTCAGATGCCTCTCTGAACCACGCCTCCTCACGCCGAGCCGCAGCCAGCGCCGCCTCTGCAGCTTTAGGATACAACTCGATAAACCGCCCAAATGCAGCCGCACTGCCCTCCGCAACAGCCTCTTGAAACGCCAGTTGGTTTCTCCACTCCTCCGCCAAATGGGTTTGCTGTGAAGCAGGAAATTTTAACAAGTATTGACTTATAGCAGTCAGGGTGTTTTGTTTTCTGGCCAGCTCATAAAACAGACTGTCAACACCGTTATTCAAGCGCTTGTAAAATGCGGTATCGATGCCCCATCTTAGCCATTTTTTTATGGCTGAAGCCTCAACGTTTGGCCATGTCTGGCCTGACATGCGGGCATAGCGGTAGGCCGAATCGGGATGAAAAAAGGT
>JBEIVB010000104.1:0-7787 GCA_040374085.1 Flavobacteriales bacterium | reverse complement strand
GCTCTCCACAATAGGGTTATCCTTACCATCGGGCTCCATTACTTTGTAGATACGGTCTTCAACAATACGGGTAATGCTGTCCGTAACTTCAACTTTCGTTCCAACGGGCAGGGTAATATAGGTGTAGACAAAGTTGGGATCCGACTCGGGAAAGAAAACCACTTTAGGTTTTACAATTCCGGTTAATATAATGCTGAAGACCAACAAAACAAAAGCCGAAACCAACAAGCCAATCGCACGTTTGCCGGATATGAGGCGGGTGAGGGTGCGCGCATAGGCATCCTGAATGCCTGGCCAAACATTTTCTTGCCAGCGCCGAATGGCTCCTTCCAACACAAACCGATTCAAATAAACCAAGCCCAATAAAAAGACAAGGAAGTTGCCCATGCCGATGTTTTTACCGAGGTAAAAGATGAGGGCAAAAGAAAGCAGCAGGATGCTGGTTACGCGAAGTTGTTTTCCACGGCGTTTCTTCTCTACCACATCGTTAGGATCGTGATGAGGACGCATGAATTGAACGGCAAACACCGGATTGATGATGTAGGCAACCAGTAACGATGCCAATAAGGTTACGATGAGGGTTACCGGAAGATAAAACATGAATTTGCCGATGATGCCCTGCCAGAACGCCAGTGGAATAAAGGGTGCAAGGGTGGTAAGGGTTCCGCTCAAAACAGGCAGAAACACCTCGCCGGCAGCATAGCGTGCCGCAGTTTTGATGTCTACTTTACCATTATCGTAAATACGGTGCGTGTTCTCAATCACCACAATGGCATCGTCTACCACAATCCCCAACGCAAGTAAGAAGGCAAACAACACGATCATGTTGAGTTCGAATCCTATGCTCGGAAATACCATGAAGGCCAGGAAGCAGCTCAGCGGCACCGAAAGCGCAACAAAGAAGGCGTTGGTCACGCCCATAAAAAACATGAGTATGAGCAACACCAAAACAAAACCAATGATGATGGTGTTGATGAGGTCTTTCAGAGTGGTACGCGTCTGGGTGCTCTGATCGCCGGTTAAGGTGATTTCCAGTTCCTTAGGGAATCGTGTTTTTTCCAGCCGTTCCACAATCTCACGTACCTTATCTGATGTCTCAATCAGGTTCTCTCCGGCGCGTTTGATGATGTTTAAGGTAATTACGTTTTTGTGATCCAAACGGGCATAACTCTCTTTTTCTTTGAAGTTGTCGCGTATCTCAGCAATGTCTTTCAAGTAAATGGTGGCGCCCGATTGGGAACGTATAATGAGGTCGCTGAGTTGCCGAACATCTTTGAATTCGCCTTTTACACTTATAGAACGACGAACGCCATCCATACGCACCAAGCCCCCGCTTATGGTGCTGTTTTCCATGGCAATGGTTCTTTGGATATCGCCCATGGTAATGCTGGCAGCCTCCATTTTGTGCTTGTCAACATTGATTTGAATCTCCCGGTCGAGTGCACCCACGATGTCCACTCGAGTGATCTCTTTCAGACCTTCGCACTCATCTTTGATGTCATCAGCAAAACCTTTTAATCGGTTCAAATCATAGTTCCCCGATAGGTTTACGTAAAGTACCGGCATGTCAGAGAAGTTTACCTCCATAACATTCGGCTCACGGGTAAGCTGCTGCGGCAGGTCGGTTCGGGCCTTGTCTACCGCATCTTTCACTTTTTGCTTGGCCTCCGTTACGTTTACGTCGGTGTTGAATTCCACAATAACATTCGAGAAATCCTGGAGGCTATTTGAAGTTAGTTTCTTTACCCCCGATATGCCCTTAATTTGCTTTTCAAGGGGCTTGGTAATAAGGGTCTCAATGTCTTTTGGAGAAGTTCCGGCATTGATGGTGGTTACATAAATAGTGGGAATAACAATATCCGGGAACTTGGTTTTGGGCAAGTTCATGTAGGACATAATTCCCGCCAAGGTGATGATGATGGTCATCACAAATATGCTGGTCTTGTTGTTGATGGACCAGTTCGTGGGCCGGAATTCTTTTTCTAGGTCTTTCATAAGAAAAAAGCGTGTAGGTTGATACCCCTTTATTTTACCTGCAAGAGGTCTCCTTCATTCAATTCCTGATACCCAACGGTAATCAAACGGTCGCCCGATTTCAAACCTTCTAAAATTTCAACACGATCGGTACCGGTTTTGCCGGTCTTCACCGCTTTTCTTTGGGCTACCGTTTCGTTGCCCTTTGTTTCTGCAACCATCACATAGGTGCCTTCTTCTGAGTTCTGAACAAGGTTTATGGGAACGGCTAAGGCATCTTTTGCTGAGTAGTCTACTATTTTCAAAACCGCAACCATATTGGCCTGATACGAAGGATCTGGGGCCAATTCAGCCTCAACACCAAAGGTGCGGGTCATTGGGTTTATCTGCTTCGAAACGTAATGCAAGGTTGACCGAACGGTTTTGCCTGCATCCGGAAATTCAACGGTTACATCGCTGCCCGGACGAATGCTCTGACTGTAGGCTTCGGCCACATCGGCTTTTACTTTTACGTTGCCCATGTTCACTACGCGGATTCCATTGTTGGGAACACCCGGACTTGCGGGCTGTCCCAATCTCAACATTACCTCGTCTACAACACCGGAAATGGGCGATACCACCCGTGTCATGGCGATTTGTTCGTTCAGGGTTGCAATGCGTTTCTCTGCTTGCTCTTTGGCATTTTTGGCTTGTAAAAATTGCACCTCCGTACCAATTTTCTGGTCCCATAGGCTCTTCTGTTTCTCAAATAATGTGGTGGCAAAATTCAAACCGGTGCGTGCCTCCTCTAAACCGCTCAGATAAGCCGATGCATCGGTTTCCGCCAACAGTTGGCCAGCCTTAACCGTTTGACCTTCTTTAACCAAAATACGAACTACAGTGCCCGGCATCTTTGCGTTAACTACAACGTTATCGGTTGCATCTACTCGCCCTTGAATGTGCACGAAATGCACAAATTTTTCCGGCTTCAATTCGTCGGTAATTACAAGTTTCGCTTTCCGGGCTTCAGATGTGCTGCCCAGCTCTTTTTCCAACGCGCGAATTTCGGCGCTGATTTCAGACTCTTTTTTCTTCAGTTCAGCCAAACGGGCTTTTTTGTCGGATCCTTTACCGCCGCAGGCAGCAAGAAGAAGAATCAATGCCGGTAAGAATGAGAGTAATCGTTTCATAAGTATTGTGTTGTGAGAAAGGGGGTGTTGAAGATTATTTCGTGAAGGTGCCTAAGGCTTTGTCTAAATCAATTTTAGCAAGATAGAAGTCGTACAACGAGTTGTAGAGGTTGGTTTGCGACTCCTTGAGAGCGGCATCTGCATTCACCACATCGGTGTTGGTGCCCACTCCTTGCTGGTATTTGGTTTTGGTAACATCGTAAACTTCTCTGGCCAACTCGGCATTTCGCTGTTGAGTTTTGATGCTGGACAAGGCATTGTTGTAGGATGCCTGTGCCTGAGCTACTTCCAGTTGTACAGCTTGTTCGAATTGCGTTTGCTGGTTTTTCGATTTTTGAAGGTTGATTACAGCCTGCTGAATTTTATAATGTTTGCTAAATCCATCGAAGATTGGTACGTTTAACGTGGCGCCCACAATCAGTACCGGAATCCAGCGGAAACCTCCTATATCCAAGTTGTTTTTCTGAAAAGAATAGCTGCCGCTCGAGTAGGCGGCAAGAGAAGGAAGGTAACCTCCGCGGTTTCGCTTTAGATCCAATGCGTTTAGTTTTACCTGACTCTCCAACAACTTGTACTCAATGCGGTTGGAAGCATTGGCTTTGCTGTTGTCCAACACATCGGTTGCCGGCAGTTGGTCAACGGTAATCTGATCGGTTAGCGTAATGGGTTGATCGGCAGGATATCCCATTTGAAATTTCAATAAGTATTCTGCCAACAGCATAAGTCGGCCTATTTTTTCTTTTTCAGTTTTCAGGTTGTTGAGCGATACTTCTACCCGGTTTTGATCGATGCGTTCTACAAATCCTGCCGCTCCCATGGCAACAATATCCGACCGAAGTTTTTCCAGGCGGTCGATGTTCGCATCGAGGAGTTTTACGCGCTCACGATTTATAAGTACACCGTAGTATGCTTTCGCAACGGCTACCCGCGTTTCAATGGCACTCCGATCGAGCATTTTCTGAGAAAGGTCGAGATAGGCCTTGCTGGCTTGCAAACCAACAAGGTAGTCGTTGCTGAACAGCAGCTGAGAAAGGGTTGCTCCAGCGGTGATGTTGTATCGGGTTCCCAATGCAACTGCCGACGGTTCTCGAGAGGGAGGAGCCGGTGTTCCAGGAGGCAATACTTGGTATGCCAACAACGATTGGTAAATGGCCGGACCAATGAAATCGGGGAAGAAGGCTACCGGCAATTTTACGTAGTCTTTGATGTCTACGCTGGCGCTAAGTTGGGGCAAGCCTATTGCCCGAATCTCGTTTTTTCGCGCCACCGCCATGTCTACGTCAAGCTTGGCGTTTAAAGCGTTGACGTTGGTTTTTACCGCATATTCCTGAGCTTCCTTTAGGGTGAATGCCGTTTGGGCAAGAACCCCGCTGCTCATGGCACCACCGAAGAGGAGGCAGACGATGCGGAGAGAAAGGGATGAATTCATAGTACTGGGTTTATATTTCGCTTTCGTTGATGTTCAAGTATTCATTCACCAGCTTATGACCCTTCACGGTGCTGATGCCAAACAGAAAGTGCTTGATGAGTTCGTGATGTACCTCATGCAAGGGACGGGCCACTCCTTCAAAAATGCTGGGGTCAAAAGACATTTGAACTTGCTCCAGCCTCAGAATGGCCAAAGTAGGTATGTGAATGTCGGGCCTGTATAGTTTTTCCTTTATTCCCCGTGTCAGGTTTCTGCTGATGATGTCGTAGAGTTTCTTCCTCCGGAATTCCTGAAAGGTTGCATACGCCGCCGGATGGTATTTCATAAGGTCGTGAAACATGACCGGATTGGTGCGTTTGAACATTTCTACCATGTGGTCCATCGTGAGGATGATTTCATGTATCGCGTTGTCGGATTGTTCCGGCAATGCGCACATGCGCTTTTCGTTGCGCTGCAGATGCGAGCCGATAAGACTCTGCACAAGAGCGTTTTTGTCCTCAAAAAACTGATATATGGTTTTTTTGCTGATGCCCAGGTTGCGGGCAATGTCGTCCATGGTGATGCCCTTTATGCCGAAACGGAAGAAGAGCTGTTCGGTTCCTTCTAAAATTCGAGCTTGAGTATCCATTCGCGTAATTCGCGGGCAAAACTATGGAAACTATTTTCGAATCCAAAGTTTCCAAGTTGAAATTTTAACGTTCGCTAACACCTGAGATTTTAGGGGTCGGCAGATCTAAAAACGCCATTGAATCAACCAGGATAAGGGCTTGAGCACGTTTTTTCACGGTGTTAGGATGAGCGCCTTCACTCATTTTTTTCGATTCTGGTTTGTTCGGCCTTTCATCTACCTGAATCTTCAGCGCTAATTTGATGCACGGATTCCATAAGTTTGAACCCGCAAACGTTAAGAAATTCGTTCACTATGGAACAGGTAGATGTATTGGTTATTGGCTCGGGACCGGGAGGTTATGTGGCTGCCATTCGTTGTGCTCAGCTTGGCATGAAAACCGCCATTGCCGAGCGGTACAGCACGCTCGGCGGAACCTGCTTAAACGTAGGCTGCATTCCCTCCAAGGCTTTGCTCGACAGCAGCGAGCATTATCACAATGCCCTGCACACCTTTGCAACGCACGGAATAGAAACCGGAAAGCTTAAGCTGAATTTCGCTCAAATGATTGCTCGCAAGCAGGATGTGGTGAAACAGAATTGCGACGGAATCGGTTATCTCATGAAAAAGAATAAGATTACTGTGCATTCCGGTCACGCCACCCTTAACGGCCCCGGCAAGGCATCTGTTGTCCTCAACAATGGACAAACCGTGGACATTCAGGCCCGCCACATCATTCTGGCCACCGGCTCCAAACCTGTGGTGTTGCCCGGCATGGAGGTGGATAAGAAAAGAGTAATAACCTCCACCGAAGCGCTTTCTCTTTCCGAAGTGCCCAAGCAGCTTTTATTGATTGGTGGAGGTGTGATAGGATTGGAGTTGGGGTCGGTATATGCCCGCCTCGGCTCTCGTGTAACGGTAATCGAATATGCTGATGCCATCATCCCCACCATGGATCGCGCCCTGGGAAAGGAGCTGCAGAAAAGTTTAGCGAAGTTGGGCATGGAGTTCAAACTCAGCCACAAGGTGGTTTCGGTGCGCACCAAGGGAAAAGGAGCAGAGGTTGTTGCAGAAGATTCAAATGGAAACTCCCACACGTTTGAAGGAGATTATGCGTTGGTTGCCCTGGGCCGTCGTCCCTACACGGATAATCTGGGTTTGGAATCGGCAGGGGTTCAGCTCGATGAGCGTGGGCGCATTGTTGTAGATGATCATCTTCAAACATCTTGCCCGGGAATCTATGCCATTGGCGATGTTGTGAAGGGCGCAATGTTGGCTCATAAGGCAGAGGAAGAAGGCGTATTTGTGGCGGAGCACCTGGCCGGCCAAAAACCGCATATAGATTATAATTTAATCCCCGGGGTAGTGTACACTTGGCCGGAAGTAGCTGCTGTGGGTCAAACCGAAGAGCAACTCAAACAAGCCGGCAAGGCCTACAAAATTGGATCCTTCCCCTTTAAGGCTAGCGGTCGCGCCCGTGCAAGCATGGATATGGATGGATTTATTAAAGTCCTATCCGATGCGCAAACCGACGAAATTTTGGGCGTGCACATGATTGGTCCTCGGGTTGCAGATCTTATTGCAGAGGCAGTGGTAGCCATGGAGTACCGGGCAACGGCAGAAGACATTTCGCGCATGAGCCACGCGCACCCAACCTATACCGAAGCTTTTCGCGAGGCTTGCCTCGACGCCACCGGAAAGCGGGCATTGCACCTTTGATGGCATGCAGGCAGCAGGTAAAAAGCTGCTGTTGGTAGACAACTACGATTCGTTTACCTACAATCTGGTTCACTTGCTGGAGCAGTTGCCCGATGTTGAGGTACACGTACTCCGGAACGATGCTCTTTATGACGGTTGTTGGAATGATTACCAGGCAGCAGTATTATCGCCGGGACCAGGCCTTCCCCAGGAATCTGGGCAATTGCTTTGGTTTATAAAACATACTGTTGGAATAATACCACTTTTGGGTATTTGCCTCGGTCATCAGGCCATCGCACTTCATTTTGGTGCAGAGTTAATGTGTATGCCCGAGCCGGTTCACGGACGCGCCACCGCTCTGCTAAATCTTCAGCCCCATCCAATTTGGAACCAACTTCAAAAGCCCATTCAAGTAGGCCGCTACCACAGCTGGGTTGTTCATACTGCGAGTTTGAAAAACAACATTCAAGTTTTGGCTTCCGATGAAAACGGTAACCCAATGGCCATTGAACACCGCAATCTAAAGGTTATGGGTTTTCAATTTCACCCCGAAAGTATCCTTACTCCTGAGGGAGACCGTTTGCTAAACAACTGGTGGGAAGGATTGGCAGGAAATAGCTAAGGCTTTTTATAACGTTCTTTGTATTCATCAAATTCTTCTTTGGTTAGGTCTTGATTGCCAAGACCATTTCCGAAGTTGATGTAGCCGTAGGCTTTTTTTCCGTTGATTATGCTTGTGGTGGTGGTGTAAATCCCCATTACAGGAGGGAATTTACTGGATCTTTCTCGAAACAATTCCTCTTGTTTTGCCAGTTCCTCCAATCGTTTCCGCTCGCCGGCCTCAGCAGTTTCCTTTAGTTTTTGGGCCAGTGCAGCCATGGCCTCTTGCTTTTTCCGTGCGTTCTCTATT
>JBEIVB010000198.1:0-2919 GCA_040374085.1 Flavobacteriales bacterium | reverse complement strand
TGAATGGTGGGTGACCCGGGTGATTTGCGGCCGTCGTAGGAGAGGTTCAGCTGCATGTTGTTGCCCAAAGAGCGCTGGGCACTCAGATTCCAGGTGTAGTTTGCCCCCACGCGCAAGGCCTCTAACATTTCAAAGCCAAGCGGGGTGTTGGCGTCGCCGTTGTAGGTCATTTCAATGTAGTTGAAGCGGGCTATGAGGGTTCCTTTTTCCGGGGTGCTGTATTTTAGTTCGGCACCTGCATTCTGCACCAGGGCCCGCTCGCGCATTTCGGAAAGGGTGTTTGTTTTGTCGCGGCGGTTGTAGCTTAGGGCCAGGCGCCATTGCAGGCTGGGCTGCCACACCCACTCGGGTTTCACCTCGTTGTAGGGTATCTGAAAGTTGCGCACCGGAAAGAACTGAGAGAAGGAGGCTTTTACCCCTTGGGTTACCTCAAGGTTAAAGGTGTATTTGCTTTGCAGGTTCCAGCGCAGCCTTAAGCCCTGAAATTCCTGGCGGCGCTCATCAAAGCCGTTGGTGAGCAGGCTTTTGTTGCGGTTGCTCTGCACGAACCAATCGAGCCCCCACACCGGATCCAAACGGTTAACCGAAAGGGTGTTCCGAAAGGAGGTGTTGAGGGTAACGAGGTTGCTGTCGGCAGTGTTGCGCAGAAAGGGATTGAGAAAGGCCTCAGGAGATGGATCGTTGGCCAGCTTGCGATCTACGCGGTAGGCCGCCTGGTTGTATAGCCTGCCCAAAAGCTTGGCCCACATGCTTTTTTTGCCCTGCATGAGTCCGGCCGGATTCAGCGTTACAATTTGGTTGAACTGGTTGTTGTAAGTCCGCACAAATTCGCTGGTAGGGGTAAAAACCCGTATGTAGCGCGCCTGATCTTTAAACACGGCCACTTCAAATTCGTTGAGCTCTTTTATACCGTTGTTGTTGTAGTCTTTCCAGGTGTATATGCCCAATCCGGGAGCCACTTCTACATAGCTGAACACTTTTTTTACTTCCAATCCCGATCCGGCTTCGTAGAAGGAGTTGGCCGATAGGAGAGATTTCCATGCGGTAAAGGCATACTCAAACCGAATCAACACGGTGTTTTCGGGCTTCTTGGTGGGGCTTAGGGCAGAGTCGAGAATGGTTAAGGTGCGGTAGTTGAGGGTGGTTCTAAATCGATTGCCCGCCTTGCCGGTAGCAACCAAACCAGCGGTGTAGTTGTGGGCGAGGGTGGCGTTTACCAAGGCCTCGTTTCGAGCGCCCCAATCGTCGCGGCGCAGATAGCCCAATTCATAATGCAAACGCGTGGTGTCTTTGCTTACCACGCGCCCGCCCAGTTCCCGAAAATGAAAGCTGGCGGGAAGCAGGGTTTCTGCATTGGCTGCCCTAAAGCGGCTGCGCTCCTCAAGGTGGGTAATGCGCAAAAGCAGGGGTTTGCCCAGTGGAGCCTGGGCCGCAAAGTTTTGCCTCAGAAAGTCGTTGCCACCCCGATCGTCTGCAGCGCTCAGCCACGAGGCGGTTTCCTCCAACTTCCAATCGCCCGTTTGCAAGCGGGCCTCCACTCCATGCCGTTGTCCCTGGTATTGCCCATCTTCCCGAAAGGCCGAATAGCGGTATAAGACCTGGTTGGTTCCATGCGCCAAACCTATGCCCACATCGCCCATTTGCTGGGCTCCTCGTATGCCGTCGTTGCTGAGGGTGCGGTTCCAGTCCCGCTCAAATTCGGTGCTGCGGTAGCGCTCCACGTATTGAAAGTAATGGGTAACCACTTCGGCATCTACACTCGAAACCAGCCTCCAACCCAAGCTGTCGCTGCCGGCCAGCGGCCTCTGGTCACGCCATTTAAGCCTCAGGCCGTAGCCGCGGTCGTTGCCTTTGTCTTTGTCCGAAAAGGTGTTTTGGTCGTTGTTGCTGGCTGCAGCCTCCACCATAAATTCCTGCCCATAACGTCCGTGTTTTGAAATTCCCACAGTAAACAATTCGCTTTTTTTGGGACTGATGAGCACCACTACGGGGGCATAGTTCCCTTGTTTTTCTCCCCCAATGGGCGCAACCCACCGAAAGACTTTGCCATTGGCTGCGGTGTTTTCCGCCACGTAATCGCCTCTGCCCGCCCCAACCAGACTGAACCGTGCTTTCCAAAAGGAACCTGCGGGTTTACCGGTGTACACCAATACGTTTGGGTAGAGCAACCCCAAGACGGTGGTATCTTTTTTTTCATATAATACTTCATTTCCATTATAGGCTACGCTATCCACAGCCTCGCTTACGGCGCTTTGCAAACTGTCTCCTACGCCCGCCAGTATGGCTTTCTGGGCGTCTGTTAGCTCCTGCAGGATGGGTTTGTTTTTGTTGTCTTGTTCCAGAAAGTAGTTCATGCGCACCTGAACGCCATTCCAGGTGAAGTCCTGGCCCAGCAGGGTCATGGAGCGTGCATAGTTTTTGTCGCTGTATTGAAACTCCACCACGATGCGCTTGTCTTTGGTGATGAGCCTGCGCGCGGTAAAGGTTACATCGCCGGTGTTGTAGTTGATGACGTAGTCCTGGTCTTGTCCGCGTTTCAACAGCTCCCCATCTATGTACACGCGCTCGGTGTTGGCCAGTATTTGTATAAACTGTTCGTTGTCGGCTCCTTTCAGACGATAAGGACCCTGATTTCTCTCCACTCCCAGAATCACATTTCGGGCAAATTTGCCCCGGCTAACGGCCACAGCGGCGCGGGTTGCGCCTTGCAGGTTGCCCGCACCCGAAACGGGGTAGGCACTTTGAAACCATCCACCTTGCCCACGCTTGTTCAAGCTAAGGAAGTAGCCTTCGGGTTTCATAAGCTGGAAGTCGCCCACAGTAAGCTGGCTGCGGTCGTCGTTGAGGCGTATGTACACGCGGTCGAATTCCTGCAGTTGCTGGGTGTTGCCGTCGGGCTGAACGGGTATGTTGTTGTCG
>JBEIVB010000180.1:0-3575 GCA_040374085.1 Flavobacteriales bacterium | reverse complement strand
GATGCAAATAGATTCTAAGATTGGAGTCAAAAGAAAATTAGTCACATTGAAGAAAAAATATTTCGGTAATTAACATCGGGTTTATGAATTTTGTGGAGCAGTGTTTAACGGAAACTATTACTTCGTATTAAGTTCGGTTGTTGTACAAGTTTTTCTTTACCGTAATAGTCTTATTTTACCAAATCTTGTTTGAACTGACTTAATTACTCCATTTCAGCGTAGTTTGTAACTAACCTGCTTTTATGTATGTCACTACAGTTCCTAGGATCCTTCAACCTTTAAACGCCGTTCTTCTCTTGCCATTTAGATATTATTCTAAAGCGCCAAATCTTAAAAAATCACTCATGTTTTATCTCCATTGGTATCGTTTCAAAAATACCGAGCGTAGTTCGGAAACTACGCTCTGGGTAGTTGGATTTATTTTTTAACCTCCAATCCTAAGATCTGTGTGGCCTCTGCTCACGCCTCATCTGTGTCCTCGGTCTCGTTGGTTTCAATGTCGCTGCTGGTGGTTAATAGATTGGCGGATATTTTCTTTTCAGACTTAAGGCCTAAATTATGGAGTTGAATGGCTTGCGAAACTAAGTTTCCTTTCCCTTTGTTAAATTGGCCCAAGGCTTTGGCGTAAATTTCTTGGCTCGATTCTATGCTTTTTCCGATGTCTTCGAATGACTTAGAAAAACCAACAAATTTCTCGTATAGGCTTTCGCCTCTCTTAACTATCTCCATGGCATTTTTGTTTTGCCATTCCCTCCTCCATAAATCAGAAAACAACTTTAGGCAGGCAATTAAGGTGGTGGGGCTCACCAATAGAATCCTCTTCGAATACGCATATGCCCACAAATCGGGATCGTTTTGAATGGCCAGTAAATACGCCGGTTCAATGGGAACAAACATCATGGTAAAGTCCAAGGTCGTATCCAGGTTGTCGTATTTCTTTTGACTTAGTTGGTCGATGTGCACCTTCGTTGCGGTAATATGGTCAGATATGAACTTTTTCTGCTGCTCACCATCCTCGCTGGCGGCATAATTGTCATACGCAATGAGCGATACCTTTGAATCAATGATGATGGCACGATCGTCGGGCAAATTTACCCGAACATCCAATCGTTGGTTTTTGCCTTCTTCATCCTTGATGGTATGTTGAATAAAATACTCCCGATCCTTTGTGAGCCCTGAGGTTTCGAGAATGCGCTCCAAAATCATTTCGCCCCAATTGCCTCTTTTTTGCGCCTTGCCTTTTAATGCCGATGCCAGATTGTTTGCTTCTTCGCTTACTTTATTGGTTTGCTCAATTAAACCCTTTATTCGTTCTTCTAACGAGGTTCTTTGTTTCGTCTCTTCTGTATGCGTTGCTTCAACCTTCTCTTTGAATCTTGTGATGTCTTCTTTTAAAGGATTCAAAAGGGTTTCGAGGGTTGTTTTGTTTGTGTGGGTAAACTTTTCTGATTTCTCTTCCAATAATCTGTTGGCTATTTTTTCAAATTGCAGGTGAGCTGTTTTTTGAAGCTCTTGAACTTCTGTTTTTTGACTTTCCAGTTTTTCGTTCAGGGCTGCATTGTTTGCCGCTAAATGGCTTACCTGTGCCGACAATTCCGTTGTTTTTTGGGTAAGGTCTTCTATTTGTTTTACTTGTTTATCGGTGAGGGCATTTTGTTTCTGCAGATTTTCAGAAAGGGAATTATTATGCACAGTTAATTCCGCGATTTTCTGCTTGCTGGAATTTACTTCATCCTGCAGGTTCCTCGTTGTGGTTTGTTCGGAGGCCAACTGTTGGGTGATCTCGCCAACTTTGCCTTCGCTGTTGCTCAATTTCTCTTCGAGAAGCGCGGCTTTGGTGGTGAGCCGAGTAGCCTCTTCCTCTTTCGCTTCTAATTTTTGGGCGATGCTGTTCTTTAGGGCTTCAAGGGTACTTAGTTTATCTGCCAGATGTTTATTTTGGCTATCTGCCTGGTTGAATTTTGTGGTGAGCTCGTCAAGACCTGTTTCGGAGACATGCTTTCCCTTCATCAGAAGTTGAAACATCACATAACCAAGTGCAATGCCGGCGGCAATACCGATTACTAAACTTGTTGTTTCCATTTTTGTTTTTTTTGATGGGTCAGTTTTATGTTATGCTAAAATACTGGGGTGAATGAAAGTCGGGGCAGGGCGAAAATGTGTAAACGATTGAATTTGGTATTTAGATTTAATGAAATTATTCTATAAACATTAATTTGTTTTAGTGGGTATGAACCTCCAAAAGTCTAAAAATAAACATCTCTATTTTCGCCCTAAATTACCACCCACCTTCAATCCAACAACATCTCTTGAAAAATAATTTTTCCGAGTGGCACCATACCGGGTTTCTGCCGACAGATGCTCTACTCTCTTTAACCCCTATATCGCAGGCCCAATGCGGTTTGTGGCGCATGCACCGGGGCTTCGGTGGGTAAGAAAGGCAGATTGGGATGGCTGTTTTTTTGGGGTTTGTTGGAATTTTTGTTTTTGCAGCGACATAGTTTGTCGTACCTAATACATAAGGCGGACTTATTTATAAAGTTTAGCCCAAGCAATGTGGCTCGCGGTTATATTTGCATATTATGCAGGTGTCCCTAACCGGCCTAAGCATGCCGTGTACTCTATAACGCCATTATGTATTGCACCTCTTATCTCTTGCTTTTGCCATTATGGGTTTGGAAAACCGGTGGAGCCACAGAGGCGTTCTCCTATGCTGCAGCTTCCTCAGCAGGGCAGCAGGCAGATTCTTTGGTGCTCAAGTGCTGCAAGGGCTTGAGAAGAATTGGGCTGCTGCCTTTTGATGGTAAGGCTATAAAACAAAGGCGACCCTTTGCAGGGCCGCCTTAACTGTTTTCACAACGGTAAAACCTTATTGTGAATTGCTTTCGATTCCACAAATATAAACACATCACACACATGTCAACAAAAAAAATTTTAGGCCTCGATTTGGGCGTGGGTTCCATTGGCTGGGCAATGGTTTCTGAACACGAAAACGGATACGATCTCTTGGGGCTTGGCACCCGCATTGTTCCACTGAGCAACGAGGAAAGTTCTGAGTTTACAAAGGGCGGAAGCGTAGAAACCAACCAGGTTAGGCGGCAGAAACGGCAAATAAGAAGGGGATATCAGCGTTTTCGTTTGCGCAAAAAACACCTGGTGCGCTTCCTTACCGCGCACGGTATGATGCCTCCTGCTGAGTTTTTTACCCGGATGTCGGCCTTGGAGTTGTATGGCTTGCGCCACAAAGCCGTGCACGAACCCATTAGCTTAGAGGAGCTGGGCCGCGTTTTCTTTCACCTCAACCAAAAGCGTGGATACCGCTCTTCGCGCAAGGCAGGCGGAAACGATGAGAAACAAGAGACCGAGTATCTTCAAACCATAAAGGCCAATTCAGAAGGTCTTGGCGGCACAACCTTAGGCAGCTTCTTCTACCAAAAGCTATGCGAGAACCCGCTGTACAGAATTAAAAAGAACATTTTCTACCGAAGCGATTATCAATATGAGTTCAATGAAATTTGGGACAGGCAGGCTACGTTTCATCCGCACGTGCTCACCGAAGCCCGGCGGAAAGAGCT
>JBEIVB010000107.1:0-7643 GCA_040374085.1 Flavobacteriales bacterium | reverse complement strand
TGCTTGCTCAGTTGGTCGAGGGGCAGCTCGTCGCTTTCTATGGCTTGCACCAGGGCGTTGAGCTCGGCAAAGAGTTGTTCAAAGCTTTTCTTCTTTGCCATGGGGTGGTGCGGTAGGGGTTGCGGTTAGGGTTCCGTCGGCAAAGGTAAGCAGCAGGGGCTGCAATTGGTTTACCTGCTTTTTGCGGGTTATGGTATGGCCGTTTTGGCTCACCGCCACAAAGCCTCGCTGCAGCCAGCGCTGAGGGTGGTGGGCCTGCACAATGCGCTGCATGCTGTTGAGCTGTGCGGCACGCCGCTCCAGATAACGTGCAGAGGCGGCTTCTATGCGCTGGGGTATGCCCTCTATTCGGTAGCGGGCAAGCTGCAGGGCCGAGGCTGCTCCCCGCATCACGCGCTGCTGCATCTCCTGAAGTTTTCGGTCAACGTTTTGGTGGCGTTCCACCACAAACGCCGCCACTTTGGTGGGGGTTTTCAATGGGGTGTGGGCCAGAAGGTCGGCCAGGCTTACGTTGCGCTGGTGTCCAATGCCGGTAAGCACCGGTAGCGGACACAGGCAGATGGCCAAGCTCACTTCCAGGCTGTCGAAGGCAGAGAGGTCGGTGTCTGATCCTCCGCCCCGTATGAGCACCACGGCATCGGCACCGCTCACGTGGGCCGCTTCGTGCAAGGCCCGGGCAAGCTGGGCAGGGGCCTCGCGGCCCTGTACCGAGGCGGCTATGGAGGTGATGCGGAAGGCATAGCCGTAGGGGTTGCCCTTCAGCTCGTGCACAAAGTCCCGCTCCCCATCGCTGCCCGGTGCACCCACCAGCACCAGGTGGCGCAGGAGCACGGGCAGGGGCCTCAGGTGGTTGGCCGATACCCACTGCCCGTCGCGCATGGTTAAGCTGCCGGGGTGCAAGCTGCTTACGGTGGCAAGCACCTGCCTGCGCTGGGCCTCCTGCTGGCCTAAGGTGTAGGCCGGATCTATGCGGTGCACCTGCAAGGAGAATCCATGCGCAGCCCGGAACGAGACGCTCACGAGCATCATAAGGCTAAGGTTGTTTTGCAGCCTCACGCCGGTCTGCTCAAAAAAGGAGTCCACCACGGCCGATCGCCAGATTACGGCATCGGCTTTGGCGGCAATGGCATCGCCCCTTCGCTCCAACAACCGCAAGAAGGTCCAGCCTTTGCTGGGGTAGGGTTTTACATCGGAGGTTTCGGCCACCACCCATGTCTGCCGGCCTTCAAAGGCATGTGCCACTACGGCCTCAACCTCGCCCAAGAGGGCGGAAAGGGGTATGGCCGTGGCAGCGGGTGGTATCATAAGAAGTTGCCTGTAAAATGCTTAGGCTGTAATATGCTCAGGAAAAGTGCGGTGGTATGCCACCCTTCGAGAAGGCATACCACCCTATGCAAGCCGCACAAACGAAAGGAATGGTTAGTGCTGTATAGACACTTTTATGGCTTTCTGCTGGGTGCCGTCTGTCCATTTTAAGAGGTACAATCCGTTGGCCCAATCGCTGGTGTTGAGCTCGACTTGTCCTTGGCGCAGAGGTGTGCCCTGCACTTCGGCCACACGGGCACCCGCCAGGTTGTACACTTCCAGTACCCGTGGCTTTCCACCGGTCCAGGTAATCATCAGGCGGTCTTGCGCGGGGTTGGGATAGGCACTCAATTCGGCAGCTCCGTCTTCTTCGGCTATGCTGTAGTAGTTGCCTACGGTAAAGGAAAGCCGCACGCGGGTGCCAAAGTCGGAGTTGAAGGTGCGGATTACCGCGCCTGTGGTGGCGTTTTTGAAACGCACATAGCCGGTGCCGGTTACGGTGTTGTTGGCCCAAAAGGAGAGGCCGTCTTTGCCTATGTCGTTGAAGGTAAATTCATAACATCCTTGCGATAAGGTAAGGGTGTCGCGGGTTATGGCGCCGCTGGTATAAAAGTCGCGGTTGGCCACGGTGGTGCCCAGCTCGTTCTTCACCACAAAGGAGTTTTCTTCTCCGTAGTTGTTAGCTTTTACCTCAAGCACCACGCGATCCGGAAAAGAAATGGGGGGCAGAAAGGTGGTGGTGTATTGGTCGTTGAGGGCATAGGAATCGGTCCCTCCGTTTGGATCGGAAACACGGGCAAAGAATACTGCGGTGTCGGGCTCAGGCAGTGGAAAGGTGCCCAGGGTTACGTCCTGGGTTTGGCCAAAGCCAAGGTTGCCGGTCCAGTTGAAGGTTTGCTCGGGCATTCCGGTTAGGCCGTAGTGAATTTTTAGGCTGGTGAGGGCAGCCGAGCCGTTGTTGCGTATGCGCACGATGGGGTTGGAACAGATGGGGTTTAGGCGCACGTAAGTGCCCTGGGTGCTGGGCGCCAACACGTCTTCTACCGAGGCATCCAAAGCAAAGCTGGGGGCACCGTAGGTGATGAGGGATGAGCCTATGATGTAGGAGGTGTAGTTGTTGCCGGCGTTCACATAATCTTCAAGGGTCATTTTCACTTGAAGGGGACTGCCCGGTGTAAGCCACTGCGATAGGTCGTAGTCGTAATGCAGTGTTTTGTCTCCCGGACACCAGTTGGCGCGGTCGTAGAGCCAGGTGCCGGGCTGCGGGTAGATGGGGTTTAGGCCGCAATCGTTGCGCCAGATGCTCTGCTGGAATTGGGTGGTGTTGTTCACACCCACAAAGAAGTCTTTGGTGCAGAATTCCGAGCAGTTGTCGGCTCCACCTCCGCCGTGGCCCGAGGGAACGATGTGCAGCTTGGCGCCCACATCTCCGCCCTGGGTGCTTACGCTGATGGTGGGCAAATGGGTGTTGATGGGGTTGGCGGCGTTGCCGTAGTCCCAGGAGCCGTTCCATAAGGTGTGTATTTTATGCACAGGCCTAGGAGGAGTTCCCTCTATCATGATGAAGTCGAGGGTAACGGTAAAGCCATCGGAATAGCCTCCGTAGAAGGCGCGCACGTCAACGGAGTCGTGCAGGAGGTTGGCGTAGTCGGTGATGTCGAAGAAGAAGGGAAATTTCCAGTTGGCGTTGTAGTTGCCTCCGTAGGGGGTCATCATGCGGGCAATCTCCACGGGTACGATTACTTCAAACGGCTGATACGCGGTTTGCACCGAGTTTTGCAAGGTGATGCCGTTCACATATACCGAATCGTTTATAAAACCGCCCACGTATATGTTGTTGTAATATCCAGCCGGCCAAACCCTTAGGGTATCGGTAGGCAACCAGGGGCTTTGGGTGTTGCCATACAATACAATGCTTATAGGGTTGGTAGGAACCATGACGGTGGTGTTGGTGCCGGCACTCCATTGGGTGGTGTAGGTGGTGTCCGGACTGTAGACGATGCTGTCTGGGGTGTTGCCGCCCACCGAGAAGGCGTGCCCGGTAAACAAGGTGGAATCCAGGGTGCCGGTGTGTCGGCGCAGGAGGATCTGGGTGGTGTAGTCCCAATCGCTGCAACCGCCCGACGGACACCCCAGGGTGTATTTTAAGATGACCTTCCGGTAGCTTTTACCGGTGTCGGGGAAAACGCCCCAGCGGTCTATGTTGCCATACCAGCTCCAGTGTGCAGCGTTGTGCACGCGCACTACGGTGGTGTCGCCCGGAGCAGCCTGCAGGCGAACGGTCAATAAAAAAAGAAAGGCCAGAAAGGAAAGTTTCTTCATGGATGTAAAAAATCAGGGAAAGGTTATGGTGTTGTTGGTTTGGCTCAACGATCCCACACGCTCGACCTGCGCGAGCGGAAGGGGAGGAAATAACGTTTGTGTTCGAGCAGAAACGCCATCACGAAATACACGATCACCGGCGATCCCGCGGTGAAGAAGGAGAGGTAGATGAAGTAGAGGCGAATACGGCTGGTGCGCATCCCCAGCTTCGTGCCCATCCAGGTGCAGACTCCAAAGGCCTGCTGTTCAAACCAGGTGATGATGCGTTGCATGCGGTTTAGGGGGTAACAGGTGGTGACGGGGAAAGGTAGGCATTTTTTAGCAGTGCGGCACCCCAATGGCAGGTGCTGCACAAGCGGGGAAGGCAATAGTGTTGATAGAGGTGATATAAGGCTTGGGTTTCTGCGGCGTTTTTTGGGGCAATGGGCGTGGTTTTCCAAGGCTGCAGCATACGGTTTTGCTCCGGCGAAAGCAGGCGCAGCCACTCCAGGGCTTTGGCCTCGGGACCGTGCCTCAGCAGGTGAAGCGGAACAATGGCGTTTATGAGCAGATAGCGCTTGGCCTCCTCGCCCAAGCCGGCGCTGTGCAGGGCCGCAGGCACCCCCGGTCGGTAATGCTTCTGCCAATAGGGTGGAGGCGCGCTGTCTAAGACCTGCATCACTTCGTTCACATCTTGGGCTTCCAGCAGAAAGGTGCCAAGTCGAGGTTGAGCATGCAACCAGGCGGCTACCTGCACCAGCCTAAGGGTAGGAAAGTTGGCCGGACGCAACCTATGGAACTTCCACGAGGAGGTGGAGATGGGCTGCAGGTTATGCTTTCTTTTCAGAAAGAGGTATTCGCTTTGCAGGGTTTGGGCATAGGCATCGTGGAACGCACACTCCAAAAAGCCCGCCTGGCCCAGCAAGAGGGCCTCCAGCCACACGGGATTTCCGGCATGTCGCTGCAAGAGTCCCAAGGGCAGCCTGCGCCCCAGCCATTCCATAGGCAAGGCGTTCACCGAAAAGCCCATGGCCTGCAACAAGGCCTGAAACACCATGGATTCCCAATCGCCCCTCAGGTGCCCCAGCCTCTGCTCGAGTTGCGCGGCTTTGTTGCTCAGCCTCTCGCTCAACATGCGGTCGAGCCAGCTGGCCCGGTGCAAGGCGTTTAAGCCAGACAGGCCTCCTGAACAAGGCAGCTCCTCTGGCCCATGCACGAGGTGGAGGTAGGTGTCGGTTAAGGCCTCTGGCACCAAGTCTTTCAGCACCAGGGTGGGCACCCCCCGCTCCTGCAAGAAGGGCGCTTGGCGGTCGTGCTCCCAAACCACGTGCAGGATGAGGTGGTGGTAGGCGGGATTGTCGGCATGGCGATGGGCATCGAAGTCAGAAGAGCGCAAATGGATCTCCACCTCGCCCGCCCACAAGGTGTTGCCGATGCGCACACGGGCGTTGTAAAAATCCGGACCGGCATTGGTGTTGAGGATGCCCGGGTGCACAATTTCCAAGGGCTCGCCCGAGAGGGTGCACAACCGGTTGGCTGCAAACAGCTGATGCTGCCACACAGCCTGTACAAAGGCTTCTTGCATAGAATAATAGTATGTATAGTAAATAAAATAGGTGCATGAAATCCATCATGCTGCATGCGAATATACAACCCCAAAGGGCGTTTGTCAAGCCCCTTTCCAGTTGGCTTTCATTTCCTGATGCAGGCGGCGGGCTTCGGCGGCGGCGGCCTCGGCAAAGTCGGGACCGGAGGAGGCAAACAGCACCGAGCGGGAGGCGTTTATGAGCACTCCGCCTTGGGGGGTATGCGCGGCGTGCATTACGGCCTCTACCGTGCCGCCCTGGGCGCCTACGCCGGGCACAAGAAAAATATGGCGGGGAAAGAGCTTGCGCACATGCAGAAGTTGAGCAGGGTGGGTGGCGCCTATAACAAACATCAGATTGTCTTCGGTACCCCATTGCGCAACCCGAAAGAGCACTTCTTCAAAGAGGTAGTTGGCGTTGTTGAGCTGCTGGCGCTGAAAATCGTGGCTGCCCGGGTTGCTGGTTAAGCCCAACACAATGGCCCAATGGCCGGGGTGCTGCAAGAAAGGCTCAACCGAGTCTTTTCCCATATACGGTGCTACGGTAACGGCGTGGCAGCCATACACCTCAAAGAAAGCCGAGGCATATTGTTCGGCGGTGTTGCCTATGTCGCCCCGCTTGGCATCGGCAATTAAAAAGTGCCGGGGATGGCGCTCCCGTATATACGAGCAAAGTTGTTTAAATACCACCCATCCATCAGGCCCCAGGCCCTCGAAAAAAGCCAGGTTGGGTTTATAGGCCACGCAAGACTCAGCAGTGGCATCCACCACCTCGGTTAGAAACCTCAGGTAACCCTTGGTTCCACCGGGCAAACTGGAGGGAATTTGGCTCAACTGTGCATCCAGTCCAACACACAACACACTCTTCTTTTCCTGAATATGTTTTTCCAGCGACAATCGATCCATGCTCAAAAGTAAGGGCAATCCCAACACTTTTGTTTAATGTGGTTGAATTAAGCGGCATCGCGAACTGTTTTTATTGAGGTACCTTTGGCGGACCATGAGCAAAGTACGGTTGCAGCACGCGCTTCTTCTTGGCATAAGCATGGTGTTCTATGCTTGGGCCACCCACTGGCTGGGCATCTCCTTCAATTCAACTGATTTCTGGACTACCCCCGATTCCCAAACGTATAAAAGCACCATGGACTGGTGGCTGAAGGATGAGCCCACAACTTGTTTTCAGACCCGCCCTTGGGGCTATGGTGCAATTTTGGCGCTGGCATTTTTTCTGGGTCAAGAAGGGGCTTGCGGGTTCCTTCAGTTTGCGTGTTGGTTGGGTACCTTACAATTCATTTTCTGGGCGGTGCGAAGTGCTACATCCAGCCTCAAGGCAGCTTGGGTTTGCACCCTTCTTATGATGCTCAACCTCACCTTTGTGGTGCTCACGGCCCACGGCCTCACCGAGGTGCTCACCACCTTTTTGGTGGCTGCCGGCACGGCGTGGTCGGTGCGTGCGGTTGCGGGTTTTCGGCACCCCGTTTTTTGGCCGGTGTTGTTGCTTCTGCTGTGCACGCTTACCCTCTTACGACCGGTGTTTGAACCCCTTATGTGGGTGTGTGCCGGTTTTACCCTGCGCGCGGCCTGGCCCCTCTCCCGAGGCTGGTTTTCGTTGGGTGCCCTAGCCTTGTGCACATGGGCAATAGGGTATCAAATGCACTTGGTAGAGGCACAAACCGGACATTATAAAATTAGTTTTATCGGCGAGCGTACGTTTGGCTGGTTTCTGGTTCCACAAACCTACATGCATGCAAAGGGAATTGCCCTTGATGCGGCTAAGCAGGCCGTTCAAGATTGGAGCAAAGAGCAACAAATTCTATTCTTGCTCCGGCATCCCATCACCACCCTAACCTGTTATTATGAAAATATAATAGAATCCATTAAAGGTTTGGCCAACTTGCTGTACACCAATAAACCTATATCCCGCAGCTGGATGAGCTTTCTGAATGGCCTGTTGTACCGGGTGCACCTCTTTCTTCCCTTGGTGCTGCTTTGGGCCTGGCGAGCCGGCTGGCAGCGGCCCGAGCCAGGGGTGTGGAGATGGTGGCTGGTAGGGTATGTCATTTGGCTTTACATGGTGGCTACCTCGGGCATTTCGTTTTGGCAGGGCGATCGGTTGCTGTTGCCGCTCTGGCCTTTGTTTTTGGTGGTGTATGGGGGGTATGGCCTGTTGGTGGCTGCAGCCCGCCAATCGCCGAAAAGCAGGCCTTTAGGTTTTCCAGCCCTGATGGGTGTGGGTTCTCACGATGCGCCAGGCTTCTTGCCGCACGTCGTTTCGCTCCCGAAAGGTCCAGGCGGCCTGTGTGGCCTGTTGCTGGGCGGTTTGCAGGTCAACGAGAGGAAATGGGTAATGGACACCCAACACCAATCCGGCCCATTGCTGTTCCATTTCACTGGCCAGCCAGGGTTGGTGGCGCAGGGGTATGGGCAGCACGTTCAGCTCGGGCACCCAGCG